>NZ_JAHFVG010000075.1 GCF_023264675.1 Rhodococcus sp. (in: high G+C Gram-positive bacteria)
CCGCGAGCTTCTCGCTGCGCAGGACTTCGACGAGGACGCACCGGTCATCAAGGTCTCCGCACTGAAGGCACTCGAGGGTGACCCCAAGTGGGCCGAGAGCGTTGCCGAGCTCATGCAGGCTGTCGACGACTCCATCCCGGACCCCGTCCGTGAGACGGACAAGCCCTTCCTCATGCCCGTCGAGGACGTCTTCACCATCACCGGTCGTGGAACCGTCGTCACCGGACGTATCGAGCGCGGCTCGGTCAACGTCAACGAAGAGGTCGAGATCGTCGGCATCCGTCCCGGCTCGACCAAGACCACGGTCACCGGCATCGAGATGTTCCGCAAGCTGCTCGACTCGGGCCAGGCAGGCGACAACGTCGGTCTGCTCGTTCGTGGCATCAAGCGCGAAGACGTCGAGCGTGGACAGGTCATCATCAAGCCGGGCACCACGACTCCCCACACGGAGTTCGAGGGCAACGCTTACATCCTGTCCAAGGACGAGGGCGGCCGTCACACGCCGTTCTTCAACAACTACCGCCCGCAGTTCTACTTCCGTACCACGGACGTTACGGGCGTCGTGACCCTCCCCGAGGGCACCGAGATGGTCATGCCCGGTGACAACACCGAGATGACTGTCGCGCTGATCCAGCCGGTCGCCATGGACGAGGGCCTGCGTTTCGCTATCCGCGAGGGCGGTCGTACCGTCGGCGCCGGTCGCGTCACGAAGATCATCAAGTGATCTAGTTTCACCCAGCGTTACCCAAGCGGCACTCACCTTCGGGTGGGTGCCGCTTTTGCGTGAAAAAAGCCAAGGCGCGCAATCGGACATTCCCGTAACGTCGGCCGCGTGCTCATGACTCTGACCGCTGCTGCGACAACCGATTTCCCGGACACCACCGATCTCGGATTTTTGTTGCACAAGCACCCCGACAAGGTGCAGACCTTCGGTCTCTCGGTCGGGTCGGCGACGGTTCTCTATCCCGACGCAGCACCCGAAGCGACCCGGGTCGCACTCGTGCTGGATGTCGATGCAGCCGAGCTGGGCAAGACCAAACCAAGGTACTCATCGAGCGAGTTCGCGCTCGGCCGCTACGTCAACGATCGGCCGTATGCCGGCGCATCGCTGCTCGCGGTTGCACTCTCGCGTGTGTTCAAGCAGGCGATGGCCGGGGTGTGTACGGCACGTCCCGATCTGCCCGAACTTCCGCTGAATCTGCAGGTGAACCTGCCGTCGGTCCCGTGCCGCGGCGGATCCGAGCTTGCCGCCGACCTTTTCGGCCCGCTGGGGTGGAGCGTCGAGGCCAGGCCGATACCACTGGATGTAGCGATCGCACGATGGGGCGAGTCCGTATACATCGACCTGACTTTGACGGGGACGTTCACGGTGGCGGCAGCGCTGAAGCACCTGTACGTGCTGCTGCCCGTGCTCGACGACGTCAAGCACTACTGGGTGGGCGAGGACGAGGCCGACAAATTGGTTCGCGCAGCGGGGGAGTGGCTCGGTGATCACCCGAAGATGGACCTCATCACCGGGCGATATCTCAAGCACCGCCGCGACCTCGTGGCGTCGGTGGTGGACAGGCTCGTTCCTGATGCACCGAATACCGAACCTGCGCCGCGTGATCGAACTCTGAGCGACGAGCGAGCCCGCGTAGTTCTCGCTGAACTGAAGGGTGTCAAGACAGTCGTCGACCTCGGGTGCGGCGAGGGGCGTTTGCTTCGGGACCTGTTCGCGGACCACGGTTTCGAGTCGATCGTCGGGGTGGACGTCAGTGCCCGTGCATTGGCCGCCGCCGAGAAGAGACTGGGGCTGAGCGATCTGCCGGACAGGCAACGGGCACGGATATCACTTCTGCAATCGTCGGCCACGTACCGCGACACCCGGCTGGCAGGGTTCGACGCCATGGTGCTGATGGAAGTGATCGAGCACGTCGAACCGGATCGGCTGCCGGCACTGGAGCGATCGGTGTTTCGGGAAGCGCGAGCCACAACAGTGCTGGTGACAACGCCGAACAGCGAGTACAACGCGCTGTACGACGGCCTGGCACCGGGCGAGTTCCGGCACACCGATCACCGATTCGAGTTCAGCCGTTCGGAATTCGCACACTGGGCGGCGGGGGTCGCCGAACGAGCCGAGTACGACGTGCGTCACGAGAGCATCGGACCGATCGACCCCGTGCTCGGATCCCCGACACAGATGGCAATCTTCACCAGACGATAAGGAGGCGGCATGACACGATACGACCTGCCCGACCTCGCGCTGATCGTTCTCGTCGGAATCAGTGGATCGGGTAAATCATCCTTCGCCGCAACGCATTTCGGCCCGTACGAGACGGTGTCGAGCGATGTGTGCCGCGGCATCGTCAGTGACGATCCGAACCTGCAGAGTGCCACGAAGGACGCATTCGAACTGCTGGAGTTCATCGTCGCCAAGCGCCTCGCCGCAGGGCGACTGACGGTGGTCGACGCGACCAACGTGCAACCGGCTGCACGAAAGGCTCTGGTGAAACTCGCCAGGGACAACGACGTTCTGCCGGTGGCCGTGGTGCTCGACGTTCCCGAGTCCGTCTGTGCGCAGCGCAATGCCGAACGAGAGGATCGAACCTTCGGCCGAGACGTGCTGCGGCGTCAGCAGCAGCAGCTTCACCGGTCGATGCGCGGGCTTGCCAAGGAAGGCTTTCGTACCGTGCACCGGCTGCACGGCACCGACGAGGTGGATCGGGCCGAGTTCACGCGCTCACCGCTGCGCAGCGATCTCCGCACGAACACCGGACCGTTCGATGTCATCGGCGACATCCACGGATGTCTCGCAGAACTGGAAAGCCTGCTGACCTCCCTCGGCTACACCATCCGCCGGGATGACGACGGACGAGCACTCGGTGCGGTGCCGCCTGCCGGGCGCACGGCTGCGTTCCTCGGCGATTTCGTCGACCGCGGTCCCGATTCTGTCGGCGTGCTGCGGCTCGTGATGGGAATGGTCGGTGCAGGCGAGGCGCTGGCAGTCCCCGGCAACCACGAACACAAGCTGGTGCAGGCGTTGCGTGGGCGCGCGGTCAACCGCACGCACGGTCTCGCGGAAACTTTGGCGCAACTCGACCAGGAAACGGAGGAGTTTCGGCGGGAAGTGCTCGCGTTCTGCGACGGACTTGTCGCGCACGTCGTACTCGACGAAGGTCGTCTTGTTCTCGCACACGCCGGCCTGATCGAGAAGTACCACAATCGGGCGTCGGGCAGAGTCCGTAGTTTCGCGCTCTACGGTGACACCACCGGCGAGACCGACGAATTCGGTCTTCCGGTGCGGTACCCGTGGGCACAGGACTATCGAGGGTCGGCGATGGTTCTGTACGGCCACACTCCGGTCCCCGAGCCGGAGTGGACGAACAACACGATGTGCCTCGACACCGGGTGCGTCTTCGGTGGAAAGTTGACGGCCCTGCGGTACCCGGAACGGGAGATCGTGTCGGTGCGCGCAGAGAAGGAGTGGTATGCCCCGGCCAAGCCGCTCAATCGGTATGTACGCGAGACCGATTCACTGGATCTGACGGATGTACTGGGGTCGAGCGGCGTCGAGACCGCGCTGCGCGGACGAGTGAGTGTCCGTGCCGAAAATGCTGCGGGCGCGCTCGAAGTCATGAGCCGTTTCGCGGTGGCTCCGCAGTGGCTGCGTTACCTCCCTCCGACGATGGCCCCGTGTCCGTCGTCTCGGAAAGACGGCTATCTGGAGTACCCGACCGATGCGTTCGACGCGTACCGAAAGGTCGGGGTGACTTCGGTCGTGTGCGAGGAAAAGCACATGGGTTCGAGGGTGGTGCTCGTGCTGAACCGCGACGGAACGGGGACGGCCTACACCCGCAGCGGCCGACGAGTGTTCGAGGAGTCGCTGACGAACGAACTCGTCGTATCTGTCGTGCAGGTGTTCGAGAGAGCAGGTCTATGGGACGAGCTCGGGTCCTCCTGGGTGGTCGTGGACAGTGAGCTGATGCCGTGGTCTGCCAAGGCCGAGGGGCTCATTCGTACGCAGTACGCAGCGGTGGGCGCTGCAGCCGGGGCCGATCTTGCCGCCGAGGAGGAGGTTCTGAACCGGGCTGCGGCACGCGGGCTGCCGGTGGCGGAGCGGATCGAGCGCAATTCGAGGCGGTCGGCGAACATCCACGAGTTCACCGACGCGTACCGCGGATACGTCTGGGAAACAGCGGGTCTGGCCGGTGTGAGCATCGCACCGTTCCAGATTCTGGCCACGGCCACGGGTGTCCATGTGGATCGCCCGCACGAGTGGCACCTCGCGATCGCGGACCGGCTGGCGTCGCTCGAACCTTCGTTGTTCACCCAGACGCGCCGCATCACGGTCGATCTCACGTCGGAGGAGTCGGTAAGAGAAGGCGCGCTGTGGTGGGAGAGTCTCACCGACGGCGGTGGAGAAGGGATGGTGGTGAAGCCGTCGGCGAACGGTCCGACCGGAAAGGTTCAGCCGGGCATCAAGGTGCGCGGACGTGACTACCTGCGGTTGATCTACGGTCCGGACTACACCGAGCCTTCGCAACTCACAACGCTGCGTGAGCGAAACCTTGCGCACAAGCAGTCGATGGCGCTGCGTGAGTACGCGCTCGGGATCGAGGCCCTGCAGCGTCACGTCGACGGCGAGCCGCTATGGCGAGTCCATCAAGCCGTCTTCGCGGTGCTCGCGATGGAATCGGAGCCGGTGGATCCGCGTTTGTGAGCGCTCGCGTGCACCTGAACCCGGACGGCGACCGGGGCACCCTCCAGTGCCTCGTCGACGAAGGCCGCGGTGTCCTCCACGGCCCGGGTGAAGGCGTCGATGTCGATGTGCGGGGTCGTCGAGACGGTGACGGCCAGCGTTGCGGTTCCTCGGTCGTCGATCGCTCGCCCACGCGAGGATTCGACGCCGGGGAACGATGCGAGATCGGCGGCGACTCCGCGGGCAAGCGCGCCGAGGTCCACTCGAACCGCGAGTGAGTCCTCGGACGAAATCTGCACCGTCCCGGTACGCCGGGGTGACAGGTTGCCGATCAGGAGGGCGATCGCGACGACGGTGGCAGCGACGGCGGTACCGGCCAGAGCAGGTTCCCACCAGCTCTGGTCCGGTAGACCAGCGAAGGTCGCCCGATCGAACCGCGACAACGTCTCGGTCGCGATCGGAAGGTCGAAGTGCCACGCCAAGGCGAAAGCTCCGCCTCCAAGGAGGACGATTCCGAGCAGTACGACGAGCAGGCGGTCGAGCACCGCGGTCACACGTTTCACGATCGGGCCTGCTGGAGCCGGATTCGGGTCTTTCTGGTGTCGGCGAGCACCGCGAGGGTGGGAGAGACCGCCTCGCGGACAGATTCGGTCATGGCCGTCTCGTCGGCCTCGCCGACGAGCTGGACATCGATCGTGACGCGTTTCTTGGTGACCGTGGTGCGGGCGGATGCAGCCCCGGGGACGTCGCCCGCGTGATCGCTGCACAGACGGGCCACGTCGGTCGGGCGTAGCCAGACCATCGGGGTCGACGACGTCGGCGTGCTCGCCCCGGTGTGGGTCTTGGTTCGTGGCTTGAGGCCGATCGCCACGAGAATCAACCCGACCACCACGGCTCCGGCCGCGGCCGGGATCATCCAGGTGGCCCAGTGAAGTTCGGCGATCCAGTCCACGGCGTTGCGGATCCACGGAGCACCCACGATCGTCTCGCGGGAGATCAGAAACTCGCGGCCCGCCACGAACGCGACGCCCAGTAGTGCCACGGCGAGCACCAGCGCAACGAACAGTGCAGCGGGACTCGCAGTCGGGGGACGCGGCCTCGGCGGCGTCCTGGTGTCGGCGACGGAAACACGGTGCTCCACTGCCCGTCCTGCGGAGGTTGCGGCCACCACCACGTTGAGCCGGTGCAGGGGGAGGCCGACGATGGTGTCGAGCACCCGGGCCACCTCCGAGTGCACGGATGCTGCGACGTCGGAGATAGTGCTCGGCCACGCGAGGCTCACGTACAGGTTGATCGAGACCGAGTGCTCGCCCATCGACACGTCGGCGCGGGGAAGTTCCCGGCCTGTCAGACGCGACATCCCGCCGGTGGTGCGAACCACGGCAGGAACCGTCAGTGCCGCCGCAACGGCTACCCGTTCGATGGCACGTTCCTTGATGACGAGAGTGCCCGGACCCCCGTTGTCTGGATCCCCGTTGTCTGCAGCAGGATCGCTGTCGACCACGGCAGTGTCAGCCACGGCCGCGGCTGCGCAACAGCGACGTCAGATCGAGCCGACCGTCGAGGTGCGCACCGATGGCAAGGCCTATCGCGCCGAGAAACAGTGCGAGGACGAAGCCGCTGAATCCGCCGATGATCCCGGCAAGTGCGAGCAGTATGCCGGTCAACAAACCGACGATCGTGTAGGTCATGAGTGTTCCCCTGTATCTCCGGCGATCACGTCTTCGACGGTGACCGAGACCGGTACCGGAACGAGCGGGCTCACCGAAGCGTGGACTCCGCGGGCGACCCCGTTCACATCGCTCGGGTACCGGGCGCTGATATGGACGTCGCACCGCTCGGCGTCGATGCGAACCCCGAGCACCTTGCGCCCGGGCAGATAGGTTGCGATCTCACCGAATTCACCGCCGTGAAGTGCCGCAACACCAGAAACGCTCAGTGTCGCAGCCGCGACGTCGTCGGCCAGGTCGGCGTACGCGTCGTCGGTCACTGGACGCGTGGACGGACGTCCGCGTCGAAGCCCTGATCGGCTTCGTCGAACAATATGACGTCGTAGACGGTGATGTTCACTTCGGTGACTTCCAGGCCCGTCATTCGTTCCACGGCGGTGATCACGTTGCGCCTGATGCCTGCCGCCAGCTCGTGCAATGCAACGCCGTACTCGGCGACGATGCCGATGTCGATCGCCGCCTGTTTCTCACCGACCTCGACTGCGACGCCCTGACTGTGGTTGACCCGCGCGCCCGGGATGCGGTCTCGCAGTGCGCCCACGACCCGTGCCGTGCCGCCACCCACGTCGTACACGCCGTTGATCTCGCGGGTGGCGATTCCGGCGATCTTGGCGACCACGGCATCGGCGATGATGGTTCGCCCCTGTGAGGTGGTCAGCGCTGCCGAGCCCGCTCCGTCCGAAGAATAGGAGCCGACGAAGCCGGGGTCAGTACTCATGTGCTCGATCGTAGACGCGCAGCACGGTGAACGTAGTGCGTAGCCAGGAGAACATAGTGCGTCGCCAGGAGAACATAGTTCAGGGGAACAGGTTCTTTTTCTGGTAGAGATCTTCCCATGACGATTGTGATCGTAGGAGCTGGACTGGCCGGGCTGCGGACGGCGCAAGAAGTACGAAAACTGGGTTACGACGGCGAGGTGATTCTCGTCGGCGACGAACAGCACCTCCCGTACGACAGGCCACCGCTGTCGAAGGAAGTTCTGCGAGGAGAGCGCGAGGACACCACCTTCGAGAACGAGGAGTACTTCGCCGAGCACAAGATCGAGTTGCGGTTGGGTTCGGTTGCGGTGTCGGTCGATCCCGCGACGCGATCACTGCACCTCGCCGACGGCACGTCTGTGAAATACGACGATCTCGTTGTCGCCACTGGGCTGCGTCCCCGGCGGTTGCCGTCGCTGCCGGACCTCGACGGAGTTCACGTGCTGCGTTCGCGTGACGACGCCGAGGCACTCCGCCGCGCTGCGGTCGACACGAACCATGTGGTGGTCGTCGGTGCCGGCTTCATCGGATGCGAACTGGCGTCGGGATTCCGCCACCTCGGCGTCTCGGTGACGGTCCTCGAACCGCAGGACACTCCGCTCGCATCCGTGCTGGGAACCGAGGTTGGTGCCTTGATCGGCAGATTGCATCTGGTGGAAGGCGTCGACCTACGCACGGGAGTCGGGGTCGACACGCTTCGCGGGACCGGCAGGGTCACCCACGTCGTGGCGAGCGACGGCACCGAGATCGAGGCCGACACGGTGGTCGTCGGTATCGGTTCGGTGCCGGTGATCGACTGGCTGGAGGGCTCGGGCATCGAGGTCGGCAACGGCGTGCACGCCGATGCCACCGGGCGCACCAGTGACCCCAACGTGTGGACCGTAGGCGACGTCGCCGCGTGGACGGCGGGCGATACACCGAAGCGTGTGGAGCACTGGAGCAACGTCGGCGACCAGGTTCGTGTGATGGTGCCTGCGCTCCTCGGCGTCGACGCCGGTGCGTCGCGGCCTGTCGTTCCGTACTTCTGGAGTGACCAGTACGACCTCAAGATCCAAGCGCTCGGTACGCCGGCGCCCGGCGATTCTGTGGAGATCCAGGAGGACGACGGCAGAAAGTTCCTGGCATACTACGTCCGTGACGGAATTCTTACGGCAGTGGTCGGTGCAGGTAAAGCAGGTGCGGTCATGAAGATGCGTGCGAAGATCGGTCAGCCTGCGTGAGCGGAGCGTTGCTGACCGCCGAAGACATCGCCGATGCCGAAGTGCTGCTCGAGCCGGTCATGCGCCGCACTCCCGTGGTCGCGTCACGAATCCTCTCCGACCTCACCGGTCACGAGGTTCGGCTCAAGTGCGAGAACCTGCAGCGAACCGGGTCGTTCAAACCGCGCGGTGCCTACAACCGGATCGCGCGGTTGTCCGAGGCCGAACGCGGATTCGGAGTCGTCGCCGCGAGCGCGGGCAATCATGCACAAGGCGTTGCCTGGGCTGCAACACAATTGGGAATATCGTCGACGGTGTTCATGCCGACCGGGGTCTCGCTGCCCAAGCTCGTCGCCACCAAGTCCTACGGCGCCGACGTCACTCTTGTCGGTCAGACCGTCGACGAAGCACTCGGTCACGCGCGTGAGTTCGCGGCGCGGACGGGCGCAGTGCTGATCCATCCCTTCGATCACGCGGATATCGTTGCCGGACAAGCAACTCTCGGTACCGAGTTGCTCGGTCAGATGCCCGATGTCGGCACCATCGTCGTACCGACCGGCGGCGGTGGGCTCCTCGCAGGCGTCGCGGCGGCAGTGCATCTGCACAAGCCGGGAGTGCGCGTCATCGGAGTACAAGCCGAAGGTGCAGCGGCCTGGCCCAGTTCTCTGGTGGCCGGTCACCCGATTGCGGCCGAATCGATGTCGACGATGGCCGACGGCATCGCCGTCGGGCTGCCGGGCAGCGTGCCGTTCGACCACGTCGCACGCTGGGTGGACGACGTCGTGACCGTCTCCGAGGACGCACTGTCGCGCGCGTTGCTGCTCTGTATCGAGCGTGCCAAGCTGATCGTCGAACCGGCGGGCGCCGCCGCGGTCGCAGCGTTGATGACGCGCGACGACCTGCAGCTCGACGGGCCGGTGTGCGCCATCCTGTCCGGCGGCAACATCGATCCGCTACTGCTGACGCACGTCATCACGCACGGGTTACGGGCCGCTGGTCGTTACCTTGTTGTGCGCGTGACCATTTCGGATCGGCCCGGTGGGCTGCTCGACCTCCTCGGCGTGGTCAGGCGGCTCGGCGCGAGTGTGGTCGACGTGGTGCACTCGCGGACAGGCGGCCAGCTGGGCCTCGAGGAGGTCGAGGTGATGTTGACCGTCGAGACCCGAGGTCCGACGCATCGCCAGGACGTGCTCGACGCGCTCGGTGCCAGCGGCTACTCGGTGAGGGTCGAGAACTAGAAGTAGGGCCGAGTGATCAGCTCCAGGTAGTTCCCGCCCGGGTCGAGGAAGTACACGCCGCGCCCGTCGTGTTCGGTGTTGGTTTCGCCCGGCCGTGTCCGCTGCGGGTCGGCCCAGTGCTCGATGTCGCGGTCTCGGATGCGGGAGTAGGCGCGGTCGAACAACTCGTCGTCGACGAGAAAAGCGTAGTGCTGTGGGTGGTACTCGACGGGTGGATGTGCGAATTGGAGCATCACTCCGGCGTCGAGCGAGACGTTGACGAACGGGCCCCAGGACGGGGCAGGTGATGCCTCGAGCACGTCGATGTAGAACTGTGCGGTTGTTGCTGCATCGCTGGTGGCAATGATGGTGTGATTGAACGTGATCGGCATGGTGGAACCAGTTTTCTGCTAGGCCCATCGGGGGCTCGCCGAGTACGTTAACCCCGCGCACGGCCGTGCACAAGACCGGACGGCGGCCGTGTGTGCCTCACCGAACCTCCGGCGGATCCGAAAAATGTGATGTCGATCGGACCGAGTGTCGCAGGCAGAACACTGTCGGTGGCTGCACGTACTGTTCTTCGTGGCCGAGCTGGAACCAGGGCGACCGGTTAGTCTTCGACAGGTTTCGGGTCTATCTCTGCGACCACATCGAACGAATGGGGAAACAGAACATGGCGAATGCCATCGAAGTCGAGAATTTGGTACTCGAGTACGGCAAGAACACCGCGCTGAACGGCATCAGTTTCCAGGTGCCCGAGGGAACGGTCCTCGGTGTGCTCGGCCCGAACGGTGCCGGAAAGACGACGGCGGTCCGCATTCTGGCGACGTTGTTGCAGGCCACGTCCGGTTCGGCGTATGTGCACGGTATCGATGTCGCGAAGAAGCCGAACGAGGTGCGCAAGAGCATCGGGCTCACCGGACAGTTCGCCGCGGTCGACGAATACCTCACCGGGTACGAGAATCTCGAGATGGTGGGTCGGCTCTTCGGCCTGAAGAAGTCCGAAGCCCGGTCGCGCGCCGACGAGTTGCTCTCGCGATTCGATCTCGAATATGCACGAGACCGTACCGCCAAGCAGTACTCGGGCGGTATGCGCCGGCGGCTCGACATCGCGGCCAGCCTCATCGGCAAACCGAAGGTCGTCTTCCTCGACGAGCCGACCACCGGGCTCGATCCGCGAAGCCGAATCACGATGTGGGACTTCATTTCCGATCTCGTGAAAGACGGCACGACGATCCTGCTGACGACGCAGTATCTCGAAGAGGCAGACAGGCTGGCCGACTCGATCATCGTGCTGGACAAGGGTTCCATCATCGCCGAGGGCACAGCCGACCAGCTCAAGGCTCAGGTCGGCGGTGAGCGCCTCGAATTCGTGCTCACCGATTCCTCGGATCAGAAGCGTGCATTGGATCTGCTCGCCCCCATCGGTCTCGATGCACCCTCGTACGACGAACAGACCAGGCGCATCGGAATGCCGGTCGGTGGCGGCGCCGACGACCTCACCACCGCCCTGGTCAAGCTGAAGGAGGCGAACATCGGCGTGGTGGACGTCGGTCTGAGGCGACCCAATCTCGACGATGTGTTTCTCACCCTCACCGGCCATGCCACCGAGGACGACGCAGCTGCAGTGGAGGAAGAGAAATGAGCGTTCTTCACGATTCCCTGATCATCACGAAACGGAACCTGATCAAGCTCAAGCGAGTTCCGGATCTGCTGTTCTTCGCGACGTTGTCACCGATCATGTTCGTGCTGCTGTTCGCGTACGTGTTCGGCAGTGCAATCGACATCCCCGGTGTCGACTACAAGAGTTTCCTGATGGGCGGCATCTTCGTCCAGACCATGATCTTCGGTGCATCCATCACCGGGTCTTCGCTCGCGGAGGATCTGCAGAAGGGTGTCATGGACAGATTCCGCTCGCTGCCGATGGCACGTTCTGCCGTCGTCATCGGGCGTACGGCGGCCGATGTCGGCAACAACATCGTCACCATCACGATCATGTCGATCACCGGCCTCATCGTCGGCTGGCGGATCACGTCCTCGTTCTTCGAAGCGGTGGCCGGCTATGTGCTGCTGCTGTTGTTCGCCTACTCGATCTCGTGGGTGATGGCGTTCGTCGGTCTGACGGTGCGCTCGCCCGAGATCTTCAACAACGCCTCGTTCATCGTGATCTTCCCGCTGACGTTCATCGCCAACACGTTCGTCCCGATCGACGGATTCCCGACGGTTCTCAAGACCATCGCGGAGTGGAACCCGATCTCGTCGGTGACGCTGGCGGTACGTGAATTGTTCGGTAACACCAACCCGTTGGCGCCCCCGCCCGAGGCGTGGCCGCTACAGAATCCAGTGCTCTACACACTCATCTGGGTGGTGCTCTTCCTTGTGATCTTCGTGCCGTTGTCGGTGCGCAAGTACGAGAGAACGCTCACGGCCTGAGCGTCGACTCCAGAAAATTCAAGGTGTCGGTCCACAGCCGACGTTGACCTTTCGCGGTCCCGGCCGGAGTGCCACCGGAGACGATGCTGTCGTTCCGGTCCACTGTGGTCGGGGTGGCGGGAGGCCGTAGAAAGTGCCCGGCATTCGGCAGGATCAGTAGTCGATCGATGTCGCGGTCGCGGCGAGCGATCAACGCCCTCGCCATGCGGTCGGCCGGGTAGGATTCGTCGGCGCCGCCGGCGACCACCAACAGCGGTGCGTCGATCCGCTCGGCTGGAATCGTCGCCGCGGCAACAGCCTCGCCGTCGCGAAGGCCGGCCTCGTACGCGGGTCTCAGTTTCAGTGCCCGTGACGTCGGCGTCGATGCGAACACGCGCCCGACGGCGGTCTTGATCATCTGACCGATCAGCTTGTCTGCACGAATCGGCATGTACGGCAACGGCTCTCCGCGCAGCGTCAGTGACGATGCCTTGGGTGGTTGACCATCGGCCAAAGCCTGCAGGACGACGTGCGACGGAGCCACCGCGATCACCGCGCGCACCGTGATCGACGGCGTGTACGCAAGCGCAGCCAACGCAACCGACACCCCTACCGACGCGCAGTAGATTCCGATGTGATCGGCGTCCACGTGTTCGTGGGCAGCGAATGCTGCCATCGCCGAAGAGATCGCCTCCACCGGAATGTCCTGGAAGTGGTCGGGAAGTCCTGGCTCGGCCATGTAGACGAGAACTGCGGCGACGTAGCCGTGCGATGCCAGCAGCGCCGCGGTCGGAGCCGACGACCTGCTGCCGGTGGTACCGGGAACGACGATCACTCCGGGCGAGACATCCTCGTCGGAGTCCGGTAGGTAGATCCGAAGACGCCAGCCGTCGCCGGCCAGATCGTGCCGAACCACGTTGCCGCCCCACGTGCGGCGCACCGTGGCGCTCGACGAACCTTCGAGTGCATGAACCGACACTCGGTAGTCGAGCCCGTCGTCCGATGCGGCGAAGGTCACGGCTGGGCTGTTCTCGTCGACGAACGTCATGTTCCACCAGGGCCGGTCGGCGTCCTCGATGTTCAGTCGACCTTGCTTGTCGATGTCGTAGTCCTGATGCGAGACCCAGTGGTGCCCGTCGGCGTCGATCGTCGCGATGTCGAGATGCACGGGGAGCCCGGGCGCTACGCCGTGCACGCGGAACACGGTGTGGCTGTCGATAGGTCCGGCTACGGGATCCACCTGCAGAGATACAGGGTCCATGGGTCAAGTGTGAGCCACGATCCGTCCCCGGCGGTGAGCATCCGGTCATCCTTAGCGGGTGAAATAGCGAATGCCTCCCGACCCGGTGGGTCAGGAGGCATTCGAAAGTTCGTCGAGCAGTGGTGCTAGTTGTGGTACGGCTCCGCGCTGAGCAGCGTGACCTTCATGGTCTTGCCGTTGGGGAGCGTGTATTCACGGGTGTCGCCGACGGTGGCGTCGATCAGCGCGCCTCCGAGGGGCGAGCTGGGGGAGTACACCTCGAGCTTGCCGTCGCGTGCGCCTTCTTCGCGAGTGGCGATGAGGAACGTCTCGGTGTCGGACTCGTCGCCGTCGTAGTAGACCTTCACGACGGATCCGGGAAGCGCGACGCCGGACTGGGTGGGTGCCTCGCCGACCTTGGCGGAGTTCAGCAGTTCCTGAAGCTGGCGAATGCGGGCTTCCTGCTGGCCCTGCTCCTCGCGTGCAGCGTGGTAGCCGCCGTTCTCTTTCAGATCGCCCTCTTCGCGTCGCTCGTTGATTTCGGCGGCGATGACCGGGCGATTGGAAATGAGTTGGTCGAGTTCGCTCTTGAGCCTGTCGTGGGATTCCTGGGTAAGCCAGGTCACCTGGGTCTCGGTCATCTCGATCACTCCCTTGTAGTCGAAGCCGCAGTGGACTCCCGGTCTGTGCTGACGGGCGGGCTCGCGCAATTAGAGGGATCCGAGTGGATCCCCCCGATGTGCACTCTTTACGAGTCGGCCCGCTTCCTGAGCCGGCTGCAGCGAAGGACTTGCTCCTGCGCCGGTCAGCTGCCACTCCGGCCGTCAATGCAGCAATACACGGTTCCAGTGCGGAACCGTGTACGAGCGAATCTTACCACGAAGCGAAGGTGGGTCAGCCTGCGCGCAAATAGTCGGGAACGTTCAGGCTGCAGCCGTACACCTCACCGATGGCAGGAGGCTGCGACGTTTTGACCACGGAAGTGACGTCGACTTCCTTTGCCGACCCACCGGGAACCAGCAGCTCGCGGCGTCCCGTTTCCGATCCATCGCGTGAGCGAGCGCGCACGATGCAGACGGCGTCCTTCTCGGGATCTGCGCGGGTGACACTGAGCCGGATGGACACGGTGGTGTCGTCGACGAGGTCGAACGAGAGTGCGGTTCCTTCGACGTCTTTGACGGAGAAACGCAGGTAGCCGAGGTATGCGACTCCGAGGCCGAGTATCAGGACGACGACCAACAGGATGTTCTTGGTTCGCCGTGAGACCCCGTCACGCGACGACGACGAGGGATATCGACCTTCGGGGAGCGTGGCAGTCATACGAGCTTTCGTTCGAGCTTTCTCCGGTGGCGGAGCGGGGTGGGTCCAGGCATCCGGTGCGAGCTGTGTCGGCGCCAAGTGGAACTATAGGGGCAGGGAAAGAAGCAGTCGAAGCTGAGGTGAGGAAAGAACGTGTCCGGACTACGGCTCATGGCGGTACACGCCCATCCCGACGACGAGTCGAGCAAGGGTGCCGCAACCACGGCTCGATACGCGGCCGAAGGAAACGACGTCCTGATCGTGACGCTCACCGGCGGTGAGCGAGGCGACATCCTCAACCCGGCGATGGACATCCCGGGAGTGAAGGATCGAATCAACGAGGTCAGGCGCGAGGAGATGGCCGAGGCCGCGCGCATCCTCGGTGTTCAGCAGACCTGGCTCGGTTACGTCGACTCGGGTCTTCCCGAGGGCGATCCGCTTCCTCCGCTGCCCGAGGGCTGCTTTGCACTGGTTCCTCTCGAAGAGTCGACGGAGGCGCTGGTCAAGGTCATCCGCGAATTCAAGCCGCACGTGATCACCACGTACGACGAGAAGGGCGGCTACCCGCACCCCGATCACATTCGGTGCCACGAGGTGTCGGTGGCCGCGTACGAGGCCGCAGGCGATCCCGACAGGTTCCCCGATGCAGGCGCACCGTGGACGCCGCTGAAGCTGTATTACTCGCACGGATTCCTCCGCAAGCGGATGCAGCTCTTCCACGACTGGTTCATCGACCGCGGCGAGGAAAGTCCGTTCGTCGACTGGCTGAAGCGGTGGACAGGTGATCGCGACGAGATCATGGAGCGCATCACAACCCAGGTGTCGGTCGGCGACTACTTCGAGCAGCGCGACGATGCGCTGCGTGCCCATGCGACGCAGATCGATCCCAACGGCGCGTTCTTCGCCGTGCCGGTCGAGGTCCAGCGCAAGCTGTGGCCCACCGAGGAATACGAGCTGGCCCGTACACGTGTGAAGACGTCGATTCCGGAAACGGAACTCTTCGCCGGGATCGAACCGGAGAAGAGTGCGTGATCGTCTCGATTCTCGCCCAGGGAGCGCCCGGCCCGGAGTTCGGCAAATCGTCTCCCGTCGGCCTGGTCATCATCGTGGCGCTGCTCGTCGGCACCGCACTGCTGATCTGGTCGATGAACAAGCAGATCAAGAAGCTGCCCGAAACCTTCGAGAAGGAAGATCCGGGCCCGGATCAGGAGCTCGACGAGGGCACTGATCGCGGCGCGGTACGAGATTCGGGCGCGGTTCGAGATTCGGGGACCGAGGAGCCGAAGGCCGGCGCGAGCTGATCGTGCAGGATTCCTCTGCGCCGAGCTCCGGCTCGCTGAATTCCAATGCACTCGGGGACGCGACGAGTCCGTATCTGCGCCAGCATGCGGACAATCCGGTGCACTGGCAGCAGTGGACGCCGGAGGCGTTGGAGTCCGCCCGAGACCGTGATGTGCCGATTCTGTTGTCCATCGGGTACTCGGCGTGCCACTGGTGCCACGTCATGGCCCACGAGTCGTTCGAGGACGAAGCCACCGCGGACCTGATGAACGCGGGCTTCGTCTGTATCAAGGTCGATCGCGAGGAGCGACCCGATCTCGATGCGGTCTACATGAATGCGACCGTCGCGATGACCGGCCAGGGCGGGTGGCCCATGACCTGCTTCCTCACGCCTGACGGCGAACCGTTCTATTGCGGCACCTATTTCCCTCCTCGCCCTCGCGCGGGCACCCCGTCGTTCCCGCAACTGCTCGAGGCGATCTCGGACACGTGGACCACTCGCCGCAGCGAGGTGTTCGAGGCGTCCGCTGCGATCGTCGATGCCCTGCGCAACAACTCCGGGCAGCTGCCCGTGTCCGGCAGACCGATCGACGCACAGCTTCTCGGCGACGCGGTCGCATCGGTGCGGCGCGACGAGGACGTCGAACGTGGCGGCTTCGGCGGTGCCCCCAAGTTTCCGCCGAGCGCGTTGCTCGAAGGGTTGCTCAGGCACTACGAACGCACCGGTTCGCAGTCGGTGCTCGATACCGTGCAGCGCACCGCGTCGGCGATGGCACGCGGCGGAATCCACGACCAGATCGGCGGTGGATTCGCTCGGTACGCGGTGGACGACGAGTGGATCGTGCCGCATTTCGAGAAGATGCTCTACGACAACGCGCTGCTGCTGAGGTTCTACGGCCACCTTGGACGGGTCACCGCCGACCCGCTCGCCCTCCGCGTCGCGGATGCCACAGCCGGGTTCATGTTGCGTGAACTACGCACTGATGCAGGGTGTTTCGCTTCGGCTCTCGACGCCGACACCGAGAGCGTCGAAGGACTGACGTACGCGTGGACACCCGAGCAGCTGGTGGAGGTGCTCGGTTTCGAGGACGGCGTCTGGGCGGCAGGGCTGTTCGCCGTCGACTCCTCGGGAACGTTCGAGGCCGGGATGTCGGTGCTGCAGCTTCCCGAGGATCCCGACGACACCGTCCGATTCGAGCGTGTGCGTCGCGAGCTGATGGCTGTGCGCGACCGTCGCCCACAACCGGGCCGCGACGAGAAGGTCGTGACCGCGTGGAACGGATTGGCGATCACCGCCCTCGCCGAGGCGGGCACCGGGCTCGGCCGACCCGACTGGATCGACGCCGCAGTCGAGTGCGGCGAGACGATCTTCGCCACCCACGAGGAGAACGGCAGGCTTCGTCGGGCATCGCTCGGCTCGCACGTGGGCGAGGCCACGGGAGTTCTCGAGGACTACGCGGCCCTCGCGGTGGCGTCGCTGGCGTTGTTCCAGGCGACGGGGGAGTCGGTATGGCTCGAACGCGCGCGGAGGATTCTGGATTCGGCCGTCGAGCATTTTGCCGATCTCGAACACCCCGGTAGTTGGTTCGACACCGCCGACGATGCCGAGGTCCTGGTGACGCGGCCGCGGGATCCGCTGGACAACGCGACCCCGTCGGGTGCGTCGTTGATCACCGAGGCCCTGCAGACCGCGGAAGGTCTCGTCCCGGCCTCGGATGCGGCCAGGTATGCCGAATTGGCGTCGGCAGGCCTCGCGCGGTCGGCGGCTGTGCTCGAACGCGCGCCTCGGTCCGGTGGCCACTGGCTGGCCGTCGCCGAGAGCTCACTGCGTGGTCCGCTGCAGGTGGCGATCTCCACGGACGGTGACAGCGCGCTGCTCGCGGTGGCCCGCGCACACGCCCCCGGTGGTGCGACCGTGGTGGCAGGCGTCGTCGATTCGTCGCCGCTCTTCGAGGGGCGTCCGACGGTCGACGGTAGGGAAGCCGCGTACGTGTGCCGAGGATTCGTCTGCGATGCACCGGTCACCAGCGAGCGAAATCTGATCGAGGCCCTGCACCGCTAGGCTCCCGACACGGCGGCGCCGGCGTCGAGCCATCGTCCCCGAAGCGGGAAACTGTGGCATGGTCACTGCCTGACGCAATCGCACTCCGCGGACAGGCCGCGTGCGATCACAGGGGGCGGTGACTGCGCGATGACGACTATCTCGGAAACAGAGGGTGCAGTTCTCGCGAGCTTCGTCGATGCCGTGCCTGCGGCGGTGATGGTCCACACGATGGATTTCCGGGTGGTCGCAGCAAACCGGTTGTGCGAGGACGTGCTCGGCTACTCGGTCCAGGAAATGCTCGGTCGTTTCGTTGCGGATTTCGTTCCGGTGGAGGACCAGAATTCTGCGCGGGAACTGGCCGGTCTGTTGGACGACATGTACCCGGTCGAGGCACCGGGCTCGGGACGGCCGATCGTGGCACGGCGCCGGGTGGTGCGCCGCGACGGTTCGGTTCTGACGTGTTGGATGCAGATCGGTATCGCCGATCTGACCGGCAGACGGGTGATCGTTGCCTGTATCGACCTGGTGAATCCCGTCGACGGGGACACGGCGCGATGGCGGGAGCGAGCCGAGCGCGACGATCTCACCGGGCTGTTGCGGCGGGCGGCGTTCCTCGACCGCGTCGATGCGTGGGTGCAACGGGATCTGTCGGTGACCTTGGCGTTCGTCGACGTCGACAGGCTCAAGGTGATCAACGACACCCATGGCCACGGTGCCGGTGATCTGGTTCTCGAGGCCGCGGCGCGCCGGTTGCGAACCTGGGCGCCGTCCTCGGCTGTCGTCGGTCGATTCTCGGGCGACGAATTCGTCGTCGCGGTCTGTGACGAGGGCATCTCGGCCGGGCAGTTGACCGACGACCTTCGGTCGGCAGTCTGCCGAGAGCCCGTGCCGTGGAAATCGGAACTACTGACCGTCTCGGTGAGTATCGGAGCGGTGGAGCGATCGGAAGGGGAAGACAGCGGAGCGCTGGTCGCCCGCGCCGACGCATCGATGTACCGGGACAAGGCGGGCTATCGGGGTCAAGCAGGTGGCGCGCGCTAGACCGTCTGGAACAGCACCAGCCATACCGCGACGAGGTGGCAGATCGCCGCAAGAACGGTGGCGGCGTGAAAGAACTCGTGATGGCCGAAGGTGGTGGGCCAGGGGTTGGGCCACTTCGTCGCATACAGCACCGCGCCGACGCTGTAGAGGATGCCGCCGACGAGCAGCAGCACGAACGGTGCGTAGCCGACGCGGTCGATGAGGGTCGGTGCGACGGGGACGATGGCCCATCCGAGAATCAAGTACAGCGGCACCCCGACCCAGCGCGGACCCTCCGGCCAGAGCATCTTGAGCGCGACGCCGCCGATTGCGCCGATCCAGACGACGATCAGCAACGTCCGCCCCGTGTTCGTCGGAAGCCCGAGCACGGCGAACGGTGTGTAGCTACCGGCGATGAACAGGAAGATCATCGAGTGATCTGCCCTCTTCATCCACGTTCGGTGTGCAGGGTTGTCCCAGTGCACCCGGTGGTACGTGGCGCTGACTCCGAACACTCCGCACACGGTGACGGCGTAGACGGTGGTCGCGATTCCTGCGCTGACCGAGACCAGGCTGAAGGCGAGTGTCACCAGGACGATGCCCGAGACGACGGCGACGCAGAATGCGTACAGATGGATCCATCCCCGCATGCGTGGCTTGACGGGGAGTTCGTCGATACCGAACATCGTCATCCGCGTGACCTCCTGTACTCGCGAACCTACGGTGCCGTAGGTTCGCTGCTTACTGTACCGGCGAGTAGCTACGAAGCGTCGGCGTAAGGTTGTGCCCCGTGGTGATGTCTCGGTGAAGATTCTCCCGACCAAGGTGCGCAGCGTCCTCTACAACGTGTACGAGCGACGCTTGCTGAGCCAACTCGAAGATGTGGCGCATCCGCGTCACGTCGCCGTCATGTGTGACGGTAATCGCCGTTGGGCGCGAGAGAACGGTTTCACCGATGTCGCGCACGGACATCGCATGGGCGCTCTCAAGATCGCCGAGATGCTCGGCTGGTGTGACGCCGCCGGAATCGAGATGGCGACCATCTACCTGCTGTCCACCGAGAATCTGCGACGCGATCCCGACGAGCTCGAATCGCTGCTGGAGATCATCACCGACGTCGTCGAAGAAATCTGTGGGCCCGAGCAGAACTGGGGCGTCAAGATCGTCGGCACTCTCGACCTACTGCCGAGCTCGACGGCCAGGCGATTGAAGGAAGCGGCCGATCTCACGGCGGGCCGGACCGGAACCCACGTCAATGTCGCAGTGGGCTACGGCGGGCGTCAGGAGATCGCCGATGCCGTTCAGTCCTTGTTGAGCGAGAAGATCGCGGCGGGCGTCACCGGCGACGAGCTCGTGTCGTCGATCAATGTCGACGGCATCGACAATCATCTCTACACCTCCGGCCAGCCCGACCCCGACCTCGTGATTCGCACGTCGGGAGAGCAGAGGCTGTCGGGATTTCTGCTGTGGCAGAGCGCGTACTCCGAGATCTGGTTCACCGAGGCGTACTGGCCCGAGTTCCGCCGCGTCGACTTCCTGCGGGCGCTGCGCGACTACGCGGCTCGGCACCGAAGGTTCGGGATCTGAGCGACGTCGTCGCATGTGCGTGCGAATACATGGCGGGTTCAATCGGTGGTCGCAACGAGCGCCGTGTTGTAGTCCTGCACGAATTCGGTGAAGGCCTTGGTGGGAGTCTTCCATGTCAGGGTCTTGCGTGGGCG
>NZ_JAHFVG010000076.1 GCF_023264675.1 Rhodococcus sp. (in: high G+C Gram-positive bacteria)
CGAGGTCAACCCGCTGGTTCGCACCCCGGACGATCAGATCCTCGCCCTCGACGGCAAGGTGACGCTCGACGCCAACGCAGACTTCCGCCAGGCCGGCCACGCGGACTTCGAGGACAAGGATGCAGCTGATCCCCTCGAGGCCAAGGCCAAGGAGAACGACCTCAACTACGTCAAGCTCGACGGACAGGTCGGCATCATCGGCAACGGTGCCGGACTGGTCATGTCGACCCTGGACGTCGTCGCCTACGCCGGCGAGGCACACGGCGGCGTCAAGCCCGCCAACTTCCTCGATATCGGTGGCGGCGCTTCGGCCGAGGTCATGGCCGCAGGCCTCGACGTCATCCTCGGTGACGCGCAGGTCAAGAGCGTGTTCGTCAACGTCTTCGGTGGCATCACCGCATGTGACGCCGTTGCCAACGGCATCGTCGGTGCACTGAAGAAGCTGGGCGACGACGCCAACAAGCCACTGGTTGTCCGTCTCGACGGCAACAAGGTCGAAGAGGGCCGCAAGATTCTCGCCGACGCCGCGCACCCGCTGGTGACGCTCGCCGGAACCATGGATGAAGGCGCCGACAAGGCCGCCGAGCTGGCAGCGAAGTAGAGGAAACCATGTCTATCTTTCTGAACAAGGACAACAAGGTCATCGTCCAGGGCATCACCGGCGGCGAAGGCACCAAGCACACCGCTCTGATGCTCAAGGCGGGCACCCAGGTCGTCGGTGGCGTCAACGCACGTAAGGCCGGAACCACGGTCAAGCATGTCGACGCCGATGGAAACGACATCGAGCTCCCCGTCTTCGCTTCCGTTGCCGAAGCAATCGAGAAGACCGGTGCCGACGTCTCCATCGCGTTCGTCCCGCCTGCATTCTCGAAGGACGCCATCGTCGAAGCGATCGACGCGGAGATCCCGCTGCTCGTCGTCATCACCGAAGGCATCCCCGTGCAGGACTCCGCGTACGCGTGGGCCTACAACGTGGAGAAGGGCAAGAAGACTCGCATCATCGGCCCGAACTGCCCCGGAATCATCACTCCCGGTGAAGCTCTCGTCGGCATCACGCCCGCCAACATCTCCGGCACCGGCCCGATCGGCTTGGTCTCCAAGTCCGGCACGCTGACCTACCAGATGATGTACGAGCTCCGTGACTTCGGATTCTCGACGGCCATCGGCATCGGCGGAGACCCGGTCATCGGTACGACGCACATCGACGCCATCGAGGCGTTCGAAGCAGACCCCGAGACCAAGCTCATCGTCATGATCGGTGAAATCGGTGGCGACGCCGAAGAGCGCGCAGCCGATTACATCAAGGCCAACGTGACCAAGCCCGTCGTCGGCTACGTCGCAGGCTTCACCGCTCCCGAGGGCAAGACCATGGGCCACGCAGGCGCCATCGTCTCCGGCTCGCTGGGAACGGCGCAGGCCAAGAAGGACGCTCTGGAGGCTGCAGGCGTCAAGGTCGGCAAGACGCCGTCCGAGACTGCTGCACTCGCTCGCGAGATCCTGGAATCGCTTTCTGTGAAGTAAGTTTTCGCGCGAAGAAGCCCGTCACCGTTGGTGGCGGGCTTTTTTCGTTTTCAGGAGGTGCAGCGCCTCAGAAGATGGAGTGCGTGAGGGTCGCCGTGTACGTGTCCGCGACAACGTTGGTGGCGGGGACCCCGATCGACACCGTCGAAGTCCAGCTCGTAAGACAGAGTGCACCACCGGTTTTGGCCTGCATGGCCACACCGCTCAGTGCCACGCTGGCTGCAGCGGAATTGCCGGTGATTCCCGCGGTACAAACAGACAACGGCGCGCTGTAGGTCGCCGACGTCGGGGTGATCACCCGGCCGGTGTTGGTGCCGCGGATGTTCGAGAGGCTGACCGTCGACTTCCAGCCACCGAGACCCACCCCCAAAACCGTCATGCTCATCGTTCCCGTCCAAGTGTTGCCGGGAACGATGGTCGCTGGACCGGTGAGTGCCGACGGGACGACGATGTCGAGCAGGTCCGCAAGGGCTGCGGCGGGTGCGGCTGCCCGTGCCGCCGGTGGGGGAGTAGTCGACAGCACCGTGGTGGTGGGCATGGTTGTTGTCGGCACGGTGGTGGTGGGCATGGTTGTTGTCGGCACAGTGGTGGTGGGCGCGGTTGTTGTCGGCACGGTTGTTGTAGGCACGGTCGTGGTGGTGACTGCTGCCGGGATCGGAAGGTCGACCGTCGGAATCGTGGTGCTCGGCGCACGCTGTTCGACGACCGGAGGCGTCGTGGTGGTCGCCGGTGGGGCCGCCAACTCGGGTTCGATGGTCACCGGCATCGTGGTTGTCGTGGTTGTCGTGGTGGCGGTAGTGGTCTCCGCCGGGCACGGCGGCGGCGGAACGGTGGTCGTTGTCGGCGCCGGGACAGGCGTCGTCGTCGTGGGTACGACGACGACGCAGCCCGCCTCCTCCGCCGGCTGCGCGACGGCGTAGGACGAGCCGGCAGCGACGAGGCTGACGGCAAGTACCGAGGTGAACATCGCGCGACGCATGTCAGCCGGTCTTTCGGCGCCGGATCGTCACGAGAGCTCCCGCTGCGACGCCCACTACGACGATGGCGACGACGATCCAGATCCAGACAGGTACGCCGCCGGAGTCCTCCGATGTCGCCGACGCCGAGCCTTGATCGGGGAACGTCACTTCGACGTCGGACGTCTTGTTCAGTAGCCCGCTCGTCACGGTGACCGACGCCTGCCATGGTCCTGCAGGTAGTGCCGGGTCCAGCGAGAACGTGACCTGCCCCGATTGTCCTGGCGCTACGGACCCTCCCGAGCCCTGTACGGGAGCCGTCGAAATTCCGCCTGGACCGCCGGAGAGAGTGACGGTTCCGCTTGGATCGAGGGCGCGGCCACCGGTGTTGGTCACCGACGCGACGATCTGAGGAACCCCGTCGTCACCCCGTGCTGCAGCGACGCTGTCGATCGAGAGATCCGCGGCAGGGCCGTTACCCGGGCCCACCGACAGGTACGTGCGAATGCCCACTCGACTGACGTTCTGGATTCCGGTTCCTGTTGGCGGAGCCGATGTTTGCGCCCAGACGACGGCGTACTGCTCGCCCTCAGGTGCGTCCGGTGGAACCGCGATGGTGACTACGGCTTCGGCGACCGAGTTGGGTGCGAGAGTCACGTCCGTCGGAGTGACCGACATCCAGGTAGTCAGCTCGTTGACGGCGCGGTCGTCGCCGACCTCGAAACCGTCGCCCCCGGCACCGATGGATGCGGCTGCCGGATAGAGGCTGAGTGCCTGCTCTTGATCGCTGCTGTTGCTGACTTCGATACGTCTGGTGATGGTGGTTCCCGGCGGCAGGTTGTCGATTATGTATGCAAGCGCACGCGGATCGTCCTGCAGCGAGACGGGTGCTTCGAGCAAACGAATGCCCACGCTGCCGACCGGTGCAGGGTCTGTGGTTTCTTGTGCGACCGCCGGAGCCTGGGTGCCGACTGCGAATGCAATCGTCAGAAACGCCAGGACTCCAGCGGCCAACCCCCGATGTAGTGACATGTACAGATCAGGCGACCGAATGAGTGATGGTGCCCGAGTAATCGCCGGCGACCACGTTGGTCGGAAGAGTGACGGTTACGTTGCCCGTCCACGTAGCGGTGTTGGCGCCGATAACTGCCGTAGCCGTCTGCACGGCCTTGGTCGTGTCGATGACGGGGGCCAAGGCCGGCGTCACCACAGCGATCCCGGTGATCGTCGCGATGGTGCCCTGGTACGCCACGGCTGTTGCGGGGATCGATGCTGGATTGGGCGCAGCCTTGGTGAAGGCCGTACTGACCGCCGAGGCGACCCAGCCGTTGATACCGCGCCGTTGATCGGATACGACGACGGGGGTGATCCCGCCGGTGGCCTGGTTGCCCGTGACCGTCAGAGCCTGCGTTGCGGGCGCCGTGATGGTGAGGGCACCTCCGGCGACCGTGAACGTCACGACCGTGTCGGCCGCATTCGATACTCCAGGGGCAATGACGGCAGCGGCGAGCGCGCTCGCGACAGCAGCTGTGGCAAAAAGTGACTTGCGCATGTGGACGTCCTTGGGGAAGGCGGGGGGAGCCGCCGAGGGGTGTGGTGTACATCACTCTATAGGCGGTCTGTGACATATCGTTACAGATGAAAGCAAAGTGTTAGGACAAGTCCCAAAGATTTGTTAGGGCCTCGAAATGGTCCACCATGTGGGGTGTGCGCTGCTTTCGCAGCGTCGGTTTCGTTTCGCGACGGCCAGAACGCGTCGCCGTCGGAATCGGTCGTGATATCTCGTGGGCAGGAGCGTCCGCTGCGCCTTTTCCGGTCGTTCGAATGGAGCGCCGTAGAGATCTTGGCGGTTGCAAGTGCTGTTTTCGTTGCTTGCCACCTGCCGGATGTTCTCAGAATCACGGAGAATCTAAAGGTTCTGATTACTTCCGACAGCCGTTTCACTGGGTTCATGACAACCACCGAGAACCGCAGTGCACTGACCAAGGACTGGCCCGATGCGCCTACGTCCGCCGAAGGCTGGATCGCCCGCGCCGGTGAGGTGGCCCAGCTCCTCGCTGTCGACGCCGTTGCCCGGGACAAAGGCAACGCAGCGCCCCGCGACGAAGTGCAGCTCCTGAAAGATGCCGGACTCGTGACGTTGCTCGGCCCTGTCGAGCACGGCGGAGCAGGCCAGGACTGGCCGACGGCCTACCAGGTCATCCGACGCGTGGCCGCAGCCGACGGCTCGATCGGTCAGCTGCTCGGCTACCACCTTCTCTGGTTCTGGGCTGCGCGCCTCGTCGGTACCCCCGAGCAGATCGAAGCCGTCGAATCCGACGCGACCACGAACAAGTGGTTCTTCGGCGGCGCCGTGAATCCCCGCGACAACGACGTGACGGTCACCGACGAAGGCGACACCATCGTCTTCGAGGGGGCCAAGAGCTTCTCCACCGGAAGCCGCGTCTCCGACGTCACCGTCCTCGAAGGCGCTCTGACGGGTAGCGACGCGCATGTCTTCGCGATCGTGCCGTCGAACATCGAGGGACTGACCTTCCACGACGACTGGGACAACATCGGCCTGCGCCAGACCGAGAGCGGAAGCGTCACCATCGACAAGGTGCGCGTGGACTGGGCGAGTGCCGCCGGATTCGTCGACAAGCAGTTCCAGCCGCGCGTCTACAACACGTTGAACGTTCCGACCATCCAGCTGGTCTTCGTCAACTTCTACCTCGGTATCGCGCGCGGTGCGCTGGAAGAGGCCGCGGCGTACACGAAGGACAAGACGCGGGCATGGCTGCACAGCAACGTCGACACGGCTGTCGACGAGCCGTACATCATCGACATCTACGGTGACCTGACGTCGAAGCTGTGGGCGGTCGAAGCGCTTGCCGACGCAGTTGCTCTGGAAGGGAAGAAGATTCACGACAACGCCTGGGACGTGACGGCCGAGGAGCGTGGCGATCACGAGGTGCGCGTAGCGGCTGTCAAGGCGCGTGCAACCGAGGTGTCGCTCGAGATCACATCCACGGTGTTCGAGGCGCTCGGAGCTCGGGCAACGGCAAGCAAATACGGCTTCGATCGCTTTTGGCGTAACGTGCGGACACACACACTGCACGACCCCGTCGCTTACAAGCGACGCGAGGTCGGACGCTGGGTCCTCACCGGTGAACTGCCCGAGCCGACCTGGTATTCGTAAATGCGCCGGCGCGCCCGTGTGCGCGTAGTAGGCACCCGACGCTACTGCGCGCACACGGGTGGCGCAGCCACCTGAAGGAGAATTTTGAGCACCGAAAAGATCGCCGACGCAGTCAAATTCGCATACTGGGTCCCCAACGTCAGTGGCGGACTCGTCACCAGTGACATCGAACAACGCACCAGCTGGGACTACGAGTACAACAAGAAACTCGCTCAGACCGCCGAGAACAACGGGTTCGAGTACGCACTGAGCCAGGTCCGGTACGAGGCCAGCTACGGAGCCGAATTCCAGCACGAATCCACCAGCTTCAGCCTTGCGCTGCTCCTCGCTACCGAGCGTCTGAAGGTCATCGCGGCCGTTCACCCCGGTCTCTGGCAGCCTGCGGTTTTGGCGAAACTCGGCGCCACCGCGGACCACCTGTCGAACGGACGCTTCGCGGTGAACGTCGTGAGCGGCTGGTTCAAGGACGAGTTCACCCACCTGGGCGAGCCGTGGCTCGAGCACGACGAGCGCTACCGTCGTAGCGCGGAATTCCTCCAGGTGCTGCGCAAGATCTGGACCGAGGACGACGTCGACTTCCGGGGAGACTTCTACCGGATTCACGACTTCACGTTGAAGCCGAAGCCGCTGAACACGCCGGAGCGTCCCAACCCGGAGCTGTTCCAGGGCGGCAATTCCTCTGCAGCGCAGGAGAATGCGGGTCGGTACTCCGACTGGTACTTCAGCAACGGCAAGGATTACGACGGTGTCACCGAACAACTCGACAACATCCGTCGTATCGCCCGTGAGAACGAGCGGGAGGTGAAGTTCGGCTTGAACGGATTCATCATCGCGCGCGACACGGAGAAGGAAGCCAAGGACACGCTGCGCGAAATCATCGAGAAGGCCAACAAGCCTGCCGTCGAAGGCTTCAAGGGTGCAGTCCAGCAAGCGGGATCGTCCACCAAGGACGGCAAGGGCATGTGGGCCGACTCCTCGTTCGAGGACCTCGTTCAGTACAACGACGGATTCAAGAGCCAGCTGATCGGCACCCCCGAGCAGGTCGCCCACCGAATCTTCGAGTACCGCAAGCGCGGAGTCGACCTGATCCTGGGCGGATTCCTGCATTTCCAGGAAGAGATCGAGTACTTCGGTGCCAACGTTCTCCCGCTGGTCAGAGAGCTGGAAGCGGCAGATGCATCGAGTCGCGATCTGATCGACGCCGGCTGACGCAACGACCGACTCACGTGATCGGGTCCGTAGACTAACTTTGTCTACGGACCCGATCTCATTTCGACGAGGAGTGTGTCATGACCTATTCGCCCGAGGGCGCCCGTCCGCAGGGTCAAGGCCCCGGCGGTTACGGCAACTACGGCCCAGCGGGTCAGTACGGCCAGCCGGGACAGCAGCCTGGACAGTCGCCGCAGCCGGGGCAGCCGCAGCCCGGACAGCCTCAGCCGGGGCAGTCGCAGCCCGGACAGCCGTCCTACGGTCAGGGCCAGCAGGCCCCGTCACAGCAGCAGTACAACCCGCCGCTTGCATCGGCCGGCCCGTCGCAGCTTCCGAGGATCCTGACGCTCGTGGTTCTGGTGCTGGGCGTCGTCAGCTTCCTCACCGGACTCGCAGGTCAGTACGAGGCGCTCGGAACGACCACGAACTTCTTCCTGATCGGCAACGGTGATCCGACGTCGATCGCGCTGTTGCTCGCAGCCGGAGGCGTTGCCGCGGTAGGACTGCTTCCAAAGCAGCCGGTGACCATCGGCATCGCGGCAGTGTTGGCCATCGCGGGATGGTTGGTGCTGGTGTTCCAATCGTTCAACACCGGCGACACCGGCCCGACGGGAGTGTCCATCGGGTTGGGAACCGGCGCGATCGTCGTTCTCGTCCTGGGGTTCGTGCAGTCCGTTGCTGCCGTGGCGGCGACGCTCTTCTCCGCTGAAATCCTGAAAGTTCCTGCACCCAAGCCCGTTTCCTATGGGCAGCAGAATGCATTCCAGGGTTACGGTCAGCCTCAGTACGGGCAGCCGGGTCAGTCGGGTCAGCAGGGTCGAGGTCAGCAGCCGCAGAACTACAGCGGATACGGTCAGCCCGCGCAACAGAACTACACCGCACCCAGCTACTCGGGTCAGCCTTCGCCGACGCAGAACACGACCGGAAGCCTCGGCTACCCGGTCGGCGGTTCGCCGTCGGCCGAGTCCGCGCCGGGTGGCAACAGTGGCCTGACCGGTCCTGCCGGTCAGAACTCGCCGTACGGACAGCCCCAGTACGGGCAGCAGCCGATCGGTTCGGGCGGATACGGAGCACCGCAGCACGCGGTGCCGTCGGAGCCGGAATCGGACGATTCGGCCGCCGACCGATCCACTCCGTACGGTGCGCCCACCCAGGCATTCGGTGCAGCTCCCCAAGACGAAGACAAGAAGTGACGGTCGCTCGGCGCGCCTGAACCATCGCTCCACCCGATGGTGCAACGCTCGTCACCGATGAGTGCCGTATTGAACCAGGAGAAGCAGCGCACGGGCCGAACCAGGCGACCGGTCCAGCGCGAGCCCCTGTTGTCCCCTGCCCTGTCGAGAACCCTCGTCCGGACGGGGTTCCGGATTCCCGGCATCCTTGTCGCCACCATCGCGACGGTCGTGCTGATCACGTTGGTTTCGGCCAACAGTGAGCTGACCGGAACGTTCGGTGCCATCGCGGGTATGTGGTTTGCGGTTCACCAGGTTCCGCTGAGTATCTCCGGCACGTCCCTCGGCGTGTTTCCGCTGCTGCCGACACTCGTACTGTCCGTCGTCGTCGCCCGGAGTGTGAGCCGGACGGTGTCGGCGTCGACTGGACGGCGCGAGTGGGCGTTGGTGGTGGCCGCCGCGGTATTCGGGCCCGTGGTGGTGACCGCTCTGGCGTTGGCCGTCGCTGCCGACGCCTCGGCAGCCATCGGACTCTCCAGCCCGCATGCGTTGCTCGCCTTCGCCTGGGTGGCCGGTGTTCACGGACTGTCCGCCGTCGTCGGGCTCGCCCTCGGTGCCCGAGACTTCGACGCCGTGCGCGCTCGGGTTCCGGGGTGGATCTTCGATGTCGTCGTTCCCATCACCCGCGCTGCCGCTGTGTTGACCGCCGGTGCCGCCGCAATCTTCCTTGCGTCCCTGCTCGCGTCGTGGTCGACGGCCGGAGCGCTGCTCGACGTCGGCAACGGCTTCGTCGGGATGCTCGGCCTCACCCTGTTGTCGATTCTGTATCTGCCGAACGTTCTGCTCGGGACGCTTGCCGTGTCGGTCGGTTCGTCGGTGCACGTCGGCGACGTTGCCGTGAGCATGTTTCGGACATCGGGTGGGCCGGTGCCCCCACTGCCCGTTCTGGCGGTGCTGCCCGAGGGCGCCTCGACCACGTTCTGGACGCTGATGTTGGTGGTGCCGGTCGTCGCCGGAGTCATGCTCGGGCGGGACTGCGCCCGACGCACCGTCGACGTGCACTACGCGTTGTCCTCGGTGTGGGTGGGCAGCGCGGTACTCGGCGTCGCCGCCCTCCTCCTCGGCTTCGCCGCAGGCGGCAATCTCGGAACGTTCGGCACCGTCGAGGTCACGGTGTGGTCGTTGGGTCTGCTCGTCTTCGCGTGGTTGGCCGTGGTCGGGTCCGTCGCTGCAGCGATCACCGCGTGGCGCGGGGGATCGCTGCCGGTGGACGAGGCGGAAGAGGTCGACGAGGCTCCCGAGCGGGCGCCGGTTCCAGTGCCGGCGATCGCCGAACCCGTTGCACATCCAGAACATGCCGTCGACGCCGAATTGGTCGAACAGCCCCAGGCGCTGGCCGAGACCCGTGAGGCCGAGGATGCCCCCGACGTCGTCGAGGCCGAAATCGTGGACGCGCCTCCCGTCGGAGAAACCGAAGCCGAGCCGGTCGAGAGTGCCGACGCAGACGAGCCCGCCGACGCCGAGGTGGTCGACGTCGACACTGTCGAGGACACCGAGCGCACCGACTCGAACGACTGACTCTCGGGGGACCGAGGGAGGACCTGCCTGACTGCTGCACCGAAGCGGGCGACTACTCTCTCACCTGGCCCCGGTTCGGTTTGGATGGGCGATCCGCCTCGATCAATTCAGGAGAAGTGCGCTGACTGCCACGCGTGAGCACCCAGCTCGAGTCGTCGTCCTCGCATCGGGCACGGGCTCGCTGCTGCAGGCTCTCATCGCTGCCACGCGCGACGACGCCTATCCCGCGCGCATCGTCGCGGTAGGAGTCGACCGCGACTGCGACGCCGCGCGCCACGCACAGTCGGCCGAGATTCCGCACTTTCGCGTCGCGCTCGGAGACTTCGCCGACCGCGCCGCGTGGGACGTCGCTCTCACCGCGGCTGCCGCCGAGCATCGCCCCGACCTCGTCGTGTCCGCCGGGTTCATGAAGATCCTCGGCCCGCAGTTCGTCGGCGAATACGCCGGCCGAATCGTCAACACGCATCCCGCACTGCTTCCGTCGTTTCCGGGCGCTCACGCCGTGGAGGACGCTCTCGCCTACGGGGTGAAGCTGACCGGATCGACGGTGCATCTGGTCGATGCCGGTGTGGACACCGGGCCGATTCTGGCTCAGGAAGCTGTACCCGTGCTCGGTGGAGACGATCGCGACTCTCTGCACGAGCGAATCAAGATTGTGGAACGTGCACTGCTGGTCGACGTGATCGCAGCAGTTGCTTCCCGAGGTGTTGTCTCCGATGGACGAAAGGCCGAGATTCAACCATGAGTGATCGTAAAGCAGTGCGCCGCGCGCTGGTCAGTGTCTACGACAAGACTGGATTGATCGAGCTCGCGACCGGCTTGCACAATGCAGGCGTCGCTCTGGTCTCGACCGGATCGACGGCATCCAAGATTGCCGACGCCGGAATTCCCGTCACCAAGGTCGAGGATCTCACCGGTTTTCCGGAAACCCTCGACGGCCGTGTGAAGACGCTGCACCCCCGGGTGCACGCAGGTGTGTTGGCGGATACCCGCCGCCCCGAACACCTTTCACAACTCGACGAACTCGGCATCGAGGCGTTCGAGCTCGTCGTGGTGAACCTCTACCCGTTCACCGACACCGTCGCCAGTGGAGCGACGCCCGACGAGTGTGTGGAGCAGATCGACATCGGCGGGCCCTCCATGGTCCGTGCGGCTGCGAAGAATCATCCGTCCGTGGCAGTGGTGGTCGATCCCGCCCGCTACGAGGACGTACTCAGCGCCGTCGCCGGTGGGGGATTCACTCTCGCCGAGCGCACTTCTCTTGCGGCACAGGCATTTCAGCACACTGCCGCCTATGATGTCGCCGTGGCGTCGTGGATGAGCAGCGTGCTCGTCGAATCGGATTCGCAGTTCCCGCAGTGGATCGGCGGAACCTGGGATCGCTCGGCAGTGCTGCGGTACGGCGAGAATCCGCATCAGGCCGCCGCTTTGTATGTCTCCCCGGCGGGATCCGGCATCGCCCAGGCCGAGCAGTTGCACGGTAAAGAGATGTCGTACAACAACTTCACCGACGCCGACGCGGCATGGCGCGCGGCCTTCGATCACGACGGATTCTGTGTCGCGATCATCAAGCACGCCAACCCCTGCGGCATCGCGGTCGGCGCGGACATCGCCGAGGCGCACCGCAAGGCGCACGCCTGCGACCCCGTCAGCGCGTACGGCGGCGTCATCGCAGCCAACCGCGAGGTCACCGTCGAGATGGCCGAGCAGGTCGCCGAGATCTTCACCGAGGTGATCGTCGCACCGTCGTACGCCGACGGAGCCCTCGGAGTTCTGCAGCGCAAGAAGAACGTTCGTGTTCTGCTCGCCACTCCGCCGTCGCCGAACGGGATCGAGCTCAAGCCGATCTCTGGAGGCACGCTCCTGCAGCAGCGCGACGCGATCGACGCCGAGGGTGACAACCCGGCGAACTGGACCCTCGCCGCCGGTGCGCCTGCCGACGAGCAGACCCTGAAGGATCTCGAATTCGCTTGGCGTGCAGGACGAGCCGTCAAGTCCAACGCGATCCTGCTGGCCAAGGACGGCGCGTCCGTCGGCGTCGGCATGGGCCAGGTCAACCGCGTCGATGCCGCGCACCTCGCGGATCAGCGCGCGGGCGATCGCGTCGAGGGATCCGTCGCCTCCAGTGACGCGTTCTTCCCCTTCCCCGACGGCTTGCAGGTTCTGCTGACGGCCGGTGTGAAGGCCGTCGTGCAGCCCGGTGGTTCGGTGCGTGACAACGAGGTCATCGCTGCCGCTCAGGACGCTGGGGTCACGCTGTACCTCACGGGTTCGCGGCACTTCGCGCACTAGATCGCCCACTCTTTCCGCTCAGATCGACGTTGTGCACGGTTTTCGTCCGAATTCCGTGCACAACCTCGATCTCGGCGAAAAGACCTATGCCCCGGACGGGCGTACTTTGGTGAAGTGACCTCTACCGAACCTGGCATCATCACCGTCGGCGAGCTGCGCGCGTCCGGACACGTGCAGCGTTCCGTCAAAGACGAACTCCGGGAAAATCTGCTCGACGCTCTTCGCGAGGGTCGGGACGCATGGCCGGGCATTCTCGGCTTCGACAAGACTGTCCTTCCTCAGCTCGAACGTGCGATTCTTGCTGGTCACGACGTCGTTCTCCTCGGCGAACGAGGCCAGGGCAAGACCCGTCTTCTGCGCACTCTCAACCTCTTGCTCGACGAGTGGTCCCCGGTCATCGAGGGCTCCGAACTCGGCGAGCACCCCTACGATCCCATCACGCCGGCGAGCATCCGCAAGGCCGCCGAACTGGGTGATTTGTTGCCCATCTCCTGGCGCCACCGCAGCGAGCGGTACGCCGAAAAGCTGGCGACCCCCGACACGTCGGTGGCCGACCTCGTCGGCGACGTCGACCCCGTCAAGGTTGCCGAGGGACGAAGCTTGGGAGATCCGGAGACCATTCACTTCGGGCTGGTTCCACGCAGCCACCGCGGCATCGTCGCGATCAACGAGCTCCCCGACCTCGCGGAGCGTATTCAGGTGTCGCTGCTCAACGTCATGGAGGAACGCGACATCCAGGTGCGCGGCTACACGCTGCGTCTCCCTCTCGATGTCATGCTCGTCGCGAGCGCGAACCCCGAGGACTACACCAACCGCGGACGCATCATCACGCCGTTGAAGGACCGTTTCGGTGCGGAGATCCGTACGCACTACCCGCATGCGCTCGACGACGAGATCTCCGTCATCGAGCAGGAAGCGAATCTGCCGGCGAGCGTGCCGTCGTACCTCGTCGAGGTGTTGGCACGGTTCACTCGTCTGCTGCGTGAGTCGCCGTCCGTCGACCAGCGGTCGGGTGTGTCGGCTCGTTTCGCTATCGCCGCTGCCGAAACCATCGCTGCCGCAGCAATTCACCGTGCCGCGGTGCTGGGCGAGGGCGATGCGGTCGCCAGGCCCGTCGACCTCGGAACCATCATCGAGGTACTGCGAGGCAAGGTCGAATTCGAGTCGGGAGAAGAGGGCCGCGAGGTGGAGGTGCTCGAGCACCTGCTACGCCGAGCAACCGCCGATACCGTCCGCGATCGACTCGGCGGCATCAACCTGGCACCCCTGGTGACGGCGATCGAGCAGGGCGAGCCCGTCGTCACCGGTGACCGCATCACCGCGAAGGCACTGCTTGCCGAGTTGCCGGACCTGGAGGTTCTCGACGAGATCGCGACCCGCCTCGATGCCTCCTCGGACGGTGAGCGCGCCGCGGCGTTCGAACTGGCGCTCGAGGGCCTCTACCTCGCGCGCCGCATTGCCAAGGATCCCGACGAAGACGGTCAGACGGTGTACAGCTGATGCCGGCCAGCAGATACGGGCGATATCACGGAGGACCTGATCCGCTGGCCGCACCGGTCGACTTGAGGGAGGCTCTCGAGTCCATCGGCAACGATGTGCTCGAGGGTGCTTCGCCGCGTCGCGCCATGCAGGAAATGCTCCGGCGCGGCACCCAGAACATGCGGGGTCTCGACGATCTCGCATCCGAGGCCAACCGTCGTCGACGAGATTTGTTGCGCAAGAACAATCTCGACGGAACATTGCAGGAAGTGCGAGAGCTGCTGGACAAGGCGGTTCTGGAAGAGCGTAAGACGCTCGCCCGGGCCCTGGACGACGATGCACGCTTCCAGGAGATGCAGATCGGTGATCTCTCGCCGTCGACTGCGCAAGCGGTGCAGGAACTCTCCGATTACGACTGGCGATCGTCGGAGGCTCGCGAGAACTACGAGAAGATCAAGGATCTGCTCGGACGCGAGATGCTGGATCAGCGTTTCGCCGGGATGAAGAATGCGCTGGAGAATGCGACGGACGAGGACCGTCAGGCGATCAGCGAGATGCTGAAGGATCTCAACGAGCTTCTCGCCAAACACAACAAGGGCGAGGACTCCGACGAGGACTTCTCCGACTTCATGCGCAAGCACGGCCAACATTTTCCCGAGAACCCACAGAACGTGGACGAGCTGTTGGACTCGCTCGCTCAGCGGGCAGCGGCTGCACAGAGATTGAGGAACTCGCTGACGCCGGAGCAGCGCGCCGAGCTCGACGCGTTGGCCCAGCAGGCGTTCGGTGATTCCGCGCTTCTGGATCAGCTGGATCAGTTGGATCAGAATCTGCAGCAGGCAAGGCCGGGCGAGGACTGGGATGGTTCGCAGAACTTTCGCGGCGAGAACGGTATGGGCCTCGGCGACGGGACGGGTGCGCTGCAGGATATCGCCGACCTGGAGAATCTAGGAAATCAGCTCTCGCAGCAGTACAACGGTGCAGCCCTCGACGACATCGACGCCGAGGCCCTGTTGAAGCAACTCGGCCCTGAGGCTGCCGCCGATGCCCGAATGCTGGCCGAGCTCGAAAAGGCGCTGGAACAGCAAGGTTTCATGGACAAGGGCGCGGACGGCCAATGGCGATTGTCGCCGAAGGCCATGCGTCAGCTCGGTCAGTCGGCGCTCAAGGACGTCGCCGGCAAGATCTCGCGGCGCGGCGGCGAGCGGGAAACCCGCAAGGCGGGTGCAATGGGGGAGCCGACCGGAGCATCGAGGGCCTGGGAATTCGGGGACACCGAACCGTGGGATGTCACCCGCACCGTCAACAACGCCGTATTGCGTACGGCAGCGGAAGGTTCGAGCTTCCCGGTGCAATTGCAGGTGACCGACGTCGAGATCAGCGAGACCGAAACGCGGACGCAGGCAGCCGTCGCGTTGTTGGTGGACACGTCGTTCTCGATGGTGATGGATGGCCGCTGGGTGCCCATGAAGCGTACGGCGCTGGCGCTGAATCACCTTGTGAGCACTCGTTTTCGGGGTGACGATCTGCAGCTCATCGGCTTCGGTCGCCATGCGCAGAAGTTGACGGCATCGGAGTTGGCAGGTCTGGACGGCGCCTATGATCAGGGCACCAATCTGCATCATGCGCTTCTGTTGGCGGCACGGCATCTTCGTCGTCACCCGAACGCGCAGCCGGTGGTGCTGATCGTCACCGACGGCGAACCGACGGCTCACCTCGAACCGGACGGCCATGCGTTCTTCGACTACCCGCCGCACCCTCGAACGCTGGGGTTGACGGTTCGCGAACTCGATACCATCGCCAAACTCGGTGCGCAGGTGACCATTTTCCGGCTGGGCGACGATCCGGGGCTTGCGCGGGTGGTGGACCGGATGGCCGAGCGGGTGGGTGGCCGAGTCATCGCGCCCGATCTCGACGGCCTCGGCGCGGCGGTGGTCAGCGACTACCTGAAGAGACGTCGCAAGTCCTAGCTCGCGCTCAGGACTTGACCTCGATGCTGACGCCGCCCCAGATCGCGAAGCCCGTGATGATCACGCGCGGAGCGCCTGGGGCGGCGGTCTGCGCGATGTGGTCGAACCCGCCCATGATGCCGGCGCCGCGAACCTCGACGCCGATGTTCGGTGGCACGGTGATCTCGATGCCGCCCATCACCGCGACGCAATTGATCGTCACTTCGGATGCGGAAAACTTCGCCTGCCGTAGGTCGATCTCGCCGCCTCCCCAGAAGGCGATGGCGTCGACCTTCGTGGCGACGGTCCATTCTCCCTTGCGACCGAAGCCGCCCATGATGGCGACCGCTCGATCGTGGGCGGGACCCTTCCCCAGCGTTGCCCCTGGCAGCGGCGCCAGTGCTAGGTCGGCAGTGAGGACGTCGAGCTCGCCGTAGGTGCGTGCCTTGTAGGCCGCTGCCGTCCGCTCGTCGTATTCGGTGAGGCTGAGTTGGCCGTCGGCCAAGGCGTCGCTCAGCAGCTTGGCAACGAGATTGCGGTCGGCATCTGCCGCTCGAACGATGGCGCGCGGCTGCTCGGGTTGGCTCACCCGGCTCAGATTACTAGGCAGCGTTGACGATGGTGCGGTCACCGAGCGGAGATTGCAGCGTCATCTGCATCGTCCCGTAGACGGCGACCATGATGCATGCCTTGTCGGCGGCCTCGGGAAGCGTTCCGGTGCGGAGAGCGACGATGACCTGGGTGTCGGTCTCGGTCACTTGGGCGTCGGCGCCGTAGCACTCGGGCGTGCCGGTGACGAAGTGGATGGCGATGGTGTTGGGCGAGACCTGACTCCAGGACTCGAACGGTGTGGCGGCAGCGCGAACCAGACCGGTGGTGGACTCGAACATCGTCCCCACCTCGCCTACCGGCACTTCGACGGGCACGGGGGGAGCGCTCGGGCTGTGCATCAAATCGGCGGGTGCTGTGTTGCTCGTGGTTTCCGCGTCGTCGCTGCGGTCGGCGGATTCGGTACCGCAGCCCACCAACAGGATGCACGCCAGTACTCCTGCAGCCAGAAACCTCATGACTCCAACGTAGCGCGGTGAGCTGAGTAGAACCTTTGGGTCCTCACGCAAGCAATGCGGTGACGAGTGCGATCACCGGAATCGAGACGAGCGTGGTGACGAACGCGGTGTCACGCGCCATCACGACGCCTCGGTTGTAGCGGTTGGCGAACACGAAGACGTTCTGTGCGGTGGGGAGCGCGGAGATCACGGTGATCGCGAAGAGCTCGTGGCCTTCGAGTCCCATGGCCAGTGCCATCAGAAATCCGAGTATCGGTTGCAGCACCATCTTCAGGGTCGATGCGAGCACCACGTCGCGGCGCGGGCTCGTGCCCTTCTGCAGGACTCTCGCACCGTAGAGGGACAGTCCGAACGCCAGCAGTGCGCCGGGTACCGCCGCGCCGCCGACGAGATCGAACGGCTGGACGAGAGCTTCCGGCAGCTCGATTCCGGTGATCGACAGTGCGAGTCCCGCGGCGCCTGCCAGCACGATCGGGTTGCGAAACGGAGTGATGACGATGTTGCGGACCGACGCCTTCTTGCCTCGGGTCGAGAGGTCCAGAATGGTCAGAGCCAACGGTGAGTACACCATGATCTGGAACAGCAGTAGCGGCGCAACGAAGTTGGCGTCGCCGAGCACGAAGACGGCAATGGGGATTCCGAGGTTGGCGGCATTGACGTACGACGACGCGAGCCCGCCGATGGTTGCCTCGGGCACGGCCCGTTTCAGCACGAGCTTCGCGATGGCGAAGTAGATCGCGCCGACGACGAGTGCGGTGACTCCGGCAACCACGAGGATCGGCGACAGGATCACCGACAGGTCCGATTTTGCCAGCGTCACGAACAGTAGCGCCGGGGTGGCGACGAAGAAGACGAGGCGACTGAGTACGAACTGGCCGTGCTCGCCCAGAACCTGGAAGCGCGCGAGAACGTAACCGAGCGCGATGACGATGAAGATGACCGTGAAACCTTCGAGAACACCGGACATGAAGCTGTACGTCTCGTTTCTCTCGAAGGCTGGCCTGGAGTAACTCTAGTGCTCACACAGAAAGGCCACGCACTCGAAGGAGTGCGTGGCCTTTCTGGGAAGAATTTTTCTAGCGGCTGGTGAACGGCAGCAATGCCATCTCACGAGCGTTCTTCACCGCGACGGCAACCTGACGCTGCTGCTGCGGGGTGAGCCCGGTGACGCGGCGGCTACGGATCTTGCCGCGGTCGGAGATGAACTGACGAAGGAGGTTGATGTCCTTGTAGTCCACAGTGGTGACCTTGGCCGCGTTCAGCGGGTTCTTCTTGGGTCGACGGCCTGCTTCGGCGCGGACCTTCTTCGACGGTGCTCTCTTGACTGCCATCTCTACCTTTTTTCCTTTACCAGCTCGACTTGTGGACGCCTGGCAGCTCCCCCCGGTGAGCCATCATGCGTACGTTCACACGTGATAGCCCAAATTTCCGAAGGTGGCCGCGCGGACGTCCATCCGCAGCGTCACGATTGCGCAATCGTACCGGACTCGAATCGCGCGGCAGACGCTGCAGTGCCGTCTGCGCCTCGGCGCGCTCGGAATCGGGCGTCGAGGGCCTGCGGATGATCTCCTTCAGCTCGGTTCGACGTGCGGCCCAGCGGGCGACGACGACCTTCCGCTGCTCGTTCTTGGCGATCTTGGACTTCTTGGCCATCTAGCGCTCCTCGCGGAAATCTACGTGCCGGCGCACGACCGGGTCGTACTTCTTCAACACGACTCGATCAGGATTGTTTCGACGGTTCTTCCTGGTCACGTACGTGTAGCCGGTGCCTGCCGTCGATTTCAGCTTGATGATCGGACGTACGTCCGTGCTCTTGCCCATCAGATTTTCTCTCCACGGGCGGTGATGGCCGCGACGACGGCGTCGATGCCGTCACGGTCGATGGTCTTGATGCCTTTCGCGGACAGGGTCAGCGTGACGCGGCGTCCGAGGCTCGGGACGAAGTAGGTCTTCTTCTGGATGTTCGGGTCCCAGCGTCGGTTGGTTCTGACGTGTGAGTGCGAGACGGACTTGCCGAAGCCCGGCTTCCGTCCCGTCACCTGACAGTGAGCGGACATGCGCGCTCCCTTCTGATCGTTATGACAATCGTTTTCGACAAAGCGATGTTTTGAATGTAGCGTGATTCGAAGTTAATGACAATCGTTGTCGAAAGAAGGGAACAGCTTGTGGACAGTCGAACGCCACTGGTGCTCGTGTCCGGGTGGACCGGAGCCATGGACGGCGTAGTGTCCTCGCTCCTGGCGCCCGGCACCGTCGCGGTTCGGCACGATCTCGGCCAGGTCTACGAGGGCGTCGTCCGCCGGACGACGTTCACTGCGGGCGAGGCGCCGCGCGAGAGCATCCTCGAACTTGCCCACGGCTGCGTGTCCTGCACGCTCCGCGAGGATCTGCTGCCCCTGCTACGGAAGTTGGCAGCCCGGAGCTCGGTGAACCGGATCGTGCTGGCCATGGACCGCGCCCTCGAACCCGAAGCGCTGTGCTGGGCCGTCGAGAACGTCGTCATCACCGGCGTCGTCGGGCAGGTCGACGGACCCGCCTCCCGCGATGTGCGCATCGACGGCGTCATCGACTGCCTCGACGCCGCCACCTGGCTTGCCGACGCGACGGGTGACGACGCTCTCGCCGACCGCGGCGTCGTCGCCAGTGGTGACGACGACAGGACCGTCGCTCAGGTGGTGGTCGGGCAGGTCGACTACGCCGATGCGCTCGTGATCTCGGCCGGCCCCGAAGTCGATGGTTGGGAACGAGCGAAGCTGATGGCGGTGCTGAATCGTCTCGCTCCCGGTGCGCCCGTCGCCTGGGTGGCGCCGACCGATCGACTCGACGCCGAGGCGTTGCTCGCGGCAATCCCGTTCGATGCCAGAAAGGGCGAGATCGCCGACGCCTACTCACCTCTGCTTCGGGGGCAGCCGCCGCTGACCGCCGACTGCGGGGTCTCGCTCGTCGAGTTCACCGCGAACCGGCCGTTCCACCCGGAGCGGCTGCACGAGGCGATCGACGTGCTGCTCGACGGCGTCGTCACCGCACGCGGACGTGCTTGGGTGGCAACGCAACCCGACGAAGCGCTGTGGATCGAATCCGCGGGCGGGGGATTGCGCGTGGCCAGTGCAGGCAAGTGGCTGGCGGCGATGACACCCGAGGAGCAGGACGGCATCGACACCGCTCGGCGGGCGATGGCAGCGCTCCGGTGGGACGACACGTTCGGCGACCGGGACACCTCCCTGGTGATCCTGGTGCACGCGGCAGCACCGACCGAGATCGACCGAACGCTGCAATGGGCGTTGGTGTCGGACGACGAGATGCTCGATCGCGCCGCATGGAAGGACTGGAACGACCCCTTCGGTCAGTGGCACGAAGACCCATGCGAAACAAGCGAATCCCCGTACTCCGAACAGAAACGAGAGGCAACGTAAATGAAGACAGGAATTCACCCCGACTACCACCCGGTGGTCTTCCAGGACGCAGGCACGGGAACCAAGTTCCTCACCCGCTCCACCATCACCTCCGCCCGCGAGGTCGAGTGGGAGGACGGCAACACCTACCCGCTGGTGATCGTCGATGTCACCAGCGAATCGCATCCGTTCTGGACCGGTGCCACGCGCATCATGGACACCCAGGGACGCGTCGAGAAGTTCGAGAAGCGCTACGGGCGCCGCGCTCGAAAGGACGTCTGAGTCATGGCCGTTCCGAAACGGAAGATGTCGCGTTCCAACACTCGAAGCCGTCGGGCGCAGTGGAAGGCCGTCGCGCCGGATCTGGTGACGGTGAAGGTGGACGGCCGGGAGGTCCGGGTTCCGCGCCGGCTGGTCAAGGCTGTGCAGACGGGGGTGTACGAGGTTCGCTGATCCCCCCCATGTGCGTGCGAATACATAACCCGTCATGGGCGGATTCGAGCGGTTGTCGCAACGTGCCTGATCATTGAGGGATGGTTGCGGTGGTTTATCGGTTTTACACGCACGAGGTGCGGATGACGTTTTGGTCGCTGCGGAGCTCGGGT
>NZ_JAHFVG010000028.1 GCF_023264675.1 Rhodococcus sp. (in: high G+C Gram-positive bacteria)
GTTTCGACGTCCGCACCGTCGAGGAGTACATCGAGAAGGCCGACATCGTCATCACCTCGACGGGCAACCTCGGCATCATCACCTTCGATCACATGAAGCGGATGAAGCACCAGGCGATCCTCGGCAACATCGGTCACTTCGACAACGAGATCGACATGGCAGGGCTGGAGAAGGCCAAGGACGTCACGCGGATCAACATCAAGCCGCAGGTCGACGAGTTCCAGTTCCCCGACGGCCACTCGATCATCGTGCTGTCGGAGGGTCGTCTGCTGAACCTCGGCAACGCGACCGGGCACCCGTCGTTCGTGATGAGCAACAGCTTCTCGAACCAGGTCATCGCTCAGATCGAGCTGTGGACCAAGCCGGAGGAGTACGACAACGAGGTGTACCGCCTCCCGAAGCACCTCGACGAGAAGGTCGCCAAGATTCACGTCGAGGCGCTCGGTGGCACCATCACCAAGCTCACCAAGGAGCAGGCGGAGTACATCGGCGTCGACGTCGAAGGACCGTACAAGCCCGAGCACTACCGGTACTGATCTCTCCGGTCGGACTACGTACGCAATGGGAAAACTGATCGTCATCGAGGGAGTCGACGGCGCGGGCAAGAACACGCTCGCCCGTCGGCTCGTTTCGTCGTGGGAACGTGAGAATCGAAGCGTCGTTCGTATCGGGTTCCCGCGGTACGACGTCTCGGTACACGCCGACCTCGCGGCCGAGGCGCTGCGCGGTGAGCACGGCGATACCGCGTCGAGTGTTCACGCGATGGCGCTGCTGTTCGCGCTCGATCGCCGTGACGCGGCCCAAGAACTGCGAGAACTGCTCTCGCGCAACGACATCGTTCTACTGGACCGCTACGTGGCCTCGAACGCCGCGTACACCGCCGCACGCTTGGAACAATCCGCAGACGGCGCGGCGGTCGAGTGGATTCGAACGCTGGAGTTCGACCGTTTCGGAGTCCCGGTGCCCCACGTGCAGATTCTCCTCGACGTGTCGGTCGAGCTCGCTGCGCAGCGAGCAGCATCGCGGGAAAGCGAGGACTCGACACGTGCTCGGGACGTCTACGAGCGAGACGGATCGCTGCAGAGCCGCACGTCTGCGGTGTACGGCGGGCTTGCGGCTACCGGGTGGGCGTCGCCGTGGCAGGTGGTCGGCGCCGACGTCGACCCCGATCGACTCGCCGCCGACGTGTTCAATCAGCCATCCGGCGGCGTGAAAGTGACAACATAGAACCATGAAGCCTCGGATTCTTGTAGTCGACGACGATTCGGCTCTGGCCGAAATGCTCACCATCGTCCTTCGTGGCGAGGGTTTCGAACCGTTCGTGGTCGGAGACGGCACGCAGGCACTGGCCGCGGTTCGCGAGAACCGACCCGATCTGGTCCTGCTCGATCTGATGCTTCCCGGCATGAACGGCATCGACGTGTGCCGTGTTCTTCGTGCCGATTCCGGCGTTCCGATCGTGATGTTGACCGCGAAGACGGACACCGTCGACGTCGTGCTCGGACTCGAATCCGGCGCCGACGACTACATCATGAAACCGTTCAAGCCGAAGGAACTCGTCGCCCGCGTGCGCGCACGCCTGCGCCGCACCGAGGACGAGCCTGCAGAACTGCTGTCGATCGCGGACATCGTCATCGACGTGCCGGCGCACAAGGTGAGTCGCGGCGACGAACTCGTCTCGCTCACTCCGCTCGAGTTCGATCTGCTGGTCGCCCTCGCACGCAAGCCGCGGCAGGTGTTCACCCGTGAGGTGCTGCTCGAACAGGTGTGGGGTTACCGGCATGCCGCCGATACGCGCCTGGTGAACGTGCATGTGCAGCGTTTGCGCGCGAAGGTCGAGACCGATCCGGAGAATCCCGAGGTCGTGTTGACCGTGAGAGGGGTCGGCTACAAGGCCGGACCACCGTGATCTGGTTCACCGGTTCGCGGCGCAGAATCAATGGAACGTTCTCGCCGCTCCTGCGCTGGTTCAGAGCGCTCGGTACCTCGATCGGCCATGCGTGGCGTCGGTCGTTGCAACTCAGAGTCGTCGTGTCGACTCTGACGCTGTCGTTGGTGGTCATCGCCATTCTCGGCGCGGTACTCACCGGTCAGATCACCGACCGGCTTCTGGAAGCGAAGATCACCGCGGCGACCGAGGAACTCGAACGCTCGCGCACCACCGTCGAGGGCGCCCTTGCCGGTGCCGAAGACTCGACGGGTGTGAGCGCGAGACTCGAACGCGCCCGTGCTCAGCTGACCAACCGTGATGTCGACGCAGGCCAGACGTCGGGGTCGGCCGGTACCTTCGACCCGGTGTTGATCGTCAAGGGTGACGGCGTCCGAGACGACGCGTCGCTCGGTCCGGCCGAACAGATCCCGCAGAGCTTGCGCAACTTCGTCCAGAACGGGCTTATCAGCTGGCAGTACGCGACCGTCAACGATGCCGAACAGGGCGGTTACTCGGGCCCCGCCATCATCTTCGGCACCCCGACGGCGTCGGACATCACCGATCTGGAGCTGTACCTGGTGTTCCCGCTCGGTAGTGAAGAGCGAACGCTCTCGCTCGTCCGCGGAACGTTGTTCATCGGTGCAGTCGTCCTTCTGGTCTTGCTGGCCGCCATCTCCATGCTGGTCGCCCGCCAGGTGGTGCTACCGATCCGGTCTGCATCACGTATCGCGGTTCGTTTCGCCGACGGCCGGCTCAAGGAGCGGATGCCGGTGCGCGGTGAGGACGACATGGCGCGCCTGGCGATGTCGTTCAACGAGATGGCCGAAAGTTTGTCCAAACAGATCACCCAGCTCGAGGAATTCGGCAGTTTGCAGCGCCGATTCACATCCGATGTCAGCCACGAACTCCGGACACCACTGACCACGGTGCGAATGGCAGCGGACTTGATTCACGACGGCAGCGAGGGCCTCGATCCAGCGTTGAAACGGTCGTCGGAGTTGTTGGTCAACGAACTCGACAGATTCGAGACTCTTCTGGGCGATCTGCTGGAGATCAGCCGCCACGACGCCGGAGTCGCCGAGTTGGCCGCCGAGCAACTGGATCTACGGATGTGTGCACGCGCCGCGGTATCGACGGTGCGACATCTGGCACGAGACTCGGGTACCGAGGTCATCGTCGACATGCCGGAACATTCGGTCATCGCCGAGGTCGATCCGCGTCGTGTCGAACGTATCCTGCGGAATCTTCTCGCGAACGCCCTCGACCATGGTGAAGGCAGACCGGTTCTCCTCCGTCTGCGCGCCAACGCCGATGCGGCGGCGTTCGTCGTACGAGACCAAGGCATCGGACTGCGGCCCGGTGAGGAGAAACTCGTGTTCAATCGCTTCTGGCGTTCGGACCCCTCGCGTGTCCGTCGATCGGGTGGAACGGGACTCGGCTTGGCGATCAGTGTCGAAGATGCGCGTCTGCACGACGGCAAGCTCGAAGCGTGGGGCGCTGTCGGTGAGGGCGCGTGCTTCCGTCTCACGCTCCCGCTGATTCGGGGGCACAAAGTGATCGGAAGCCCGTTGCCCCTCAAGCCGAGCACGAGGCGGTACACCCAGGGACAGCCGCTACCGGCCTCGCAGGCGCTCGCCGCGACGCAATCGGGGTCGACTGCGCCCACTGCCCGCGAATTCGACGGTGCGAAGTCCGAAGATCCACTGTCGGTCTCGGCCGGACCCGACCCCGAGAGCACCGGAGGCGAGAAGTGACGGGCCGAGGTACGCGCGGCGTCGTCGCGCTCGTGTTCGCCGCAGTCGTCTCGCTCGCGGCGGGATGCGCAAGCTTGCCCGAGTCGTCCAGTCCACAAGCCATCGGTTCGTTGACAGCGGGCGCGGCGTCGACCACTCCGCCGCCGCCTGCACCGGGCCGGGAGCCCGACCGGCTCGTTCGCGACTTCGTGACCGCCAGTTCGAGTTCGGTCAACCGACATCAGGCGGCCAGACAGTTCCTCACCAGCGGAGCGTCGAGCAGCTGGGACGACAGCGCGAAGACGGTGATCGCCGACAAGATCGACCTTCTGTCCGGTCCTCGAACCGATGACGAAGCCGAGTTCACGCTGCGATCGAACACGGTCGGGCTGCTGGCGCCCGGTGGTGACTATCAGGCAGGCGCTGGCACCGTGGACTCCACCATCAAGATGGTGAAGGTCGACGGAGAGTGGCGGATCGACGAACTTCCGCCCGGCGTCATCCTCGATCGTTCGCAGTTCTTCGCCGCCTACCAACGACAATCCTTGTTCTTCGTCGATCCACTCGGTGCTGCGTTGGTTCCCGATGTGCGGTGGGTGAGCGGATCTCCCGATCAGTTGGCCAACCAGCTCGTGCAGCTACTGATCGACGGTCCGAAGTCGACGCTGGAGCCTGCGGTGTCCAACGAACTGGGTTCCGACGTCGGAATACGAGGCCCGATCACCAAGGCCGACGGTTCGACCAGCCAGGGCGGTACACGAGCAGGTGGTGTGCGAATCGATTTCGATGGTCTGCAGGCGGTCGACGCGAAGAGCCGCGAACTGCTTGCAGCGCAGGTGGTGTGGACTCTTGCCTCCGCCGATGTCGTCGGGCCGTACGTGCTGCTGGCCGACGGTCAACCACTGGACAACAGCAAGCCCGACGGCTGGACCACAGCAGACGTGGAGGCACTCGATCCGGCAGCGTCGTCCGAGTCGGACGTCGGATTGCACGCGTTGGTCTCGGGTCAATTGGTCTCCGTCGACGACGGCGGCACAACGCCGGTACCCGGGTATTTCGGTACCGTCAAGAACCTTCGGTCCGTTGCTCTGTCCACCGACGGTTCACTGGTTGCGGGCGTCGCCGACACCGGCAGGCCTGCACCCGAACCGTCGTCGACGCTGATGATCGGTGGCTACGACAGCGGTGCCTTTCCGGTCGCGGAAGGTCAATCGATCACCAGACCCACATGGGGTGTGGACAACAACGCAGCCTGGGCCGTCATCGACGGAACGAATGTGATTCGGGCAGCGCGTGATCCAGCGAACGGTCAGGTGTCGGTTCTTCCCGTCGACGCAGGCGCCGTGACCGCGCTCGGGGCCCGCATCACCGATCTTCGCCTTTCCCGTGACGGAGTCCGAGCGGCGATGATCGTGGACGGGCTGGTCTACGTGGCAACTGTTGTGCGCCAAGCGAACGGCTTGTATTCCCTCGTGTCGCCCAAGGCGGTAGCGAACGGACTCGGCAGTGATGCCCTGGCCCTCGATTGGAGCACCGGAGACACCGTCGTCGTGGTTCGTATCGCCACCGACGTTCCGGTGGTGCAGGTGACGACAGACGGCTCACGCCTGGATGCGCTACCGAGTCGAAACCTGACGGCCCCGGTGCTGTCGGTCGATGCGTCTCCGACGACCGAATACGTCGCCGACTCTCGGGCTGTCTTCCAGCTCAACAACAACGATCCTGCGGGCGATCGTTACTGGCGTGAGGTGGCGGGACTTGCCGGGGTCAAAGCGACCCCGATTCTGCCGGGCTGATCCGCGAACCCCGCCGAACCGGGCGCCGCCGACCGCGGGCGAGGGACGTGGGGTTGTCGGACCCCTCGGTGATACTCGCGCGATGACGTCCAACCGCACGGCAGCAATGCTGACCTCGCTGGTCGATCTCGTGTTGCCGCGAGAGTGCGGTGGGTGCGAGCGGCCGGGCAGTCTGTGGTGCAGGCGGTGTGACGCCGAACTGAATGCCCCGCCTGTATCGCTGCGGCCTCGTCTGGACCCAGGGGTGCCGTGCTGGGCGCTCGGTCCGTACTCGGGTCCTCGGCGTGCTGCGGTGCTGGCACTCAAGGAACGCAACCGACACGATCTCGCTGCGCCTCTCGGACACGCGGTGGCCGCTGCGGTGAATCATCTGCGGACGGCGGGTCACATCGACCCTCCGGAACTTGCGGCGCTCGTGTTCGTTCCGGCGCCCACTCGGGCACGTGCCGCTCGTGCACGCGGAGGAGACCCGGTGGAACGGTTCTCGGCCGTCGCCGGGGCGATGCTGGCGCCCGAGTACGTCACGGTCTCGCGGGTGTTGAGGATGCGACGAGGCGTCCGTGATTCGGTGGGGCTGTCGGCGTCGGATCGCGCGACCAACGTCGCGGGACGAATCGGGATCGACGGCGTTGCGCGGTCTCGTCTCGATAACGAATTCGCGGCGCGGTCGGCAGTGGCAGACCGCTCGGTCGTGTTGGTCGACGACGTACTGACCACTGGCGCGACCGCACGCGAATCCGTCTGTGTGCTAAAGGATTCGGGCGTGAGGGTCGATGCGGTCCTGGTGATCGCCGGGGTATGAACCTGTTGTCGAGATCGACACGCGGAGTGCCAATATTCGATGAACGGTGGCACACGAGCAGATGACCGACTAACGTCGCGGACACGCCCTTACGGTGGTTTCACTCCGGGCGGATGCGACTTCTTTTCGTGGAGGTGATGCGGCTGCACATGATGCCGAATGGTTCCCCACTCGGCATGAGCACTTGCCGCGTCGCACCGGCGACGCGACCGATTTCGGGAGGTACGCGTGACGACCCCTTCACAAGCTTCGGTTTTCTTCGACGAGAAGCCTTCGGACGAGTCCACCAAGACCCATGCCGACGTTGTGGTCAAGGGCCGCAATGTCGAGATCCCAGACCACTTCCGGATATACGTGTCCGAGAAACTCGCCAGGCTCGAAAGATTCGATCCGTCCATTCACTTGTTCGACGTCGAACTGCAGCACGAGCGCAATCGTCGACAGGCCAAGGCCTGTCAGCGCGTGGAGATCACCGCCAAGGGCAAAGGTCCTGTGGTTCGCGCCGAAGCCTGTGCCGACAGTTTCTACGCCGCTCTCGAGTCGGTGACGTCCAAGCTGGAGAACCGTCTGCGTCGAACCAAGGATCGGCGCAAGGTCCACTACGGCGAGAAGACCCCGGTCTCGGTGGCCGAAGCGACAGCGGAGCTGGCCGAGGACGACAGTCTCGCGCTCGACCCCGACGTCAGGCTCGATTCGTTCGAAGACGAACCGACGGGTCCCGGCCAGATCGTGCGCACCAAGATTCACTCGGCCGCGCCGATGAGCGTCGACGATGCGCTCTACGAAATGGAACTCGTCGGTCACGACTTCTTCCTCTTCCACGACAGCGCTTCCGATCGCCCGTCCGTGGTCTATCGCAGACATGCATTCGACTACGGGTTGATCAGACTCACCTGACCTCGTTTCCGCTACCGTCACCAGGCCCGACTTGGGGTGAAAATCCCAGGTCGGGCCTGCTGCGGTGTGGTGGGTCTACTGCGCACTCCGCGGCAACGCCTACCATGGACGCGTCGGGTTCACCGCTGACGCTGCAGACGGCGTCGTCGCGAGGTGTATCCCGAGGATTTTGATGCCCTGTGTTTTGCCGATTTCCGTAACCGAGGATCGAGGACGAGAAAGCCCGTGCCTTCGCTGTCGTTTTCCAAGCTGCTCCGTGTTGGTGAAGGTCGCATGGTCAAGCGACTCAAGAACATCGCTGACCACGTGTCCACTCTGTCTCCGGACGTCGAAGGCCTGTCCGACGACGCATTGCGGGCCAAGACCGCCGAGTTCAAGGAGCGATACGCCGCCGGAGAGTCGCTCGACGAACTGCTCCCCGAAGCCTTCGCCGTTGCGCGTGAGGCGTCGTGGCGCGTGCTCTCGCAGCGCCACTTCGACGTACAGGTGATGGGCGGCGCGGCCCTGCACTTCGGCAACATCGCCGAGATGAAGACCGGTGAGGGCAAGACGCTCACCTGTGTGCTTCCCGCCTACCTGAATGCGCTGTCGGGCGATGGCGTGCACGTGGTGACCGTCAACGACTACCTGGCCAAGCGTGACTCGGAGTGGATGGGACGCGTCCACCGGTTCCTCGGCCTCGACGTGGACGTGATTCTGTCCGGAATGACCCCGGTCGAACGCCGCGCCGCATACGCAGCCGACATCACCTACGGAACCAATAACGAGTTCGGTTTCGACTATCTCCGCGACAACATGACGCACTCGCTCGACGATCTGGTGCAGCGAGGCCACAACTTCGCCGTCGTCGACGAGGTGGATTCCATCCTGATCGACGAGGCCCGTACGCCGTTGATCATCTCCGGCCCGGCCGATGCGTCGTCCAAGTGGTACGGCGAGTTCGCACGCATCGTCCCGATGATGAAGACGGAAACCCACTACGAGGTGGACATCCGTAAGCGCACCATCGGTGTGCACGAGGCAGGCGTCGAGCTGGTCGAGGATCAGCTCGGCATCGACAATCTCTACGAGGCCGCCAACTCACCCCTGGTCAACTATCTCAACAACGCCATCAAGGCAAAAGAGTTGTACACCAAGGACAAGGACTACATCGTCCGCGACGGCGAAGTGATCATCGTCGACGAGTTCACCGGTCGAATCCTGGTGGGGCGCCGCTACAACGAGGGCATGCACCAGGCAATCGAGGCCAAGGAAAAGGTCGAGATCAAAGCGGAGAACCAGACTCTCGCGACGATCACGCTGCAGAACTACTTCCGGCTGTACGACAAACTCTCCGGCATGACGGGTACGGCTCAGACCGAGGCTGCCGAACTCCACCAGATCTACGGATTGGGTGTCATTCCCATCCCCACCAACCGGCCGATGGTTCGCGTCGACAACGGTGATCTCATCTACAAGACCGAAGAGGCGAAGTTCGACGCCGTCGTCGCCGACGTCGTCGAGCGCCACGGCAAGGGACAGCCGGTTCTGATCGGCACCACGAGCGTGGAGCGCTCGGAGTACCTGTCCAAGCAGTTCACCAAGCGCGGTGTCGTGCACAGCGTTCTCAACGCCAAGTTCCACGAGCAGGAAGCGACCATCGTCGCCGAGGCCGGCCGTCAGGGTGCCGTCACCGTCGCGACCAACATGGCGGGCCGCGGCACCGACGTGGTGCTCGGCGGCAACCCCGACATCATCACCGACCTGCAGCTCCGCCAGCAGGGTCTCGACCCGGTGGAGACTCCCGACGAGTACCAGGCTGCGTGGGAGTCCGCGCTGGAAACCGTCAAGTCACAGGTCAAGGAGGACGCCGAGACCGTTCGCGAAGCCGGCGGTCTCTACGTTCTCGGCACCGAACGTCACGATTCACGTCGTATCGACAATCAGCTGCGTGGCCGTTCCGGCCGTCAGGGTGACCCGGGCGAGTCGCGTTTCTATCTTTCGCTCGGTGACGAGTTGATGCGCCGGTTCAACGGTGGGGCGTTGGAGTCGATCATGACTCGCCTCAACCTTCCGGACGATGTGCCGATCGAGGCGAAGATGGTCTCGAAGGCCATCAAGAGCGCCCAGACCCAGGTCGAGCAGCAGAACTTCGAGATCCGCAAGAACGTCCTCAAGTACGACGAGGTGATGAACCAGCAGCGCACCGTCATCTACGAGGAGCGTCGGCGCATCCTCGAAGGTGCCGACATGGAGGGACAGGTCGAAGGGATGATCACCGATGTGATCACCGCCTACGTCAACGGTGCCACCTCCGAGGGGTACGTCGAGGACTGGGATCTCGAGCAGTTGTGGACCGCAATCAAAACGCTGTACCCGGTCGGCCTCGATCACCACGAGCTCTCCCACGAGAACGAACTGGGCGAGAAGAGCGATCTCAGTCGGGAAGAATTGTTGGAGGCGCTGCTCGACGATGCTCGCGCTGCCTACGCAACCCGCGAGAAGAACATCGAGGAAATCGCCGGCGACAACGGAATGCGCGAGTTGGAGCGCCGAGTGCTTCTGTCGGTCCTCGACAGAAAGTGGCGCGAGCACCTCTACGAGATGGACTACCTCAAGGAGGGCATCGGCCTGCGTGCGATGGCGCAGCGTGACCCCCTGGTCGAGTACCAGCGTGAGGGCTACGACATGTTCCGCGGCATGCTGGAAGGCCTGAAGGAGGAATCCGTCGGATTCCTGTTCAACCTGCAGGTGGAAGCAACGCCAGCTCCGGCCGGACCCGCCGTCGGCGCTGGTCTTGCCGTGGCACCGGGCCTCGCGTCACCGGTCGGTACGCCTGCTCCGGCGAGCGCCCCCGCTGCGCAATCAGTGTCCACCCAGAAGTCGGTATCCACCCGGAAGCCGCTGCCCACCCAGCAGCCACCGGCTCAGTCGGCGGCTGCGCCGGTCCCGAGCGCGCTGCGCGCCAAAGGCCTCGAGCAGAAGCAGAGCGAACGGTTGACGTTCTCGGGCCCGGACGAAGACGGTGGCACCTCGGTGCGTCGTTCCGGCAGCGGTTCCAACGGCAGTGGCTCGAACGGCAGTGGCTCGAACGGCAGTGGCTCGAACGGCAGTGCAGCCGATCAGGGCACGCGCCGCGAGCGCCGTGAGGCGGCTCGCACTCAATCGAAGCCGGCGAAGAGTTCGCGGTCGAAGAAGAAGCGGTAGAAGGTCGCTCACAGATAGCTCGCTTCGGGTGGGGTCTCACCCGACCCGAAGCGAGGTGACCGTCCATCCGGGTTGTCTCTTTCCCGAACGGTAGTGAAGGCGCCCGGCCACAGCGAAGACGCGTTGGCCGCGTCGATACGTTCCGAACACGTCCACCGCGTTGGTTGACGCTCGGGTCATGTGGACTCTCCGCAGAGACGCGACGCCGAGTCGGAGACTCGGCGTCGGTGTCCTCACGATTGTTCTGATCGATTCGACCACCGACGGGGCAAACATTTTGCCCATGTGCTCGGCCGGTCGTCGGCGATCGAGAACTTCCAGCAGCAATCTCAATGCCTGCTCGGCGCTTCGCCTGGCGTCTTCGGGCACCGTCGCGTCGGCGAAGAGTCCGCCGTTGACACTCGGAATCGTGGTGTGCGCGTGTGCACCCAGGCTGCGGGGAAACGGACGTCGACGGTCGGCTCCCGGTGACAGCCGAGGGTGCCCGCGCGCGACGCGGTTGGCGCACAAGCCCGGCGTGGATACACACGCGGAATCCTTCGGCGGTTCGAAGCATTGTGCGCGCCCCAGAAATATGTGATGACCTGTGTGGTCGTCTCGTTCCACGATGCCCCCTTCTGTCGATCCTGTCGGCAACCACCGATAGGCCCCACTGCTTGTGCCTCTACTTGGATCAGACGACGCCGCGGCCCGTCCGGTTCCCGTGACTTTCTCGTCGATCCCGGGGACGTGTTCCCGCCTGAATGGAATCGACACCGAATGGCTGTAACCTGTGGCTTCATCCGTTTCGGTGGTCGAGCCAGGTTCTCTCGATGTCGGCCGGATGCAGATCTTCTCGATTGTCGGCGAGCAAGGACGGGAAACCGGTACACGCGATGGCGAACAGGCTGACGACGCAGGACGCGTCGTTCTATTTTCTCGAGGCCAGCAGTACGCCCATGCATCTTGGATCTTTGGCCGTCTTCCGCACTCCCCGTAGCGGTTTCAGCTACGAGAATCTGCTGTCGTTGGTCGAACAACGTCTGGTGCTCGTGCCTCGCTACCGCCAGAAGGTGCGGGAGGTCGCGTTCGGTCTTGCCCGGCCGGTATGGGTCGACGATTCCGAATTCGACATCACCTACCACATTCGGCGATCGGCACTGCCCAAGCCCGGATCCGACGAGCAGTTGCACGATCTCGTCGCACGGCTCACCTCGCGCCCTCTCGATCGGACGCGTCCGCTGTGGGAGATGTACCTCGTCGAAGGTTTGACCAAGAACCGATTTGCAATCTTCACCAAGTCTCATTCCGCGCTCGTGGACGGAGAGAAAGCGCTGGAGATCGGTCAGGTCATTCTCGACGCGAGCAAGAGTCCGCCTGCCATGGCGGAAGAACTGTGGATGCCGGCCCGCGAACCGCGGGAGTCGGCGCTGGTGTTCGACGCCATCACCGAAATGATCGTCCGTCCCGGGGAGAGCGTGGAAGTGCTCAAGGGCGCGGTGGCCGGCGTTGCGGGCGTCGCCGAGGGCGCAGTGAAGGCTGCGGGCAAAGTGCTCTCCGCGGTGCGAACGGCGGCTCAGACCGCCCCGTCGAGTCCGCTGAACGCGCCGATCTCGCGGAACCGACGTTTTGCCGTCGCCAAGACGGAACTGGCGGACTACCGAAAAATCCATACTCGCTTCGATTGCTCGATCAACGACGTCGTCCTTGCGGTGGTGACCGGAGCCCTGCGGAACTGGTTGCTCTCGCGAGGGGAGCCCGTGACGGCGTCGTCGACGGTCCGCGCGATGGTGCCGATGTCGGTGTATGTCACCGACGAGCGAGCAGGCTACGACGAATACGCGGATCGGCTCAGTGGATCTCATGCTGCTGGATCTCGTGCAGGCGGGTTACATGCCGACGGCGATCACACGCACGGCGAGCCCGACCAGTCGCCTCGAAGCGAGGTGTCGTCCTTTCTCGTGGATCTCCCGGTCGGGGAGCCCAATGCCGTCGTTCGACTCTCGCATATCGCTCATGCGACCGACGCCCATGCCAAGCAGTCGCCGGGGGTCACCGCGCACACGCTGATGCGGATTTCCGGCTTTGCTCCTGCAAGCCTGCACGCAATGGGAGCGCGCGCGGGAAGCAGGCTGTCTCAGCGTCTGTTCAACCTCATCATCACCAACGCGCCCGGTCCGCAATTTCCGCTGTATGTCGGCGGCGCACGTATGTTGGAGATGTTCCCTGTGTCGCCGCTGTTCGAGAATCAGGCGCTCAGCATCGGCCTTACGTCCTACGACGGATTCGTCAGCTTCGGGTTGAACGCGGACCGCGGCGCGATGCCCGACGTCGACGTGATCACAGCGCTGTTGTTGGAGGCTTTGGAGGAACTCGTCGACGCCAGCAACGAATCGAGAGTGTGAGGTGCCCGCGGTGAGGGTCTACGTACCGGCGACAGTGGCCATGTTGCGGACTTTGGTGGCAGACGGTGAGTTCCATCCGGTGAGTCGGACCGCATTCGCGGTCACTCCGACACTCCGCGAGTCGTACTCGTCGGGTGATGACGAGGAGTTGGCCGAAGTCGCGATGAACGAAGCCGCTCGGGCGTCGCTTCGGTTGGTGGCTGCCGGTATCGAGGACGAACAGGACGGGGCTGCCGACGGCGGAACCATCGACGGAGGGGCGGTGTACCGCCGTGCGGTGATCGCCGCCGATGTGGACGACCCGACATTGCGGCCCGACCTCGACGATTCGGTCGTTCGCCTGAAGGAGCCGTTGCGAATGGACCAGGTGGCGTCGGTTCATGTCGATCTCGAAGCCGCCGAGGGCGATGTCGCCAAGGCAGTGGCCGTTGTCGACGCGGCCGATATGGGAGATCATGACGCCGAATTCGTACTCGGCGATGCCGAAGACCATATCCTTGCCTGGTACGCCACGCAGGAACTGCCGTTCCTGTTGGAGTTCCTCTAGTCGGCCCGACTTGCCGGTAACCTACGGTAGCGTAACCTTCACGTCGACGGCCTGCGGAGCACGTCGAGCGGCGGACTGGATCGACTGTCTCGAGCGAGGGGAATGAACTTTCCGATGGATCTGAAGAAGTGGCTGGAAGCTCCGGCCGCGGATGTCTCCGCACCGAAGCGGCCCAAGCTCAATATGCTTCGTGGTGCTGTCACTCGGATCACCACCCCGTTGCTGCCCGACGACTACCTTCACCTCGCGAACCCCCTGTGGTCGGCGCGCGAGCTGCGAGGCCGCGTCGTGAACGTCAAGCAGGAGACCGCTACGGCGGTGACCCTCGTGATTCAGCCTGGGTGGGGTTTCAATTTCGACTATCAGCCGGGCCAATACATCGGAATCGGCCTTCACCTGGGCGGGCGGTGGCATTGGCGTTCCTACTCGCTGACGTCCCCTCCCAACTGGGACGAGAAGCGGATTTCCATCACCGTCAAGGCGATGCCGGAGGGCTTCCTGTCGAGTCACCTGGTGGGCGGCGTTCCGCAGGGAACCATCGTCAGGCTCAATGCGCCGAAGGGTAATTTCGCGCTCCCGACGCCACCGCCCGAGAAGATTCTCTTCGTCACGGCGGGTAGTGGAATCACGCCGATCATTTCGATGCTGCGGGCGCTCGATCGGCACGGCGACATGCCGGACACCGTGCACATCCATTCCGCGCCCACCGAGGACGAAGTGATGTTCGGTGACGAGCTGACCGCCATCGCCGAGGGCCATCCGCAGTTCCGATCGCACATCCAGCTGACTCGATCGGACGGAAAGTTCGCGTTGGCCTCGCTCGACGAGCTCTATCCCGACTGGCGCACGCGTGAGACGTGGGCATGCGGACCTGCGGCGTTGCTCGAGGACTTGGAACGAGTCTGGAAGCAGGAGGGCATCGAGGACAAACTTCATCTCGAGCGTTTCGAGATTGCGCGTGCCGACACCTCGGGAAAGGGCGGCAAGGTCACGTTCTCCAAGTCGGACCGTTCGGCGGAGGTCGACGGCGCCACGAGTCTGCTCGAAGCAGGGGAGAACCTCGGTGTTCAGATGCCGTTCGGTTGCCGGATGGGTATCTGCCAGACGTGCGTGGTCCCATTGACCGCGGGGCACGTCATCGATCTGCGTTCGGGCAAGGAGCACGGCGAGGGCGATCGGATTCAGACGTGCATTTCTGCTGCCGCAGGCGACTGCACTCTGGAGCTGTAGGGACGAGCTCGGAGTGAGTGCCACGCGTGAACGAGTACACACGGACTTCTCAGCAAGTTCGGTTACCCTTGGCAATGGCGCTCTGCCACGAATATATGTGTAGTTCGGGCTGGCGCCCATAACTTCTGGAGGACCACGATGGCCATCACGGACATCAAGGAGTTCGCTCACCTCACCGAAGCCGACATGGAAGCCTTCGGTCGCGAACTCGACGCGGTACGCCGCGACATCGAGGATTCTCGTGGCGAGAAGGATGCCGCGTACATACGCCGAACCATCAAGCTTCAGCGATGCCTGGAGCTGGGCGGTCGAATGATCTTGCTGGGCAGCAAGTATCGACCGGCATGGCTTGCCGGCACCGCAATGCTGAGCGTTGCGAAAATCATCGAGAACATGGAGCTCGGGCACAATGTGATGCACGGGCAATGGGATTGGATGAACGATCCGGAGATCCATTCCGTGTCGTGGGAGTGGGACCAGACGGGGCCTTCCGAGCAGTGGAAGCGCGCGCACAACTACTCGCATCACACCTACACCAACATCGTCGGGATGGACGACGACATCGGTTTCGGAATCCTTCGGATGACTCGCGACGAGCCGTGGAAGCCGATGAACCTTCTGCAGCCGCTCGCCAACGTCGTCCTGGCGACCACATTCGAGTGGGGAATCGCGCTTCACGATCTGGACTCCCAGAAGGAACTCGACGGAGAACACGCGAACAAGTTCTGGAAGTCGCCGTCCAACCGCGCATTCGCTCGCAAGATCGCACGTCAGGTCGGCAAGGACTTCGTACTGTTTCCCGCTCTCACCGGTCCGGCGTGGAAGAGCACGCTCACCGCGAACGCGACAGCCAATCTGGTGCGCAACCTATGGGCGTACGCGGTCATTTTCTGTGGCCATTTTCCCGATGGCGCCGAGAAGTTCACCATGGGGCAGTTCGAGACCGAGACTCGCGCCGAGTGGTATCTGCGTCAGATGCTCGGTAGTGCGAATTTCGATGCAGGCAAGATCATGGCCTTCATGAGCGGGAATCTGTGTTACCAGATCGAGCATCACATGTTCCCTGATCTGCCGAGCAACCGATACCACGAAATCTCCGAGCGAGTCCACGCGCTGTGCGAGAAGTACGACCTTCCGTATACGACGGGCTCACTGGGCAAGCAGTACCTGCTGGCGTTGCGCACGATTCACAAGTTGTCGCTGCCGGACAGTTGGCTCAAAGCAACGTCGGACAATGCGCCGGAGACCAGTTCCGAGCGTCGTTTCCGTGCAGGCGACACCCCGGTGGTGCACGCGCTTCGGATCGATCCGCTCACCGGACAGCGCCGTGGCCTGCGCTCGGCAATCGCCGAAGCTCGAGTGACGTTGCGTCATGCGAAGAAGGAAGCGAAGCGTCAGGCGAAGGCTTTGCGTCAGGCGCAGCGTGATCGAGTGAGTTCCATCACGCCTACGGCTCCGTAACCTACGGAACCGTAAGTTACGGTAGAGTAGCCCGAAGTAGAGGCACCATGTGTGTCATCACCGACGACTGCCAGGAGGGCCGTAACCCGTGGCGATTTCGGAAATCAAGGAATACGCACACCTGACCGATGCAGATGTCGAGGCGCTCGGAGTCGAACTCGACGCCATTCGACGAGACATCGAGGCATCGCGCGGTGAGCGTGATGCTCGGTACATTCGCAACACGATCAGGTTGCAGCGATCGCTTGAAATCGGTGGCCGCGCCGTTCTTTTCGCCAGCCGTAAGCGTCCCGCATGGCTCCTGGGGGCCGGCATGCTCGGTGCCGCGAAGATCATCGAGAACATGGAGCTCGGGCACAACGTGATGCACGGGCAGTGGGACTGGATGAACGACCCGGAGATCCACTCCACCTCGTGGGAGTGGGACAACACCGGTCCGTCGGCGCACTGGAAGCAGACGCACAACTACATCCACCACAAGTACACCAACGTCCTCGGAATGGACGACGACGTCGGTTACGGTCTGCTTCGCGTCACCCGTGACCAGCGGTGGAAGCCGTTCAACCTCGGTAACCCGGTCTTCAACCTGCTGCTGCAGCTCTTCTTCGAATACGGAGTTGCAGCCCAGCACCTCGAACTGGGCAAGGTCGCCCAGGGCAGGGTTCCGCGCGAGGAGTTCGAGCAGAAGCGTCGCGAAGTGCTCGAAAAGATCGGCAAGCAGATCGCGAAGGACTACGTCGTCTACCCGGCTCTCACCGGGCCTGCGTGGAAGAGCACGCTGACGGCCAACATCGTCGCGAACATGATTCGCAACGTCTGGACCAACACCGTCATCTTCTGTGGTCACTTCCCGGACGGTGCCGAGAAGTTCACCAAGGCCGACATGGTCGGCGAAACGCAGGGGGAGTGGTACCTGCGTCAGATGCTCGGCAGCGCCAACTTCAATGCAGGACCGGTCATGGAATTCATGAGTGGCAATCTCTGCTACCAGATCGAGCACCACCTGTTCCCGGATCTGCCGAGTAATCGTCTGCGGGAGATCAAGGTTCGCGTTCTGGAACTGGCCGAGAAGTACGACCTGCCGTACACCACCGGGTCGATCGGCAAGCAGTACCTGCTGTCCTGGCGAACCATCGCCAAGCTTTCGCTGCCGAACAAGTACCTCAAGGCCACCGCCGACGATGCCCCCGAGACGGCATCGGAGCACAAGTTCGACGGCGCTGCCGGCGGGCTACTGACGATCGATCCCGTGACAGGCAAGCGGCGGGGTCTTCGTACGGCGATTCAGGAGTCGAAGAAGAAGAAGGGCCTCCGCGGACTCGTCGCGAAGCTCGGTAAGTAGCAACAACGTTCACGCGACGCCTGGTAGCTCCTGAGCTACCAGGCGTCGTTCGTGCGTACGGCCTCGAGGAGTAGTCGCACGGCGGCGACTCGACGTGCGGGATCGCCGGTGAGTGCGTCCAGTGCGCATTCGGGATCGGCGGGCGGGCCGAGGTGCGTGCAGCCGCGCGGACAATCCTCGATGGCGTCGGCCAGATCGGAAAAGGCCGCGACCACTTGTTGGGGTGAGATGTGGGCCAATCCGAACGAACGAATGCCGGGCGTGTCCACCACCCATCCGCCGCCCGGTAATGGCAGCGCAACGGACTGAGTAGAGGTATGTCGGCCTTTGCCGACTCCGGACACCACGCCGGTGGCGCGGTGCGCGTCCGGCACCAGCCGGTTCACCAGTGTCGACTTTCCGACTCCCGAATGACCGATCAGTGCGGTCACCCGGTTGTTCAGTGTCGCCGTCAGTTCGGTGAGGTCCTCGCTCTGGCCGGCGAGAACTACCGGCACGTCCAGATCGGCGAATGCCGCCGAGAACTCGGCAGGATCCGCGAGATCGCTCTTGGTAAGGCACAGAATGGGTTTCAGCCCTCCGACGTACGCAGCGACGAGGGCGCGTTCGACGAATCCGGTGCGCGGCGGAGGATCCGCCAGCGCGGCGACGATGAGGAGCTGTTCGGCGTTGGCGACGACGACTCGCTCGTACGGGTCGGTGTCGTCGGCGGTACGTCGCAAGACGGTCGTGCGTTCGGCCACCCTCACGATGCGGGCCAATGTGTCGACCTTGCCCGAGAGGTCACCGACGATGTCCACATCGTCACCGACGACGATCGGCGTCCGGCCCAGTTCGCGAGCCCGCATGGTGACGACCGGCCGATCGGGATCTCCGCCGAGTACACAGCCCCATCGGCCGCGGTCGACGGAGACCACCATCCCCGATTCCGCGTCGGCGTGGTCCGGCCGCGTCTTCGTCCTCGGGCGTGAACTCTTGCCCGGACGAATCCGAACGTCGGACTCGTCGTAGCTGCGCGGCGTCAGGACGAAATCCCTTCGGCCGCATGAACCGACGAGCCGCTCAGCATCTCGGCCCACAGAAGTTCGAAACCTGGGAGCGTCTTCGCCGTGGTGCCGATGTCGTCGACCTCGACTCCTGGCACCTGCAGGCCGAGAATCGCCCCCGCTGTCGCCATGCGGTGATCTGCATATGCACGCCATACCCCTGCGCGCAGCGGCACAGGCGTGATGTCGATGCCGTCGTCGGTTTCCACTGCCGAGCCGCCCAATCTGCCGATCTCGGTGGTGAGGGCCGCGAGGCGGTCGGTCTCGTGTCCGCGGAGGTGAGCGATACCCCGCAAGTGCGACGGGCCGTGCGCCAACGCGGCGAGCGCGGCCACCGTCGGAGTCAGTTCGCCGACGTCGTGCAGGTCGATGTCGAGGCCCACCAGGGTGTTCGGCCCGCGGACCACCAGAGTGCCGTCGTCGAGTCGGACGTCGGCGCCCATCGCCGTGAGAATCTCTCGTATCGCGTCGCCGGGCTGGGTGGTCGTCGACGGCCAGTTCGGTACGCGGACTTCTCCTCCGGTCACGGCGGCAGCGGCGAGGAAGGGTGTCGCGTTGGACAGGTCGGGCTCGACGACCCAGTCCACCGCGCTCACCGGCCCGGGGTACACGCGCCAGGTGTCGGCATCGCCACTGTCGGCCGGAGTGTCGACGCGGACCCCGGCGAAACGCAACATCTCGACCGTCATGTCGATGTGCGGCATCGACGGAACCGGCTTGCCGACGTGGTGGATGGTGATTCCCTGCTCGAACCCGGCTGCCGAGAGCATCAGGCCGGAGACGAACTGGGACGAGCCCGAGGCGTCGATCTCCACGGACCCACCGCGTAGGCTCCCAGTGCCTCGCACGGTCAACGGGAGGCTGTTGCCCTCGACGTCACCCCCGATAGCGCGCAGAGCGCCCAGAATGGTGTCGAGCGGCCTGGTGCGGGCCTGCTCGTCCCCGTCGAAGGTCACCGTCCCGTCGGCCAATGCGGCAAGCGGCGGAACGAATCTCATGACCGTGCCCGCCAGCCCGCAGTCGATCGAGCCGCTGTGCAACGGTGCCGGAATCACGGTGAGCGAGGTCGGATCGTCGGGATCGATGCCGATGCCGACGCCGATCTCCCGCAACGCCTCGATCATCAGGTCGGTGTCACTGCTGCGCAGAGTTCCCTTCACGGACGACGGACCCGTCGCCCGAGCGGCGATGACGAGTGCGCGGTTGGTGATCGATTTGGATCCGGGCAGCGTGACAGTCGCACGAACGGGAGCAGATGTCGACGGCGCAGTCCAGGGATTCACCTCCTCATCTTTGCGCATTCGGTGTCAGCGCGTGGCGACGGGCGCGGTCACGGCGCGCGTCAGCCGAACGAGATCCTCGGGATCGAGCTCGATTTCGAGTCCTCGACGCCCACCGCTGCAGAGAATGCGGCCCCAGTTCAAAGCCGACTCGTCGACGACCGTCGCGAGTTGCCGTTTCTGGCCGAGGGGGGAGATCCCACCGAAGACGTAGCCGGTGGAGCGTTCGGCGTCGATCCGATCGGCCATGACGACCTTGCGGGTATCGAGCGCCGACGCCGCACTCTTGAGCGAGAGCGTGGTGGTCACCGGTAGTACGGCGACCGCGAGGGAATTGTCCGAACGCTGCACCACGAGAGTCTTGAATATCTGCTCGGAAGTCACCCCGAGGCGCGCGGTGAGGATGTCGGCTGCTTCGTTTCCGTACGACTCGGCGCGGGGATCGTGGGCATAGGAGTGCACGCGGTGATCGACTTTGCCTCTGATCAGCAGCGCGATCGCCGGGGTGGGGGCAGCGGGCATGCAGGTCACTGTAGCGACGCCGAGACCTGCGAGCTCTCGGCCCGATCGGTGGTGCGCTCGGCGGCACGGGAACATGCAGAGCGCAGCCGTTGTTCTTTCCACTACTGGAGCAAGAGGAAGGAAGGGATCGGCTGTGGCGATGATGACCACCGAGCGCCCGGAGGCCGCTGTGTCGGGCGTGGGCGCGATCTATGTGAAGGACCTGTCTTCGCCCGCGGTAACCTGGTCGAACATGGCTACCGAAGGGATCAGCGTGGAGGAAGTAGAGCGCCCAGCTCAGGAGGCAGCCGAGTCGGCGGAAGAGCTGACCGCGCGCTTCGAGCGCGATGCGCTGCCGATGCTGGACCAGCTGTACGGTGCTGCGTTGCGAATGACCCGCAATCCGGCGGACGCCGAGGATCTCGTCCAGGAGACCTACATCAAGGCGTACTCGGCGTTTCGGTCGTTCCGTGAGGGCACGAACCTGAAGGCGTGGCTCTACCGCATCCTGACCAATACCTACATCAACTCGTATCGAAAGAAGCAGCGTCAGCCGGCGCAGTATCCGACGGACGAGATCACCGATTGGCAGTTGGCTGCCACCGCCGAGCACACGTCGGCCGGTCTGAGGTCCGCCGAGGTGGAAGCACTCGACGCTCTTCCCGACGACGACATCAAGGCGGCCCTTCAGTCGCTTCCGGAGGAGTTCCGGATGGCGGTCTACTACGCCGACGTCGAAGGATTTCCGTACAAGGAGATCGCCGAGATCATGGGAACTCCCATCGGAACGGTGATGTCGCGTCTGCATCGCGGACGCAAGCAATTGAGGGGTCAGCTTGCAGGCGTGGCCCGTGAGCGTGGATTCAACCGCAACGGTGCGGTGGACATGCACGACCAGGAGGTCTCGAAGTGACATCGGATGTGCCGCAGGAGCCGAATCCGGCAGACCGCGAATTCGAAAATCTCGACTGCTCGGCCGTCATCGCCGACGTCTGGTTGATGTTGGACAACGAGTGCGACCAGGGAAGCCGTGAGCGGCTTCAACGGCACATCGACGAATGTGGATCGTGCTTTGCCGCGTACGGCATCGAGGAGAAGGTCAAGAGCCTCATCAATCGCAAGTGCGGCGGCGATCAGGCGCCCGCAGGGCTGCGTGAGCGGCTCAGCATCGAGATTCGTAGCACGGTCCTGATCAAGCGGACCGAGAACAATCAGTAGCGTCGTAACAGAGAAGAGGGCCGGGAAGCTGATGCTTCCCGGCCCTCTCTCGTATCGGTGGCGAATCGTCAGCTGTTCGGACGCTTGCCGTGGTTGGCTTTGTTTCCCTTGCGACTGCGCTTCTTGCGCCCACGCTTACCCATGATGAGCTCCTCTCTACTTGTTCACTACAGTCTTTCACGTGTGATTGGCTGTGTTTCCAGTGGTGCCCGAATCCTGCTGTGAACCCGCCCCGAGCGAGAGGGAAATATCATGGCCGAGGATGTGCGCGCAGAGATGGTCTCCACCGTGTTCCAGATCGTTGTGACCGAAGGTGACACGGTGTCGATCGGAGACACATTGGTGATCCTTGAGTCGATGAAGATGGAAATCCCGGTGCTGGCAGAGTCCGAGGGGACCGTGACCACCATCGGCGTCCAGGTCGGAGACGTCATTCAGCAAGGCGATCTCATCGCCGTGGTGTCCTGAGCCCGACGAGCATCCACGGTGTCCACACTCAGTGACCTTCTGGCCGAGCACACCGATCTACCGGGTGATGCCGTCGACCATCTGCAGCGGGTAGTCGGGGAGTGGCAGCTTCTGGCCGACCTGTCGTTCGCGGACCTTTTGCTGTGGGTCGGTACCGACGACGTCGAAGGAAGCCCGGATGCCAAGGTTCTGTGCGTTGCCCAGTGTCGTCCCACGACGGCGCCGACGGTGTTCACCGAGGACATGGTCGGCGCCGTCGTTTCGGAATCTCAGCACCCGAACGTCATCGACTCGCTGATCACCAAGTCGATCGTCCACGGCGAGGGAGCCGAGACCGAAAGTGTGCCGGTGCGCTGCGGCGAGCATGTGATCGCCGTGCTGACCCGAGATACCAATCCCACCCAGCAACGCCCCCCGAGCGCGTTGGAGATCGCATATCGCGACTGCGCGGACGATCTATGCCGAATGATCAGCGAAGGTACGTTTCCGACGCCGGTCGAGCGGACAGACGTCAACTCGTCCCCTCGTGCGGGCGACGGCTTCATCCGACTCGATACCGAAGGTCGCGTGGTCTACGCGAGCCCCAATGCGCTCTCTGCCTACCACCGGATGGGCCTGACCTCCGAACTGTCCGGTCGGGATCTTGCGTCGGTCACACGGTCGCTGATCACCGACCCGTTCGACTCGCAGGAAGTCGCCGACCACATTCGTGCGTCGCTGACCGGCAGCGAAGGGCATCGAATGGAGGCCGACGCCCGAGGCGCCACCGTGCTGATTCGCACTCTGTCGCTCCGCCCCCGTGGTCGCTCGGTGGGCGCGATCGTTCTCGTTCGCGACGTCACCGAAGTGAAGCGTCGTGATCGAGCACTGCTGAGCAAGGACGCCACGATCCGCGAGATCCACCACCGAGTGAAGAACAATCTTCAAACGGTCGCCGCGCTTCTGCGTCTGCAGTCGAGACGGCTCGAGAACGAGGAAGCCCGGACGGCGTTGTCCGAGTCGGTACGGCGAGTGACGTCGATTGCCGTCGTCCACGAGATGCTGTCGATGTCGGTGGACGAGGAAGTCGACCTCGACGAGATCGTCGACCGCTTGGTGCCGATCATGCTGGACGTCGCGACCGTCAATCCGCGCGTTCGGGTCGCCCGAGACGGCAAGCTCGGTGTGTTTTCCGCCGAGCGGGCCACACCTCTGGTGATGGTGTTGACGGAACTGGTGCAGAACGCCATGGAACACGGGTTCGACGCCGGCAGCGCAGGCGTGGTTCGTGTTTCGGCCGATCGATCGTCCAAGTGGCTCGATGTGGTGATTCACGACGACGGTCGCGGATTGCCTCCCGGGTTCTCGCTGGAGAAGTCGGAAGGGCTCGGCCTGCAGATCGTGCGCACGCTCGTGTCGGTCGAACTCAACGGATCTCTCGGTCTGCATCCGGCTGCAGGCGGTGGAACCGATGCCTCGCTGCGAGTGCCGCTCGGACGTCGCTCGACGAGGTGATGTGTCGCAGGCGTCGGCGATCGCAGCTCGACACACGACAGAACCCGGTCTCCTGAAGGAAACCGGGTTCTGACGTTTCAGCTCTGTGCGGGGCGCTCGCGCGCTCTCCGCGAGGCCGGGGAACGAAAGCTAGACCGAGCTACGTGCTCGCGTACGTGCGTTACGACGCTTGAGCGCGCGACGCTCGTCTTCGCTCATTCCACCCCACACGCCGGCATCCTGGCCGGACTCGAGTGCCCATGAGAGGCACTCAGCGGTGACGGGGCACCGCGTGCAGACGACCTTGGCATCGGCGATCTGCGCGAGTGCCGGGCCACTGTTTCCCACTGGGAAAAATAGTTCCGGATCTTCGTCGCGACAAATTGCCTTGTGGCGCCAGTCCATCCTCTGCTCCTTACCGGGCGCCGCAGCGCCGTTTCGTTTCAACTGTTGTTTCGAGTTCGTCTGTTGTTCACTCGTGCGTATCCAATGTTTCCGCACTGTTGCTTGTGAATGCTTTCACGAACTTAGGGGAAGTCAAGAGATAGCCGTGTGACCGTGGTCAAGCTCACTCTGTTAGGCTGCCTTAAGCCTCCTGCGCTCCTTTGTACCCTCCTGGAGACGTTCTTGCAGGGATTTTCCCAGCAAAACCACTGTGATGTGGATTTCGTGGCGCGACGATGAGGGCGACGGAACTACCCGATCGGGTAGTTCCGCCGGCGACTTCAGTGCTGTTTGGGGGCAATGACTTCCAATGCCGCCGGTGTGGCGAAGAAGTCGGCTTCGGTGCGCATCCCGAGGTAGTCCCCGTCCATTTGCAGCCCGATCGGCTCGCTGGAGGTGATGCGGATTCGGGGTGTGTCGTCGACCCGTAAAAGCTTGCGCGACTTCAGTTTCGAGCCCGATGTCAACAATTGACGCGAGATGTTGAGGCTGGGAATCACGTTGGTCGTCGACACCGCGAAGAGGCCGAGTCCCGTGTCGAACGAGGTCCCTGGATTGGTGTGGACCGGTCGCTCGTTCAGATAGGTCCACGGACTCGAGTTGGAAACGAAAGCGTAATGAATGCCCGTGACCGGATCGTGATCGGGAATATCGACCGTCAGAGTCGGGGCGTGACGTTTGTTACGAAAAAAAGCGCTGACGGCCGCGCGAACGTATCGCGTCGCCGATACCGGACCGCCGTCCTTCCGTCCTGCATCGATAGCGCGGCACACGTCGGCGTCCAGACCGAGGCCCGCGTTGAACGTGAACCAGCGGTTGTCGCAGTGGCCGAGCCCGATGGTGCGCCGCGATCGCGCAGCGAGTAGATCGATCAACTGATTCGTCGCGGCAACCGGATCGGCTTCGATCCCGAGAGATCGCGCGAACACGTTGGCGCTTCCACCGGGAACCACGGCGAGCGGCGGGATCGCGCCGATGGTCACCGACCTCATCGACGTCGGCAACGGGACACCCAGAAGCCCGTTGATCACTTCGTTGACCGTGCCGTCACCCCCGTGGACGATCACGAGGCCCATACCGTCTTCTCTTGCCTGACGTGCCAGCTCGGCCGCATGATCGCGATGCGTCGTGTGAGCGACGGTCACTCGGACTCGACTCGACAACGCGTGAGCAAGAAGATCTCTTGCTGCCGGGGTCGTCGACGTCGCGTTGGGATTGACGATCAGGAGCGCGCGCACGGGATACCAGCCTAGTGGGTCGGAGGCGGAGCGTGTTCTAGGCTTGCGTGGTGCCAACGCCATCGCAGTCCACGATGCCGCCTCCCGCTTTCAGAGCAGCCGGAGTGCTCGTCTCGTCGGAAGGCCTCGTCGGGCTGGTGGCAGCCGCTGTGCTGCTGGTGCGTGCGCTCGGAGGGGCCACCGACAGTGCCGCGAACGGCTACGGGACCGCTGGGTGGTTCGCCGTAGTCGGCGCTGCTGTCGGTGGTGCAGGCATCGCCCTCATTCTGGGCAAGCGGTGGGGACGTGCCGTCGCCCTCGTCGTTCAGCTTCTTCTGCTCCCGGTGGTGTGGTCCCTGCTCACCGACTCCCACCAGCCGATCTACGGCGCCCTGCTCGGCGTGGTGGTGGTAGCGATCCTGGCACTGCTGTTCAGCCCGGCCTCGTCGCAGTGGATGGCGGCCGAATACGCCCACCTCGACGACGACACCGTCTGAAGGCAGATCGGGCTGCAGGCGACTCCCGCGGGGCTCGCGCTACCTCGAAGCGCGATGCGCAAGCGCCTCCAATGCGGTGCCGGTCATCCGAAACGTGGTCCACTCGTCCTGCGCGACTGCTCCGAGTGACTCGTAGAAGCCGATCGACGGCGTGTTCCAGTCCAGCACCGACCAGCTGAGCCTGGTATATCCCTCCGCTGTGCACTCCGCAGCCAAGGCTGCCAGGAGTGCCGCACCGAGTCCCGAGCCGCGTGAGGCCGGTTGTACGTACAGGTCCTCCAGATAGATGCCGTTGACGCCGTCCCAAGTCGAGAAGTTCAGGAACCAGATCGCAGTGCCGACGACGCGGCCACCGCTCTCGGCGACGTGAGCGAACACCGACGGATTCGAGCCGAACAGAGCCGCGTGAATCTGGTGGGGGAGCACGGTGCACTGGTCCAGCAGCTTCTCGTACTCCGCGAGTTCGCGGATCAGGCCGCAGATGGCGTCGACATCGGTGGGCTCCGCTCGCCTGATGGTCCCCGATACGTGCGTCATCGCGCAGGCTCCTGATCCAGGCCGGTCCGTACCGACGGATGAATGTTGTGAACCACGACCTGACGAAAGGAATGTTCGAAACCCAACACCGAGTACGCCGCAGGCGACATCGCGAAGCGCTTGCCCTCGGACACGGGCAATTCGAGCCAACGGGTCAGCAGCGCACGGGAGAAGTGGCCATGACCGACCAGAACCACGTCGCGGTCGCCGAGTGCGGGCAGTACCACCGAGAGCACGAGGTCGGCTCTCACGCCTATCTGCTCGATACTTTCCCCACCGGGGCAGGGGTGGGTCCAGACGGTCCAGTGCGGCACGGTCTCCTGAATGCGATGTGACGTGAGGCCCTCGTAGTCGCCGTAATCCCACTCGGCGAGCGCATCCCACTCCCGTTCCACGGTCAGACCGGCCAGTCGAGCGGTGCGCAGGGCACGCGTTCTGGGGCTGCTGATGACGAGGGGTGATCGCAGGCCCAATTCGCCGACGAGCTCACCCGCTGCACGAGCCTGACGTTCACCGATGTCGGTGAGTGGAACATCGGTGGCTCCGGTGTGCCGTCCGGACTTGGCCCATTCGGTTTGACCGTGACGAAGGAGTACGACGCGTCCGGATTCGGCGGGAGGTGGGGAGGTCATGACTGTCATGATGCCGTGTCGGGAGTCACAGCCGTTCCGGTGGATCCGTTTGGAAAACAGATTGAGTAGCGCGCGAGATGAGGGAATACTGTTTCGAGTCGTTCGTCGTCCTACGGTCCGTTCGTTCGTGAACGCCCGAAAGGCGAAAATGTCCACGCGCGAGGATGCGCGACTTCGATACACAGGTGTGCAGCAGCCTCTGCTCGCCGTCACAGTCAAGGAACAGAGGAACATGACGCAACCAGGTTCGTCACCACCACTCGCACAATCGGACAAGCTCGATTCGGGTGTATTGAAGGTCGCAGGCGTCGTCGTTCTCGGCGCGATCATGTCCATTCTCGACGTCACGGTGGTCAGCGTTGCGCTGCCGACGTTCATGAATGTCTTCGAAGCGTCGTATGCCACCGTCGCCTGGACCATGACCGGCTACACCCTCGCGCTCGCGACGGTCATCCCGTTGACCGGTTGGGCAGCCGACCGGTTCGGTACCAAGCGTCTCTACATCACCGCGTTGATTCTCTTCGTGTTCGGTTCGGTTCTGTGCAGCTTCGCGTGGGACATCACCTCGCTCATCGCATTCCGAGTCCTGCAGGGCCTCGGCGGCGGAATGTTGATGCCACTCGGCATGACCATCATGACGAGGGCCGCAGGACCGGAACGCATCGGTCGCGTGATGGCCGTGCTCGGCGTACCGATGCTGCTTGGCCCGATCGGTGGCCCGATTCTCGGTGGTTGGCTGCTCGAGGCCGCAAGCTGGCACTGGATCTTCCTGATCAACGTGCCGATCGGCGCAGTGGCACTCGTTGCCGCCATCGTCATCTTCCCCAAGGACGATCCGACGCCGTCGGAGTCCTTCGACTTCGTCGGAATGCTGATGCTCTCGCCCGGCCTCGCGTTGTTCCTGTTCGGTGTGTCCTCGATTCCGGAGACCGGGACGGTGTTCGCGACGCGCGTGCTCCTGCCTGCCGTCATCGGTTTCGTGCTGATCGTTCTGTTCGTGTTCCATGCGCTTCGCACGGAGCATCCGCTGATCGATCTGCATCTGTTCAAGAATCGTGCACTCACGGTCGCGGTGCTCACCACCGTGTTGTTCATGGTCGCGTTCATGGGCGCCGGCCTGCTCTTTCCGAGCTACTTCCTGCAGATCCGCGGTGAGAGCACACTCGCGGCAGGCTTGCTGCTCGCTCCGCAGGGCATCGGCGCGATGTTGACGATGCCGATCGCCGGCACCTTGGCCGACCGCATCGGGCCCGGAAAGATCGTCCTGGTCGGAATGGTCTTCATCACGGCAGGCATGGCGGTGTTCACCCAGGTGGGCGCCGATACGTCGTATGCGATTCTGCTCGGCGGACTGTTCGTGATGGGGATGGGCCTCGGTGCAACGATGATGCCGATCATGACCGCGGCACTCCAGACGCTGAACGATCACACCATTGCGCGGGGTTCGACGTTGATGAACATCGTGCAGCAGACCGCCGGATCCATCGGCACTGCTGTGATGTCGGTCGTGCTGACCAGTCAGATGAAGAATGTGGTCAATGCGACGTCGCCTGCCGATGCACTCGACATCTCGGCGAGCGCGTTCGGCAACACGTTCATGGTCGCGCTCGTGCTCATCGTGTTGACGTTCATCCCGGCTTTCTTCCTGCCGCGCAAGAAGGTCGTGCCGGTGGAGGGTGCCGACACATCCAAGGCCGTGCTGCTGCACTGACGTCGTCGCCGGTGTGGGCGCGTGTTCGCGGAGTTCGAACGAGCATCCGACGCGCCCACAACCGGCTACGTCTGGCCCTGCAGAGGTATGTGCGCAAGGATCAGGACCGTGACGACAGTACTGGCGGTTGCCAACCAGAAGGGCGGCGTCGCAAAGACCACCACGGTGGCGTCTCTTGCGGCAGCACTTCACGCTCTCGACCAACGAGTTCTCGTGGTGGACCTCGACCCGCAGGGATGTCTGACATTCTCGCTGGGTCACAACCCCGACAAGCTGACAACGTCGGTCCACGAGGTCCTGACCGGTGACGCATCGGTCGCCGACGCGATCGTGGAGACCGACGAAGGAATCGTGCTCCTGCCGGCGACGATCGATCTCGCCGGCGCCGAAGCACTTCTGTTGATGCGCGCCGGACGCGAATTCGCGTTGAAGCGCGCTCTGGCCGGAGTGATCGACGACTTCGACGTCGTCGTCATCGACTGCCCGCCGTCGCTGGGCGTGCTTACGCTCAATGGCCTGACAGCCGCACAGTCGGTGCTGGTGCCACTGCAATGCGAGACCTTGGCGCATCGGGGTGTCGGTCAATTGCTTCGTACCGTGTCCGAGGTTCAGCAGATCACCAACCCGGATCTGACGCTCCTCGGCGCGCTACCGACGTTGTTCGATGCTCGTACTACCCATAGCCGGGACGTGCTCAGCGACGTGTCCGACCGGTATGCCTTGCCTGTGCTGGCGCCCCCGATTCCTCGCACCGTGCGTTTCGCGGAAGCGTCGGCATCGGGAGCGACGGTTCTGTCCGGCCGAAAGAACAAGGGCGCGCAGGCATATCGAGAGCTCGCCTCCAATCTGCTCGGTCATTGGCAGACGGGTTCCGCGCTGAAGACATTCGCGCCCGACGAAGGCTGATTGCGCGAACTAGGTCGTCGGGGCGGCCAACGCGGTGAGGATGTCGCCGCGTTGTTCCACGATGACATCGCCGATGACCGACGTGCCGACGGGGCCGGAGTAGTCGCCTCGGTCGACGGCGATGGTGCGTTCTGCAGTACCGGTCGCCGGGTCGATGACCGCGATCCCATCAGGTACGGGAACCAGCAGTCGGCCTGCCATGAGGGCGCCCTCGCCGAGTGATCCCGGTACCGTCCACAGCGGAGCCAGATCACTCAAACCCAGTGCAACCGTTTCTTTTCCGGTCCACCAGCTGAAAACGTTCGCGGCCTTCACCGGCGGAGGAGTGTCGGCGTAGGACGTTTCGGTCTCCGTGCCGGGGAGGTCGTACGAGCCGAGTGGTTGAGCGGTGCCGTCGAACAGCGCAATGGCGGCGGGCCTTCCGGAGTGCGCCGGAATGGCAAGCGCCACACGATCTCCCGAGGCGACGAGCACGGTGGCGCCGTCCACCGCGGATCCGTCCTCGCCCGTCAGTGCTGCCACGACGCTCGATCCGTATTCGTCCGGTTGGGACGCATCGGTCGGAGCCGGGTTCATCGAGGTGAGCCGCGGCGCAGATTCGCCGGGGCACTGTTCGAGGACTGCAACCCGCGAACTGTTCGAAGCGGACGAGAGCAAGGTGCACCCGGTCCTGGGTTGCGTGTTGGGGTTGACCGGAGCATCGACGCGGCCGTATTCGAGAGTGCGCACGAGGTCCGAGCGCCACAGCTCCATGCGGGTGTCTCCCCGCGACGTGAGATAGGTGCCGTCACTCGCGAGCTGAACGTCGGGGTCGGCGTCGCTCGAGCGCTGTGCCGAGCGAATGCCGGTCGAGGTGTCGAGTTCGGTTGCCTGCGAACACCCGCGATCGTCTCGATAGACGACGACGGCGGTGTTCCACGAACTGGCGATCCCGCACAGCGACGTATCGCGGCTGTAGGTCCACGCTACCGATCCGTTGCGCGGATCGAGACCGGTGACCGTACCGCCGTCGCCGGTGACGACGGCGCTCCCCGTGACGACGGGAGAATCGGTGATCGGGCTCGGCGCGTTCCAGAGCTCGGCCAGTGATCCGGGCACGGCTGTTGCCGTAGCCAGCTGCGGGAGCGGGGACTGCGCCGTGTCGGATGTCGTGCCGTGTGCATCGCTGCGGAGCCAGATGATTCCCAGAGCGAGCACCGCGACAACCACGAGGGCTGCCGCGGCGACGAGGTCCGACCGTCGGCGACGTTCGGGTGCCAACACAGAACGAAAGACTACTCGGCTGCCGACTGACCGGCGGCAGGCTGGCCCGATGCCGACGGACCGGCTGCTGCCGAGGCGGACGGGCGACGACGACGGCGACGCTTGCGCGGTGCTGCAGACTCGCCGGATCCCTCACTGTCCGCGGAACTCGCCGGCGCCTCGCCCGAAGCCGATGCCGAATCCGAAGAGGATTCCGTGTGCCCGGTAGCGGGCTTGCCCGCGCGGGTTCGCTGACGTGAACGGTTGCGACGAGGTTTGCGCGGCGCCTCCGTCGAGTCGTCCTCGGTCGAACCCGCAACGGCGTCGTCCGGCGCGGCGTCGTCCGCAACGGCGGGCTTGGCCGGGCTCGACTTCACCGAACCGGAGACGCCGGTGGGAATGTCGAGCTCTTCGAACAGGTGGGGCGAGCTCGAGTACGTCTCGACGGGATCGGGGGTGCCGAGGTTCAGCGCCTTGTCGATGAGCTGCCAGCGAGGAATGTCGTCCCAGTCGACCAGGGTGACGGCGATACCGGTGCGGCCGGCGCGCCCGGTACGTCCGATTCGGTGGACGTAGGTCTTCTCGTCCTCGGGGCACTGGTAGTTGATGACGTGCGTGACATCGTCGATGTCGATACCGCGGGCAGCGACATCGGTGGCCACGAGCACGTCGATCCCACCGGTCCTGAACTTCTTCAGTGCCTTCTCGCGCTGGATCTGTCCGAGGTCGCCGTGTACGGCACCGACGGCGAATCCGCGCTCGAGCAGCTCGTCCGCGACCTTCTGTGCGGTGCGCTTCGTACGCGTGAAGATCATCGTGGCGCCGCGCCCGTTGGCTTGGAGAACCTTCGACACCATCTCGACCTTGTCGAGCGCGTGCGCACGGTAGACATGCTGCGCAGTGCGGTCGTGGACGGCCGAGGACTCGGCCTCTTCCGCTCTGATGTGGGTGGGCCGGCTCAGAAAGGTCCGAGCCAGCGTGATGATCGGGCCGGGCATCGTCGCCGAGAACAGCATCGTCTGACGCTTGTCCGGGACCATGCCGAGAATGCGCTCGATATCGGGGAGGAAGCCGAGGTCGAGCATCTCGTCGGCCTCGTCGAGAACGAGGACGCCGACCTTGCCGAGAATCAGGTGGCCCTGCTTTGCAAGGTCGAGGAGTCGACCTGGCGTGCCGACCACGACGTCGACACCCTTCTGAAGCGCACTGATCTGGGCCTCGTACGGGCGACCGCCGTAAATCGAAAGAACCTTGACCGGCCCGTTTGCCGACTTCAGGTGCTTCGACGCGTTCTCGAGGTCGGAAGTGACCTGTACGCACAGCTCACGGGTAGGAACGATGATCAGCGCACGTGGAGTGCCGTCCAGCGGGTGGGTACCGGAGTCTGCGGAGACGATGCGATGCAGCAGGGGCACGCCGAACCCGAAGGTCTTGCCCATGCCCGTCCGCGCCTGACCGATGAGGTCGTCGCCCGCCAGCGCGAGGGGGAGTGTCAGTTCTTGAATGGCGAACGTCCGCTCGATCCCGATTTCCTTCAGGGATCGCACGATGTCCTCGTGGACGCCGAGCTCGGCGAACGTCGGCGGGACATGGGTGTCGTCGAGTTGAGCGGACAACGTGGTGTCGCCGGTCTCGGATTCTTGGTCTATGACGATCTTGCTCAGGGGTCTGGCCTTCCTCGTGGTCACACGTACGCACAAGAAAGGACACAGGCCTATTGCCGGCCGAAGTCGATGCCCTCGATCCGTCTGTGATGTCGCAGCGGGCCTCAGCCGTGTCGGTGGAACCGTGAAGAACTCGACAGGCGAAGCAGTCGTTGCGAACGAAGATCAGGTGCGCACACATTGTCGCGGATCGCCGCGTCGAAAATCGGTCCGTGCTATCGGTCCGGGCGGCTATCCGTGCTCCATGGTAGCTTGCCCGCCTCACAATTCGCGTATCGCGCGATTGTCCGCTGGTCCGGGACGGTGTGGCGGGGCGCGAATATTCGCCGAGTCGGCGACGGCGCGGTGCAGCGTCGACCCGGACTACGATCTAGCCCATGGGAGCCCACTCGTCCGAATCGTTCACCGACGAAGCACTGTCCACCACGCTCGACACCCCGACAGAAACAGGCGAACAGGTGCGGATTTCGTTCGATCATGCTGGGGTCTCGGAGCTCTTCGCCGTCTTGGCGTACGGGGAGATCTCGGCGTTCTACCGACTGGCCGAGGACGCGAAGATGGCCCCGACGATGGAGGGGCGCGTCGCTCTGGCCAGCATGGCTGCCGCCGAAATGAACCACTTCGAGACGCTGGTGACCGCCTTGTCGGATCGCGGAGTCGAGGTGTACTCCGCGATGGATCCGTTCGTTCGGGCGCTCGACGACTATCACGCATCGACCAACCCGTCGACGTGGCTCGAAGTTCTCGTCAAGGCTCACGTCGGTGACGGCTTGGCTGCCGATTTCTACCGGGAGATAGCTCACACTCTCGATCCGGCGGTCGCGGCGACGGTCCGTGAGGTGCTGGCGGAGACCGGGCACTCGGAGTTCGTCGTGCACGAGGTGTCCACTCGTGTGAAAGCGAGTTCGCAGGACAAGGCGCGGCTCATGTTGTGGGGCCGTCGCCTTCTCGGAGAGGCGATCACGCAGGCTCAATTCGTTCTCGCGCAACGCGAGAGCCTCACCGATCTGGTGATCTCGTCGTCCGGCGATCTGAACGGGGTTGCTGCGCTCTTCGATCGGATGCAGGAGCAACATTCGGAACGGATGGGGGTTCTCGGCCTGGTCTGACATTTGTCGACCAGCGAGGAGCGTTCTGTTCGCTGACAGCACAGCCACGGGTGAGCCCTTGGGCATCGGTAGGCACTAGCCTTGTGCGAAGCAGCGCACGCTAAATCTATGAGTTCGGAGGTTGGCCGTGGAGGTCAAGATCGGTGTAACGGAAAGCTCTCGCGAGCTCGTGGTGAACAGTGGCCAGACTCCGGAAGAGGTCGAAGCGCTCGTCGCCGAGGCTTTCGCCGGAAAGAAGGACATCCTGTCCCTCGTCGACGAAAAGGGTCGCAAGTACCTCGTGCAGTCCGCGAAGGTGTCCTACGTCGAGATCGGTCCCGCCGATTCGCGGAAGGTCGGCTTCGCCACCAGGTAACGCAGACCGCATGTGACTACTGGTCTGAACAGAGGGAAGGCCGCGGATCGCCTGAAGCGATTCGCGGCCTTTCACGTTGCCGGCGTGGCGGGGATCAGGGAGCCTGCAGCGGGACGTGTGACAGACCGCCCCAGGCGAGCGACACCGTGGTGTCGACGGCATCTTCCTTCGAGATCGGGCGGTCGGCTTCGAGCCAGTAACGTGCGGTGAACTGGCTGGCGCCGACGAGGCCGACCGCCAGTACACGGGCACGGTAGGGGTCGAGACCCGAGTCGTGTGCAACGAGGTCGAAGACCGCGTCGACGCAGGCTTCGGTTGCTTGCTCGACGCGAGCGTTGACCTGAGGATCGCCCATGAGATCGGATTCGAACACGAGTCGGAACCCTTGCGTGTCGGTGTCGACGAAGTCGTAGAACGCCAGTACTGCAGCGCGGACACGCTTGCGGTTGTCCGTCGTGGACCGCAGGGCCTGCCGAACACCGGAGATCAGTGTGTCGACGTAACTTTGCAGCACCGCGAGGTACAGCTCCAGCTTCCCGGGAAAGTGCTGGTACAGCACCGGCTTGCTCACCCCGGCGCATTCGGCGATCTCGTCCATCCCCGACGCGTGATAGCCACGGGTCACGAAGATCTCGCTCGCCGCGGCGAGCAGCTGCGCGCGGCGAGCCTCACGCGGTAACCGAGCGCTTCGGCGGCCTGATGTTGAGGACGGACGGTCCGAGGACATCCGATCCGCGAGTTCAGTCATTGTGGTAATTCCCATCCGCGTCGTCACTGCGCGAGTAGTGAGGAACGGCTCGCTGGCTTGGGTCGAGGAGCCGCCGAAATTCAATGCGCAGATCGTGAAGCAACGATACCCGCCAGCGTCGAGTCGGCGACGTCTGCGGTGCGCGGGTCGTGTAGTTCGTTGCCGTCGACCGGTGCTGTGCCGGGTATGGATGCGTTTACCGGTCGTCGGGTTTGTTGGACGCCACAAACATCGGCGCGGCGAACAGCGTGGGCCGTCGACTGTGAGATTCTGGCGTAGTGACTGACCGAGGCGGACCGCGAGGTGGCGGACGGACGTGGGCAGACGCGGACGAAGACCGTCGGGAATCGGATTCGCGTCGCGCCCGCCGCGATGCTCCCCCCGGAGGTCGATCCAGGCGCGACGGCGGCCACGGCGGCGGTTACGACGATCGAATTGCGGACGACCTACCTCGCGAGGTAGGCGGCCGCGGCTCCCATCAGCCGCTTCGTGCCCAGTGGGATCCGACCGCGCGCACCGAATCGCACCGTACGCGTTCTCCTCGACCCGAGCGTCAGGTCAGAAAACAGTCGAAAATCGGCAAGTTCGCGTCGGTGTACGGGTGGCGGGCCTACGCCATTCCGATTCTTCTCGTCGTCACCACGCTGGTGGTGATCGACGCTGTCCGGACAGGAGATCCCGGTACCGCCTCGGTCGCATCGACGTCGTCCTCGGGTGCCGAGCCCGGGTTCGGTGAGCTGAGTCCCGGTACGACCGACAGCACCGGGGTGATCGGCGTTCCTCCGACCGCCGACGGAAACTTCGCCGAATCCATTCCGTCGGGCGAACTGCCGGACGGGGGTTCGTTCACCGTCCAGGGCGCAGGTACATGGCACGTCGTACCCGGCGTCAGCGACCAGGTGGGGCAGGGGACCGAACGGGTGTTCACCTACACCGTCGAGGTGGAGGACGGTGTGGACACCGCAGGCTTCGGTGGTGAGGAGTCCTTCGGCCGTTTGGTCGACCAGACGCTGAGCAATCCGAAGAGTTGGACCAACGACCCTCGGTTCGCGTTCCGGCGGATCGATCAGGGTGAGCCGGATTTCGCCGTCTCGCTGACATCGCAGATGAGCATTCGGCAGGCGTGCGGATACGACATTCAGTTGGAGGTGTCCTGCTACAACCCGGGCATCGGCCGGGTGGTGCTCAACGAGCCCCGGTGGGTCCGCGGTGCCGTCGCGTTCCAGGGCGACATCGGTTCCTACCGGCAATATCAGATCAACCACGAGGTGGGGCACGCGATCGGCTACCAGCAGCATCAGCCGTGCGAGACCGACGGCGGGCTCGCGCCGGTGATGATGCAGCAGACGTTCGGAACGGCCAACGACGACATCGCCCGGCTCGATCCCGAGGGAGTGGTCCCGATGGACGGCAAGACGTGCAGATTCAACCCGTGGCCACATCCGCGCGCCTGACGTACGCCTGATTCCGTTCTCGTAGCCGGCGTTCGGTAGCGTCGGAGAATGACCGTGCTCTCGCCCCTCGTCGAACCTTCGGGTGTGTTGTCCCATCAGGACGTGGCCCGGTACAGCAGGCACCTCATCATTCCGGCAGTCGGAATGGACGGACAACGCCGGTTGCGTGCTGCACGCGTTCTCGTCATCGGCGCGGGCGGCCTCGGATCGCCCGCACTGCTCTATCTCGCCGCTGCCGGCGTCGGAACATTGGGAATCGTCGAGTTCGACGAGGTCGAGCTGTCCAATCTTCAACGTCAGATCATCCACGGGCGCAGCGACGTCGGCAGGTCGAAGGCCGCGAGCGCCAGGGATTCGATTCGTGAACTCAACGACGGCGTGGATGTCCGGCTCCACGAAATTCGGCTGGACAGGTTCAACGCCGTCGAGTTGTTCGAGCAATACGACCTGATTCTCGACGGTACGGACAACTTCGCAACGCGCTATCTCGTCAACGACGCGGCGATCCTCGCCGGCAAGCCTTACGTCTGGGGCTCCATCTACCGGTTCGAGGGCCAGGTCTCGGTGTTCTGGGAGAACGCCCCGGGCGGTGTCGGCCTCAACTATCGAGACTTGTACCCGGAAGCTCCACCGCCCGGCATGGTGCCCTCGTGCGCCGAAGGCGGGGTGCTCGGGGTGTTGTGTGCCTCGATCGGTTCGATCATGGTGACCGAGGCGATCAAGCTGATCACCGGAATCGGCGACACGCTTCTCGGCCGACTGATGGTCTACGACGCCCTGGCCATGTCTTATCGGTCCATCAGGGTGCAGCGCGATCCGGACAGAGTGCCGGTGACGGAATTGATCGACTACGACGAGTTCTGTGGCGTGGTGTCGGTTGACGCCGCGTCGGCAACGGACGGCTCGACGATCACGCCGGCGGAATTGGCGGCGCTGATGAAGAGTTCGGAAGACATCGCGCTGATCGACGTCCGAGAGCCGGTGGAATGGGACATCGCGCGTATCGACGGTGCCGTGTCGATACCGCAGGGGCGCATCATGTCCGGCGAAGCGTTGGCGGAGCTGCCTCAGGATCGCCGGTTGGTGCTGCACTGCAAGACGGGAATCAGGTCCGCCGAAGCGCTCGCGGTGATCAAACGTGCAGGCTTTGCCGATGCAGTGCACCTGCAGGGCGGTATCACCGCCTGGGCGAATCAGGTCGATCCGTCCCTGCCCACCTACTAGGGCGCAGACGCTACCGACACCGCCGACCGGTACTCGCGCGCCTGCGGACTGCCGTGGACGGTCGGCGGTACCGTGAGTTGTGTGAGCTCAGTGGAACCCCCTCAGCACGTGATCTCCACTTTCGGGCTGCGCAACGTGCCTCCGGTCCCGCTCGGTGGGGATTGGGACGGTGGTTGGCGGCTCGGCGACGTCGTGCTTTCGCCGGTCGCGGACCATGCGAGAGCGGCGTGGTCTGCGAAGGTGCGTGAGAATCTGTCCGTCGAAGGCGTCAGGTTGGCCAGGCCCGTCCGGTCGACGGACGGCCGCTACGTCGTCAGCAGCTGGCGAGCCGATACGTTCATCGCGGGTTCGCCTGAACCTCGGCACGACGAGGTGGTGTCGTTGTCCGTCCGATTGCACGCCGCTACCTCGCAGCTGGAGCGTCCTCGTTTTCTGGTGCAGCCGCCGGTCGCGCCGTGGGCCGATGCGGATGTGTTCGTTGCCGCCGACCGTGCCGCGTGGGAGGCGACCCCGTTGCGCGCTGCGCGTGCCGCAGGCGCGCCCGAAGTGACGACCACCGACGGAAAGCAGAGCCTGGAGCTGATCACACAGCTCGCCAGCCTCCGGAAAGTTGTCGCGTCGCCGGATCAGTTGGTACACGGTGACCTGTTCGGCACCGTGTTGTTCGACGGCAACGACGCGCCAGGGATCACCGATATCGCCCCGTACTGGCGGCCGCCGTCCTGGGCTGCCGCGGTGACGGTGGTGGACGCGATTTCGTGGGGTGGCGCCGACGACGCACTGATAGGCCGGTGGGAAGATCTGCCCGAGTGGCCGCAGATGTTGTTGCGCGCCTTGATCTTCCGATTCTCGGTGCATGCACTGCACGCGAGATCGACTCCCGAGGCGTTTCCTGGGCTCGCCAGGACCGCGGATCTTGTGCGGTTGCTGCTCTAGCGTCGCGTATGCGGGGGCGCGGCCTACCCGATCGACCGACCGGATGCGCTCGCGGGCTCGTGGTCGGTGCCGAGCTCGTCGAAGAACGTCAACGATGCCGTACGAGCCCCGTCGGCGTCTCCGCGAACGATGGCGTCGACCAGTGCGGAATGCTCGTCGTGATAGCCGTTTCTGTGTGCGCTGACGTGGTGGCGCATCGTTCGTTCGATCGTCGGAAGCAACGAGTCGTAGAACTCCAGGTAGATCGCATTGTGGCTCGCTGCCACGATCGCGCGGTGGAATCGAGCGTCCACGGCGATGGCCTCTTCGGTGTCCTCGTTCGCCCACGAGTGATTTCGATGGTCCAACGCTTCGATCAGCGCGCGAATGTCTTCGGCGTCTCGTCGCTCGGCGGCGAGCACGGCCGCCGTCACTTCCAGAGTGCGGCGCAGTTCGGTGACATCGCGGTCCTGGGCGTCGGCGAAGTACTTCCCGAGGGTGCCCCCGAGGTCGGACGTAGCCATCACGAACGTTCCCGAACCCTGGCGGCGTTCGACCATACCGGCGTGCACCAGAGCTTGGACAGCCTCGCGGACGGTGTTTCTACCGGTGCCGGTCAGCTCGCAGAGCTCCGGTTCGGTCGGTATGCGTGAGCCTACGGGCCAGCGTTTGGTGACGATCTCTTCGCGAAGTTGAGTCGTCACCTGCGAAATCAGGCTCGACCGCTGGACATGTTGCACGCATGACTCCCGTTGCTTCTCGGTGTGTGCCGGTGACTTTACTGCTTTGCGCGAGATGATCCGGTCATCCTATGATTTGTCGGTGAGTGCTACCGCCGTGACCGACGTCCGTCCACACGCCGCACACCTGCTGCGTGGGCGTGTACTCGTCTTTGCGGCCATCATGGTCTCGGCTCTGACTCTGCGCGCCGCAGTCACCTCGATCAGCCCGCTGTTCGGTCGCATCGGCGCCGACCTGCACTTCGGTTCAACCGTGGTCGGCCTGGTAGGAATGTTGCCTCCGGCGATGTTCGCCGTGTTCGGACTGCTGACCCCCGTCATCGTGAAGAGAACCGGACTCGAACGTGCCGCGTTGCTCGCGATGACGCTGACGACGATCGGTATGGCGACACGGGCATTCGCGCCGGGGACCGGAAGTCTGCTCGGCCTGTCGGCCATCGCGCTCGCGGGAATGGGCATCGGGAACGTGGTCATCCCGCCACTGGTCAAGCGGTACTTCTCCGACCGGTTGGCTGTCGTGAGCACCTTGTACATCTGTGCACTGCAGATCAGCACTATGGTGCCGCCGTTGCTGGCGGTTCCCGTCGCGGGGGCGCACGGATGGCGCATCTCGATCGGAATCTGGGCGGTGGTCGGCCTGGCGGCGGCAGTGCCGTGGCTCGGGGTCGTCCTCGTACGCCGCGGCCGCGACACCGAGGATGTCAGTGGCGAATCGGGTTCGGCCGCAGTGCACGAGGCGCCTGCAGGCAAGATCTACCGCTCGTCGCTGGCCTGGGGGATGGTGGGGATGTTCGCGATGACCTCGTTCATCACCTACGCGATGTTGACCTGGCTACCGACGATCCTGACCGATGCCGGCATCGACGAAGCTCTCGCCGGCGCCTCGGTCGCGGCGTTCGGAGCGATGGGGTTGATCTCCGCGCTCGTCGCGCCCTCTCTCTGCGCACGCCTGCGCAACCCCTTCGGACTCGTCATCGCCGCCGCGGTGTTCTACCTCGTCGGTTTCGCCGGCCTGTATTTCTCACCGACCAGCGGTACCGTTCTGTGGGTGTGCCTGATCGGGCTCGGCACGATGACGTTCCCGATGTCGTTGACGCTGATCAACCTGCGGACCCGTACACCTGGCGGATCCTCGGGACTCTCGGGTTTCACGCAGGGACTCGGCTACGTGGTGTCCGCGACCGGACCGTTGTCGTTCGGTCTCTTGCACACGTTGTCCGGCGGATGGGCTGTTCCGATGCTTGTTCTGACCGGCTGTGTCGCGGTCCTGCTCGTCGGCGGATACCTCTGTTGCCGACCGCGGATGCTCGAAGACACCTGGTGAACCGCGCGACGCCTATGCGTCGTTCATCTCACGAGTGCCCGATTCGCAACGTGAGACCAAGTTAATCGACAGGTCACCGCAGGCATCGCCCGCGCAACATGGCTTTTCTATCTTTGGGTCTCCCACGCGATCAGGAGGCCCACGTGACCAGCATTCCCGAGGCACCATCAGCCGAGACTGCTTCGACAGCGACACCGAAACCAGGCACGGTTCCGGTGTCGATCAAGCACCGGATCAGCCACTGGAACTCCGAGGACGTCGAAGCCTGGGAAGGCGGCGGCAAGGCGATCGCCAAGCGGAACCTCATCTGGTCCGTCGTCGCCGAACACGTCGGATTCTCCATCTGGTCGATCTGGTCGGTCATGGTGCTGTTCATGCCGGTCTCGGTGTACGGCATCGATGCAGCAGGCAAGTTCTTCCTGGTCGCGGTTCCCACATTGGTCGGTGCGATCCTGCGCATTCCCTACACGTTCGCGACAGCGAAGTTCGGTGGCCGGAACTGGACGATCTTCAGCGCGCTCGTGCTGCTGATCCCGACCTTGCTGACCATGTACTTCATGCTCAATCCTGCGTCGTACACCACCTACATCGTGGTCGCCGCATTCGCCGGTCTCGGCGGTGGCAACTTCGCGTCGTCGATGACCAACATCAACGCTTTCTACCCGCAACGCGAGAAGGGCTGGGCGCTCGGACTGAACGCGGGCGGCGGAAACATCGGCGTACCGGTGATCCAGCTCATCGGCCTTCTCGTGATCGCCACGATCGGTAACACCGCACCCGAGATCGTCTGTGCCGTCTACCTCGTCTTCATCGCCGTTGCCGCGGTCGGCGCTGCGCTCTTCATGGACAACCTCGAGAATCAGAAGACCAACGGTCGATCGATGATCGACGTTCTCAAGTTCTCCGACTCCTGGTGGATCGCCTTCCTGTACATCGGCACGTTCGGATCGTTCATCGGGTTCAGCTTCGCGTTCGGTCAGGTGCTGCAGATCAACTTCCTCGCCGGTCTCACCGACGGAGCCCCCGCCACCGCAGCGCAGCAGGCTCAGGCGTCGTTGCACGCAGCTCAGATCGCATTCCTCGGACCACTTCTCGGTTCCATCTCTCGCCCGTTCGGCGGTAAGTTGGCCGACAAGATCGGCGGCGGAAAGATCACGCTGTACACGTTCGTGGCGATGGTCTTCTCCACCGGAATCCTGGTTGCTGCCAGTACCTGGGACGACGGCACTGCAGGCGCCGCAAGCGGAACGATGATGGCGCTCTTCGTCGTCGGCTTCATCCTGCTGTTCCTACTCTCCGGGCTCGGCAACGGTTCGGTCTACAAGATGATCCCCGCGATCTTCGCCGCCAAGTCGGTCGAACTGCAGGGCATGACGACGGAGCAGCAGCAGCACTGGTCGCGTCGGATGTCCGGTGCGCTCATCGGAATCGCCGGAGCAATCGGCGCTCTGGGCGGAGTGGGCATCAACCTCGTGCTGCGCGCGTCGTACTCGGGTTCGGCGAAATCCGCCACGACGGCCTTCTGGGTGTTCCTCGGCTTCTACGTTCTCTGCGGCCTCGTCACCTGGGCTGTGTATCTCCGCAAGCCGCGGGTCGTCCAGGGTGACAACACCGATGTCCCTGCCGCGGTCTGACCGCGCCACTTCTCGATTTTTCTCCACAAGAATTCTCTGAAAGGACCTCACGTGAAGAACGCGGTGGTTGTAGGACACGGCATGGTCGGTCATCGCTTCGTGGAGGCGCTGCGCGCGCGCGACGAGGCAGCCGACTGGAAGGTGACGGTGCTGTGCGAGGAGGCACTGCCTGCCTACGACCGCGTGGGGCTCTCGTCCTACGTCGGCGCTTGGGATCACCGCGAACTCGCCCTCGCAGGAAACGACTACCTGGGTGACACCATCGTCGACATGCGGATCGGCGTTCGTGCCGACAGCATCGACCGGGCAGGCAAGACGGTGACGACGTCGACCGGCGACATCGTCGACTACGACGCACTGGTGTTCGCGACGGGCTCGTACCCGTTCGTTCCGCCGATCACCGGCCATGATCGCCCCGAGTGCTTCGTCTACCGCACTCTCGACGACCTGGACAAGATCAGGGCGTGCGCCGACGCTGCAGGCCCGGGAGCCGTCGGCGTCGTGGTCGGCGGCGGATTGCTCGGACTCGAAGCTGCCAACGCGCTGAAGAAAATGGGCATGACGCCCCACGTCGTCGAATTCGCCCCACGCCTGATGCCGCTTCAGGTCGACGAAGGCGGCGGCGCACTGCTTGCACGTCTGGTCACCGATCTCGGATTGCACGTTCACGCAGGCGTCGGTACCTCGTCGATCACCGAGAACCTCGACGGCGCCGGCCTTTCGGTCGAATTGTCCGACGGCAGTGTGATCGATGCAGCACTTCTGGTGTTCTCGGCCGGTGTCCGTCCTCAGGACCAACTGGCGCGCGATGCAGGCCTCGCGGTCGGCGAGCGGGGCGGCATCCTCGTCGACATCGGCTGCCGTACCGCCGATCCCGACGTCTATGCGATCGGCGAATGCGCGGCGGTCGAGGGTCGGTGCTACGGGCTGGTCGCGCCCGGCTATTCCACGGCCGAGGTCGTCGCCGATCGTCTGCTCGGCGGCGAAGCCGAATTCCCGGGTGCCGACATGTCGACGAAGCTCAAGCTGATGGGGGTCGACGTCGCCAGCTTCGGTGACGCCATGGCGGCTACTCCGGGCGCCCTGGAGGTCGCGTTCAGCGATGCTCCGAAGGGGACCTACGCAAAACTCGTCGTATCGGACGATGCCAAGACCTTGCTCGGCGGCATCCTCGTCGGCGACGCCACCGCGTACTCCTTGCTCCGCCCGCTCGTCGGCCGTGAACTTCCCGGTGATCCCGGTTCGTTGATCTCGCCCGCCGCCGAGCAGGTCGGGATGGGCGCTCTGCCCGACGATGCCGAGATCTGCTCCTGCAACGGCGTCACCAAAGGCGCTATCTGCAGTGCGATCGAGGGCGGTGCGTGTGATGTCGCGTCGGTGAAGAGTTGCACCTCTGCCGGAACGACGTGTGGAGGATGCCTGCCCTCGATCAAACAGCTTCTCGCCGCGTCCGGTGTGGTGATGTCGAAGGCGTTGTGCGAGCACTTCGGTCAGTCGCGCGCCGAACTCTTCGAGATCGTCCGAGCCACGAACACGCGTACCTTCTCTTCCCTGATCGCCAAGTACGGCACGGGGAGCGGCTGCGACATCTGCAAACCCGTTGTCGCATCGATCCTCGCCTCGACGTCGTCGGATCACATACTCGACGGTGAGCAGGCGTCCCTGCAGGACACCAACGACCACTTCCTCGCCAACATCCAGAAGAACGGCACGTACTCCGTCGTACCTCGGATGCCGGGAGGAGAATGCACCGCCGAACAGCTCATCGTGATCGGTGAGGTAGCGCGAGACTTCGGTTTGTACACCAAGGTCACCGGTGGACAGCGCATCGACATGTTCGGTGCCCGCGTGGAGCAGCTACCCGCGATCTGGAAGCGTCTGGTGGACGCGGGCATGGAATCCGGTCAGGCATACGGAAAGTCGCTGCGAACGGTCAAGAGTTGCGTGGGGTCCAGCTGGTGCCGCTACGGCGTCCAGGATTCGGTGGGGATGGCCGTCGATCTCGAGAATCGATACCGCGGTCTGCGTTCGCCTCACAAGATCAAGTTCGGCGTGTCCGGGTGCGCTCGTGAATGTGCCGAGGCGCGCGGCAAAGACGTCGGCGTCATCGCGACCGAGGGCGGGTGGAACCTGTACGTCGGTGGCAACGGCGGCCAATCGCCCAAGCACGCTCAACTGCTCGCGTCGAACCTCGACGACACGACACTTGTCAGCTACATCGATCGGTACCTGATGTTCTACGTCCGCACTGCCGATCGACTCCAGCGCACCGCTCCCTGGCTGGACGCACTCGACGGCGGGCTGGAGCACCTCAAAGCGGTCGTGTGCGAGGACAGTCTCGGAATCGGCAACGAGCTCGAAGCCGATATGGATCGCCACGTTGCCGGCTACAAGGACGAGTGGGCCGGGGTTCTGGAAGACGAGGAGAAGCTTGGCCGTTTCGTCTCCTTCGTCAACGCTCCGGAGGAATCGGATCCGACGATCGCGTTCGACGAGAGCGGTGAGCGGAAGGTTCCCGTGTTGATGGGAATGCCGTCTTTCGGGCCCTGACAACGGCCACGTCACGAAACTGAACGCATGTGCACACCCGGGTAATCGCCATTTAACGACGAAGAAACATCGGCAACGTGCAATAGCACCAGGAGGTACACAGATGACTCTCATCGATTCTCGAACCGGCACAGGTAGCGCGCTCGGCACGACGGGGCAGCACGCCGCCACTCGCACATCTCGAGAGTGGACCGCAGCGTGCAGTGTGGACTCGTTGGTCCCCGGCCGCGGTGTCGCGGTGCTTCTACGTGGTGGCACACAAGCAGCGCTGTTCCTGCTGCCCGGTGGTCACGTGTTCGCAGTGGGCAACATCGATCCGTTCGGCCGCGCTGCCGTCATGTCCCGCGGGCTGGTCGGCGATCGCGCCGGCGAGCCGACGGTTGCGTCACCTTTGCTCAAGCAGGTGTTCAGCCTCGTCGACGGGCGCTGCCTCGACGACGAGTCCGCGACGATCGGATCGTTCGAGACCCGAATCGTCGACGGCGTGATCTTCGTGCGTGGCGAATCGACGTGACCCAACCGGCCCGAGCACTCGCGTTCCGAGGGGAGCTCGTGGAATGAGTACGGACGCAGACACCCCGCTTGCCGGGTTCACCGTCGGGATCACCGCGTCGCGCAGGGCCGAGGAGTTCGCCACGCTGCTGGTCCGGCGTGGGGCGTCCGTCATGCATGCTCCCGCCATCCGCATCATTCCGCTCGCCGACGACGCGGAACTCGAACGCGTCACGGAATCGATCATCGCTGATCCTCCCGAGATCACCGTTGCCACAACGGGTATCGGTTTTCGCGGGTGGGTCGAGGCTGCTGAAGGGTGGGGGCAGGCCGAGAGCCTGGGACGAGCGCTGGCGTCGTCGAGATTGCTCGCCCGCGGCCCCAAGGCCAAGGGTGCGATACGCGCAGCCGACCTTCGTGAGGAATGGAGCCCGGCGTCCGAATCGTCGGCAGAGGTCCTGGAGCATCTGCTCGAAGAAGGTGTGGTGGGCAAGCGGATTGCAGTCCAATTGCACGGCGCTACCACGGAATGGGAGCCGGTCCCGGACTTCTGTGAGGTGCTGCGCGAGGCCGGTGCCGAGGTGGTTCCAGTTCCGGTATACCGGTGGACCGCCCCGGACGACGGTGCGCCCATGGATCGCATGATCGAAGCCGTCGTCGTCGGCGATCTCGATGCCATCAGCTTCACCAGTGCGCCTGCGGTGGCATCGCTGCTGATGAGGGCCGATGAGAACGGTGTGCTGGAGCCGCTCCTGCAGTCGATGCGCAATCGGGTTCTTCCGGTGTGCGTCGGGCCGGTCACCGCAGCGCCGCTGGAGCAGTTGAAGGTGGCGACGACACAGCCTGCGCGTGCGCGTCTCGGAGCACTGGCCAGGCATATCGCCGAGGAGCTCCCGCGACGATGCGCGCCGATGGATGCGGGTGGCCATCAGTTGAGTGTCCGCGGCCGGTGTGTCGTCGTCGACGGTGTCGTGCGCTCGGTGTCGCCTGCGGGGATGGCGTTGATGAAGACGTTGGCATCGCGGCCAGGACGCGTGGTGTCTCGCGACGAGCTTCTCGCGGCCCTGCCCGGAGGTGGAGAGGACACGCACGCCGTCGAGACCGCGATGACACGGCTTCGTTCTTCGCTCGGTGCACCGAAGATTGTTCACACCGTCGTCAAGCGTGGATATCGACTGGCGGTCGATCCTGTCGAGGTCCACGAAGCTACCAGCGAAAACGGCTCTGCCGCAGCATCACACGTTCCGCCGATCCGAATTCCCGAAGGGGGCAAGTACTGAGATGACCGATCCTGGACAACCATCACTCGTTCTCGTCGCGCACGGTACGCGTAATCCGCGGGGCGTCGAGATGATCGCCGAACTTGCCGACGCGGTCAGTCTGAAAGTCGGCACGACGCGCGTTGCGTTCGTCGATGTCCTCGGGCCGTCTCCCAAGGAAGTCCTCCGTGAACTGGAGGGGCCTGCGGTTGTGGTCCCTGCCTTCTTGGCTTCCGGGTTCCACGTTCACACCGATGTTCCGCGGGAGGTGGCCGAAAGCGGCCATCGATCGGTGGCGGTCACGCGAGCTCTCGGACCTGATCCGGTTTTCGCGGCGGTCATGCTGGAGCGCCTCGTCGACGCGGGCTGGCGTCCCGGTGACGCCATCGTGTTCGCGGCCGCCGGATCCTCGGACAAGCGCGCCCTTCTCGAGCATCGCCGTGCTGCCGCCATGTTGGCCGATATCGCCCGGGTGCAGGTCGGAATCGGCTATGTGGCGACAGCGGAGCCGTCCGTGCCCGCCGCGATCGAAGCGCTGAGAGGTCAAGGCCACGAGCGTGTGTTCGTCGCGTCCTATCTATTGGCTCGCGGACTCTTTCACACCCGTCTGGCGGACGCCGGAAGTGACGGCGTGGCCGAACCTCTCGGATTACATTCCGGCATAGTCGATCTGGTCGTCGATCGTTTCCTCGACGGAACGCGCAGGCTCGTCAACGAGGCAATGGCAGCAGTTCCACGGGCTCGCTCGAGTTGAAGTTCGCCGGGATCAGCGCGAGCGCATCGTTGTCGACCAGATGTAATAGATGGGCAGTGCGCACCGGTTCCTGAACCCGCCAGTGCGTGCCCTCCCGTTTCACCGGGACGAGGCGAGCAACCGGCGACGCTGTCGACGGCTCGCCTGCGAGGAGCCCTGTCACCGGCACGCGCCGGGCTCGGCAGGTCAGGGCATCGACGATGGCAGGACCGGTCAGCATCAAGGTGCCGACCGCGGCCAAAGGATTCCCCGGAAGGCCGAGTACCACCGTCCCTGAAGGCAGCACTGCGGTGATCTGCGACCCTCCCGGTCGAATCTTCGTGCGTTGTACGATGACGTCGGCGTCGGCTCGAACGAGTGCTCGGCGAAGTTGGTCTGCGGCACCACCTCCGGTTGCCCCCACGACCACGACGACGTCGGCCGACGCGGGTCGCGCCAACAGATCTTCGAAGCCGTTCGGGGAATCCGGCAGATACACCGTGTCGACCAGAGTGATGCCGCACGCGGCGAGATAGTGCACGAGAACAGGTCCGAGGCTGTCACGAGTCTGGCCCGCGTCCAGAGGTCCTTCGGCACGAATCTCGTTTCCGCTGAGTATGATCCGTGCTCGAACCGGGCCTCGCACGATGAGTCGCTCGACTTCGCCGCTGAGTGCGACGGACAGTACGGCAGCCGAGACTTCTCGTCCGATGCCCGCCAATTCCGTCCCGGCCGACCAATCCTCGCCTGCCCGGCGGGTGTCGTCGCGGATGGGCGCACCTTCGCGGCGGCGCAGGAGGTTGCCGTCTCGCACCACATGTTCGTCTCGGATGATCGAGGTCGCACCCTCGGGTACGAACGCCCCGGTGGCGATGCGCATCGCACTGCCCGTCGGCACATTCTTCTCGATCGTTGTTCCTGCATAGGCAATCTCGCCGCGTACCGTCCACGGCCCCTCGCCTGCCACGGCGTAGCCGTCCATCGCGGAGATGTTCACGGGAGGAAGGGGAGTGGCAGCGAGGATGGGCTCGGCCAGGGTGCTTCCGAAGGCCTCGGTCAGTGGTGTCACCCGGGTGGGCAGCGGCGATATGCGCCGCCGGAGAGCGGTGCGAGCCTCGTCGACTGTCGGAACCGGTTCCTCCGGAGCCGCTGCCGCGGCGCGTTCACGTGCTGCCGCGAGGTCGTCGACGGTGTCGCAATCATCGATGTTCGGAACTGCCACCACTCCGTGGTCCTTCGGCACTATCGACCGCACGGATAAATTCGCGGTGTCGGAGAGTTCGGCGACGTGGAGTCGGAGCTTCTCGGAGTCCCAGGCGCCGAACAGATATTGTGTCCGTCCGGAGTGGTCGGCGGCGAAGACAGCCGAGTGCGACCCCAGGTTCGACCGAAGAATGTCGACGGATCCTGCGTCGACGAAGGGAAGGTCCGACGCCAACACCACGACGACCCTGGCGGAGCCTGCCTGCGGAAGAGCCGCGAGGCCTGCCGCTATGGCCGCAACCGGTCCCGACCCGATCGGACTCTCGCGCGTCTGCACGATGTCGGGGTCCAGGTCGTGGCGGTGAGGACCGACGACGACCGTGACGCCTGCCATCGAGACTGCATCGATCGCGCGCCGGATGAGGCTTATCCCACCGACGGTCGATGCAGGCTTGTCGATGCCGCCCATCCGGCGTCCGCTTCCGCCGGCGAGGACGATGGCATCGATTGTCGTGTCGGTGGAGGGATCGCTCACGTCGGAAGGGGTACGTTCTGCAGTCGAACCTGTCCCCGCGCAATGGCTTTGCCGCTGTCCGTCGCGGTGATCGTGACGAGCCACAGCTGCTGTACTCGGCCCTGCTGGAGAGGTTCGGCGATCACGTCGACGCGCCCACCCTTGCTTGCTCGAAGAAAATCTGTGCCGTTGTGGACTCCGACGGCGAACTCGCCGCGGTCCTTGACTGCTTCACTGGCGCCGATACTCGCTGCCGATTCGACGGCGGTGGTGTAAACGCCGCCGTGCACCACGCCCCAGGGGGTGAAGTGATCCTCGGTCAACTCGATGTGCCCCACGACCTTGGTGCCGGAAACCTCGTCGATCACCAGACCGGCAGCTGCCACGAACGGGCTCGCCTTGGCAAGGGCGTACTTCGCGGTCGGGCGGGGATCGAACTGTCCGAGGTTCATGCTCTCGAAGGTTAGTGCGTGAGCTCAGTCCGGTACACGACGGCTTCGCGGTGGCCCGTCGATTCCGCATCTCCCGCCGCTGCGCACCACCGACGGTAGCCAGGCCAATGACAAGGCGGTCAGTCCGATTATCAGTCCTGTTATCAACATTGTTCGATAATGGACTGCGATCGGCCAATGAAATTCAGTCCTCTATGGCAAAGTGGCCTGATGACTTCAGTCGGCAAACTACCCACCGAACTCGATGCCGGCGCGCTTGCCCTGCTGCTCGGCACGGTGGAAGGCGATGGGCAACCGCTCTATCGCGCGTTGTCCGACGCGCTTCGGCGCATCATCGCGGACGGGTCGATCGGCGCGGGTAACCGCCTGCCGCCCGAGCGCGCGTTGTCGGCTGCGCTCGGAGTCAGTCGCGTGACGGTGACCTCGGCCTACAAGGCGCTTCGCGGCCAAGGCTGGGCCGAGGCGATACACGGGGCAGGTACCTTCGTCTCGATCCCCGTCGAGGAAACCTCGTGGGGCACGATGATGCGATCGGAATCTCCCGGCGTGCTCGACTTCGTCAATGCAGCTCCCGAGGCGTCGCCGTTTCTGGCGGCGGCGTACGCCGCTGCGTTGACGACGGTGAATTCGGCGCTCGCCGGACACGGATATGCCCCGTCGGGCACGACGGCGCTACGCACCGCGATCGCGGCCAGGTACACCGAGCGAGGATTGCCGACGACCTCCGACCAGATCGTGGTCACCTCGGGCGCGGGCGACGCAACACATCTCGCATTCGAGACCTTCGCGCGGCCAGGTGATCGAGTGCTCGTCGAGCATCCGACCTACCCTGGAGTGGTCGAGGCTCTGGAAAGCGCTGGAGCGCTTGCTGTTCCGGTTCCGTTGGACGCGAGCGAGCCTGATGCGTTCGTCGACGATGCGGATCGTGCTGCACGACAGAGTGCACCGACCCTGGCGTACCTGATGCCGGACTTCTCCAATCCTTCGGGAGCGAGAATGACCGCAGCCGGCCGACGGCGACTGGCGGCGACGATGGCGCGTCACGGAATCCTGACGGTTGTCGACGAGGTCGCCGCCGACCTGGCGCTCGACGGCATGCCCATGCTGGAGCCGTTCGGGGTTCCCACGCCGGGCACCGCGACCATCTCGATCGGTTCACTGAGCAAGTCGGTGTGGGGTGGCCTTCGAGTCGGATGGGTGCGATCCGACCGCGAGCTCGTCGCCCGAATGGCGAGGACCTACGCCAGGCGGCAATTGTCGGTATCGGTGCTGGAGCAGGCGGTGGCACTGCATGTGCTGGCTCGCTACGACGACGTGCTTGCTGCGCGGCGCACGTGGCTGCGTGGACAACGAGACCTGTTGGTCTCGCACATGAGGGCCGAACTCCCGGAGTGGACTTTCCGCGTGCCTGACGGTGGCTTGTCGCTGTGGTGTTCTCTGCCCGACGGAATCACCTCCGACGACGTGGTGAGGCGTGCAGCGACGCGGAATCTGTTGCTTGCCCGAGGAACCCGATTCGGAACGGGGTATGCGTTCGACGATCGTCTGCGCCTGCCGTTCACCCGTCCCGCCGCGGAGTTGGGCGCCGCTGTTCGCGTTCTGGCGGAGACGTTCTCGGGCGCGGCCGGTGACGGCCATCCCGTGGAGCCGGCCGAGTTGGTCGTCTAGTCACCTACTGCTCGAAGGCGAACCGAATCGAGGCGAGGTTCACCCGTCCGTCTCGTGACAGAACGCCCTCGGCTCGAAGTCGTTCCAGTTGTCGCGTCGCGAGGTGCGTTGCGGGCGTGCCGTTTGCGGACAACACCCGGTGCCACGGTAGATCAGCGGAGTCGGTACGCATGATCCACCCGACGATTCGCGGACTGGACAAACCGGCGGCGGAGGCGATATCGCCGTAGGTGACCACGTTTCCCGCCGGAATCGAGGCGACGAGTGTGCGCACGCGCTCGACCTGTTCCTCCGTGATCCGCGCCATCTACAGCACCCTGCGCACCAGCTCGGCGACCTCCGCGGGCTTCGCTTGCGCGACCATGTGGTCGCAATCGAGCTCGACAACGCTCAGGTGGTCACCCAGACGCTCGCGCAGTGCGGTCTTGAATTCTTCACTGACATAAGGAGGCTGGACGCGCATGGCTTGGACGAGCACTGTCGGAGTCCCCGCCGGAGGCACGACCAGTGGACGTACAAGTTCACCCCACGATGCGACGATCGCGGGGGTCGAGATTCGCCAGGTGACCCGTCCGTTGTCCGCCGAGATCAGATGATCGGTCACCTCCTGCTCCAGCAACTCGACCGGAACGTCGGCCCAGGCACCGTTGATCTTTTCGGACTTGGCCTCCTCGGCGTCGGTGTAGTCGGGGAACTTGGCCGTCAGTCCGGCAACCTCGAGGAGATCCGCTGCATCGAGTTCGATCGCCGGATCCAGAAGGACCACGGCGCGCACCAGCTCGGGGTGAGCCTGCGCCAGGTGGAGGGCAAGTGCGCCGCCGTACGAGTGGCCGAGAACCAGTACCGGTCCACGAGCCTCGCGCCTCACGAGCGATGCGAGTCCCTCGACCTGCGCGACGATGTCCCACGGCGGCGTCCACGGTGATCGGCCGTGGCCGATGAGATCCGGTGCCAGAATGCGAGCATCACCGAGGTGGTTCTCGGCCAAGTGAGCCCAGCGGGCACCATGACCCGTCATACCGTGAATTGCGAGGATTTCCGGACCGTCGGCGGGCCCGTAGGCGGTGAAGTTCAGCTCGTGCATGGACTCGACTATGCCGTATCGGTGTGAAGTTGCTCCGCTCTGCGGTCGAGTTGCTGCGCCGCGACGCAGTCCCGGCAGCGCACAGCCGACCGGTGACCGAGTGTGTCGGTAGGGCGTGATGCAATCGGACCATGATCACAGGGGGCCCGGCGGGCAACACAGCGGACACCGGGGGTAGGCACGGCGGTGCTGCCACGCTCGTGCGCGCCCCGCGGGTGTCCGTCCCCGGTCGCACCTGGACGGGCGCCGCGCACTCTCTGCTCGTCAGCGAGCCCGATGCCGCATCGGCCGCCGCCGACGGTTCTCCGGCGTGGAACCCATGGCAGGTTCTGGGCGGGCCCGGCACCGGAAAGTCGTCACTGGTGGCCGACTACGCGGTATCGCGGATCGTGTCCGGTGATCCCGAGTCGGTACTCGTTCTCACACAATCGAAGCGCGCAGCGCTGTCGATGCGCGAGCAGATCACGAACGGTCTGTTCGCGGGCGAGCACTCGGCGCGCGCCACCAGAGAACCGCTGGTGCGCACCGTTCACTCCTACGCGTTCGCGGTGCTGCGGCTACAGGCAGCGGTGTACGGCAATCCGCCGCCACGGCTGCTGACCGGCGCCGAGCAAGATGCGGTGGTGCGTGAGATGCTCCGCGGAGACATCGAGGACGGGGCACTCGACTGGCCGGATCGGTTGCGTCCTGCGCTCGGAATGGGCGGCTTCGTGACCGCTGTCCGCGATCTGATGCTGCGCTCGTCCGAGCGCGGCATCGGTCCCGAAGATCTGGTCAAGCTGGGGCGCAAGCACTCACGGCCGGAATGGGTCGCCGTCGGTAAGTTCGCCGGCCGATACGAGCAGGCGATGTTGCTGCGCGGCGCGGTCGGTGTCGAGGCCGCGGGAGCGTCTGCACCGGGGCTTGACGCAGCCGAACTGATCGGCAGTGCATTGATGGCCTTCGCAACCGACCCGGATCTGCTGCACGCAGAACGTCGGCGAATCAGGCATCTCGTCGTCGACGATGCCCAACACCTCGATCCGCAGGCCGCCGAACTGATCAGGCTCGTCGGAAGCAACACCGAATCGACCGTCGTCGCCGGCGATCCGGATCAATCGGTGTTCACCTTTCGAGGCGCCGACCCCACGTTCGTCGCCGATCTCGCAGATCCGGGGGATGCACGTCGCCTGGTGCTCGCGCACAACTTTCGCAGTACCGCGCCCGTCGCGAAGATCGCCGGAATCATCGCCGGTCGAATTCCAGGGGGTAATCGTCACCGGGGCGCCGAGCCTGTCGCCGAACCCCGGTACGGCGAGACGCGGACGGTCGTGCGGGTGTTCGCCTCGGCGGCAAAGGAAGCCGCCCTCATCGCCGACGTCATGCGTCGTGCTCACCTCGTCGACGGCATGCCCTGGTCGGACATGGCAGTGGTGGTGAGATCGGTCCCGCGGATGGTTGCTCCACTGCGCCGGGCCTTGCAGGGTGCCGGTGTTCCCCTTGTGACTCCGGCGTCCGAACTCCCGCTGCACCGTCAGCACGGAGCCGTCGGTTTGCTCTTGGTCCTCCGCGCGCTCGTCGATCCCTCCTTCGACGGTGAAGACGCGCTTGCGCTGCTCTCCGGGCCGGTAGGGGGCGCAGATCCGGTGAGCCTTCGTCGACTCCGCCGAGGCGTCCGACGCATCGAACTGGCGGCGGGCGGTGAACGCGACTCGTCCGAGTTGCTGCGCGCAGCCATCGTCGGCGCAGGCGTGACCACAGACCGCGCCGGCGGTCGCCGTGCTCGTTCGGAGTGGGTCGCCGCACTGTCCGACGTCGAGTCGGCGCCTCTGCGCAAAGTTCTCGGTGTGATCCGCAAAGCAAACTCGGTGGTGCGTGCAGGTCGGGGAGTGGAGGATGTGCTGTGGGCGACCTGGCAGGCATCAGGACTCGAACGCCGATGGTCCTCGGCATCGGCGTGGGGTGGATCCGCGGGGGCGCAGGCAGACCGAGATCTCGACGCCGTCGTCGCGCTGTTCGACGCGGCCGCTGCGTATGTGGACCGGCTTCCGCAGGCACGCCTCGGCGGGTTCGTGGAATACATTTCACAGCAGCAGATTCCGACGTCGAACTCCCTTCGATCGACGGTCGTGGCCGATGCCGTGACCTTGCTCAGCGCACATTCCGCAGCCGGACGCGAGTGGGAGCTCGTTGCCGTGGCCGGGGTCCAGGAAGGACTGTGGCCGGGGTTGCGGGCCCGAGGAAGTTTGCTCGGTACCGAATCGCTCGTCGATCTCGCATCGGGCTTGGCCGAGGCAGGCAAATTGATCGACGCCACACTGTCCAAGACTGCGCCCCTCTTGGCCGAGGAAAGAAAGCTGTTCATGGTCGCGTGCAGCCGCGCACGATCGGTTCTGCTCGTGACGGCTGTCGATTCCAGCACCGGTGACACCGATCTCGTCCGATCCAGGTTCCTCGACGAACTGTCGGGAGGCGACGAGAACCCGGAGCTGCCCGAGGTCGAGTCCGACGCCGAGCCGGACGGGCGAGTACTTGCCCTGCCGATGCTGGTCGCCGAACTTCGCGGTGTCGTGTGCGATCCTGCTGTTGCCGAAGATGACCCGGCAACACGGTCACGCGCTGCGCGTCAGCTTGCGAGGCTCGCCGCAGCGGGGGTGAAGGGTGCCCACCCCGACGAATGGTTCGGAGTCGGCGGCGTCAGCACTACCGCACCGCTCTGGAACCCGGGGGACGGGCCGGTTCCGCTGTCACCCTCGACGGTCGAGCAGCTCACCACCTGTCCGCTTCGCTGGATGCTCGATCGGCACGGCGGAAACGACGGGGCCAATACTCACGCTGTGACGGGAACACTCGTGCATACGCTCGTGCAGGCGGTCGCGGGCAAGATGCCGCCGGATCAGGTTCGTCGGGCACTGGAAACTGCTTGGGATGCAGTAGATCTGGGATCGCAGTGGTTCTCTCGACACGAGCTCGACCGTACCGGGGTGATGTTGGAGACCTTCGAAACGTGGCTTCGTGGAAGCCGCGGAGAATTGACCGAGGCCGGCGTGGAGGTCAAGGTCGACGGGGTGCTGGAGGCGCGATCGGACGACGAGCCGTCGGTCGCTCTGCGCGGCCGAATCGACAGGCTGGAGCACGACCCGGATGGGCGCCCGGTGATCATCGATGTGAAGACCGCGAAGACCGTGATGTCCAAGGAAGACGCGCGCAACCACAATCAACTCGCTACATATCAGGTCGCGGCAGCTGCGGGAGCGATCGAGGGCGAGCCGGCCGGCGAACCCGGCGGAGCCCGATTGGTGTTCGTCGCCAAGCCTCACAACAAGGATGGCGCGACCGAGCGAATTCAGGAGGCTCCCACACCGGAGAAGCTGGGTGAATGGCGCGATATCGTTCATCGGGCAGCTGCGGCGACGCAGGGCCCGATGTTCGAGGCGTACGTCAACGACGGATGCAGGCACTGTCCGGTCAAGTCCAGTTGCCCAGCGCACGAGACCGGTAGGCAGGTGACGGACAATTGAACACTCGTACGGCTTCACCGCGGAGTTCGAGCACTCGTACTCAGCCGCGTATCGACCCCATCGAACTTGCACGTGCGCTCGGGCAGAAGCATCCACCGACGCCGGAGCAGGCGGCCGTGATCTCCGCACCCCTCGGTCCCACGTTGGTCGTGGCCGGTGCAGGTGCAGGCAAGACCGAAACGATGGCTGCTCGCGTGGTCTGGATGGTGGCGAACGAACTAGTCGACCCCGACAGTGTTCTCGGGCTCACCTTCACGCGAAAAGCCGCCCAGCAACTGACCTCTCGCATTCGAGCTCGATTGGCGCGTCTTGCCGGGTCCGACCTCGTTCGTGCCCTGGACCCGAGTCTGAAACTTCGCGACCGAATCACCTCGGGCGAGCCGGAAGTGAGCACCTATCACTCGTATGCGGGGCGGCTCCTGTCCGAGCACGGCCTGCTGCTTCCGATGGAACCCTCGGCCACGCTGCTGTCCGAAACCGAGCTGTGGCAGCTTGCGCATCGCGTCGTCAGTACGTGGGATGGAGACCTCGATACCGATCGCAATCCCACCTCGATCACCGAAGCCGTGCTGGCACTGTCCGGTCAGCTTGCGGAGCATCTGGTGGATCCGGACGAGCTGCGCAGTGCACACACAGATCTCGATCAATTGGTGCACATGCTCGGTCCCGGTCCCAAGCAGCGTGGTGGCCCGTCGAAGACACTTCTCGACATTCTCGACGCACAACACAAGCGAGTCGCGCTCCTGCCTCTGGTGGAGCGGCTGGACCAGACTTTGCGACGAGAAGGCGCACTCGACTTCGGTAGCCAGATGTCGTTGGCCGCACGCGTTGCCGCGGACCACGCCGATGTCGGTCGCTCCGAGCGTGAGAGGTTTCGTCTCGTTCTGCTCGACGAATATCAAGACACCGGCCACGCGCAGCGAGTTCTGCTGTCGTCCTTGTTCGGTGGCGGTTCGGACCGAACGCTCGCGCTGACCGCCGTGGGCGATCCGATGCAGTCCATCTACGGCTGGCGCGGCGCGTCGGCGGCCAACCTGCCCCGGTTCGCCACCGATTTTCCGCTCGTGGACGGATCTCCCGCGCCGCGCCTGGAACTGCTGACCAGTTTTCGCAATCCACCCGAGGCACTTGCGCTCGCGAATCGGATCACCGAACCGCTGAGGCAGAGCGGTGTGCCGGTGCAGACGTTGCGCGCACGATCGGGGGCGACACCGGGTGACGTTCGTCTTGCCGTCACGGCAACGGTGATCGACGAGCGAGAATGGGTCGCCGACTGCATCGCCGCCGAATTCCGCCGTGCCAGAGCCGAGGAGATGCCGCCACCGACGGCAGCGGTGTTGGTGCGCCGCAACGCCGATGCCGAACCGATCGCCGAGGCGCTTCGCAGCCGAGGCCTACCAGTCGAAGTGGTCGGCCTCGGCGGGCTACTGCACATCCCGGAGATTGCCGACGTGATCTCCATGCTCAGGTTGGTCGCCGACCCGCTCGCCGGCAGTGCCGCGATGCGAATTCTGACCGGATCCCGATGGCAGATAGGTGCAGCGGACCTGAGGGCGCTCTCGCGGCGGTCACGCGAGCTGGGAATACGGGGTGGGTTCGGCACTCCGGGCAAAGTCGACGATCCCGCGGCGTTGGAAGCGGCGCTGGAAAGTTCGCTGCCGGGCGAACAGTCGGAAGAGGCCGGGTTGGCCGACGCCATTGCCGATCCGGGTTCGGCCGAGAGATATTCGGACACCGGATTTCGGCGAATCTCGGCACTGGCGGCAGAGCTCCAGACTTTGCGTGGTCGGATCGGCCAACCCCTCACCGAGCTCGTCACCGATATCGAGCGCGCGATGGGCATCGGTATCGAAGCCCAGGCGCGAACCGCCGTCGGCGTATCCGGCGGAGTCGGACGCGAACACCTGGACGAGTTCGCCGTCGTGGTAGCGGACTATGCGGACAATCCGAGCGCGACGATCACCGGCTTCCTGTCGTTTCTGGCCGCCGCCGAAACAGTCGAAAACGGCCTGGCGCCGGGAGAGGTCGAGGTCGCCGCGCATCGAGTCCAAGTTCTCACGGTGCACTCGGCGAAGGGTCTGGAATGGGAAGTCGTCGCTGTGCCTCACGTGGCGAAGGGTGTGTTCCCGTCGTCCACCGCGTCGTCGACATGGCTCGGGGCGATGGCGGAACTACCACCGACGTTGCGGGGAGACCGAGCTATCGTCGACGAGGCTGGGCAAATGTCCGAGGGCGTGCCCGTCCTCGAGTTGAATGATCTCTACAACCGAAAAGATCTGCAGGACGCCATCGATCGGCACAAGGATGCGCTCGCGCGCAGGAAGCTTGCCGAGGACCGCAGGTTGTTCTACGTCGCGTTGACCCGCACCGAACGTGCGCTGTTCGTCTCGGCGCATCACTGGGACGAAACATCGACCAAGCCTCGAGGGCCGTCCGAGTTCCTGGACGAACTGAAGACACTGGTCGACGAGCGACCGGCACGCGATGCGAATCCGGTGGCGCGCGTCGAGGAGTGGGCGCTCTCGCCCGAAGATGGTGCTGTCAATCCGCTTGCATCCGAACCGCATTCGGCCAGTTGGCCGCGAGATCCGCTCGGATCCAGGCGGGTCGGCGTCGAAGCAGGGGTCCAGGCCGTCCTGGATGCTCTTGCTGCCGACGCTGCTCTTGATACTGACGCTGCTCTTGCTGCCGACGCTGCTCGTGACACTGACGCTGGTGATGCCGGTGCTTCGGGTGCCGAGGATCCCGAGAACTGGGCTGCCGACGTCGATGCCTTGCTCGCCGAGCGAGAGGAGCGGTCGAAGTCGACCGTCGACGTCCGTCTGCCCGAGAATCTCTCGGTCAGTCAGCTCGTCGACCTGGCGGCGGACCCTGATGCGTTGGCCGCCAGGTTGAGGCGACCGCTGCCGTACCCGCCGAATCCGTTGGCCAGGAGAGGTACTGCCTTCCATGCGTGGATCGAACGCCGGTTCGGTGCTACCCGATTGCTCGATCTGGACGAATTGCCGGGCTCGGCGGACACGGGTGCCGCGGCGGACGTCGATCTGGAGACCCTGCAGCAGGCATTCCTCGATTCCGACTGGTCCCTGAGGAGCCCGATCGAGGTCGAGGTGCCGTTCGAAACTTCCGTTGCCGGGACTGTTCTGCGCGGCAGGATCGACGCCGTGTTCGCAGATTCGGACGGCGGCTGGACAGTGATCGACTGGAAAACCGGTGCCGAACCGAGCGCGACCGAGGAGAAGTCGGTGGTGATGCAGTTGGCTGCCTATCGCATTGCCTGGGCCGAGTTGATGTCGGCGTCGCGCTCGGAGCCGATTCCGCTGGACAAGGTCCGAGCGGCATTCCACTACGTGAGGAGCGGACGGACCATCGCGCCGATCGATCTTCCTGATGGCAACGCTCTTGCGGCTCTGATCGCCGGTACCGATGTGCCGCCGATGCCGGTTACACCAAACGCCTGACGTTCTCGCCTCACGGCGCGTTGCGTCGTGCCTTCAACGCTTCGGTCACCAGCGGAATCTGTAGAGGAAGTCGCGCGAGCACAGCAGCCTTCGCTGCAGGGGACGTCTTGGGATTCGTGACGAACCGACGCGCCATATCGATATTCGCCGGGAACACTGCAACGAACAGCGCTGCGGCCAATGCGCCACCGATCCGACGGGTGCGGGGCACGGCGAGTGTTGTTGCAACAGCTATCTCGGCAACACCGGACACCTGGGTGTACGTCCGGGCGGATCCAGGCAGGACGCTGGGCACCTGCATGTCGAAGAATTTCGGCGTCGCGAAGTGCAGAACGCCCGCACCACCCAACAACACTGCGAGCCTCACCGCGGCTGCCTGACTCCTGGACTCTGTCATGGCTACACCGTGCCACACGTACAGGGATCGAATGCCGGTGCCGCGTCGAAGACGGCGAAGTCACCGAATCGGGTTACGCTGCCAGCCGTGGACGATGCAGAGGTGAGTAGGCGACGTGGCAGGTAGATTGCGTGCTCGACTGAGTGAGGGCGACACCCTGACGGACAAACCCGACTTTGCGCTCGTCGGAGTGCTCCGAATACCGGAGCTGCAGAGCAGTCCCTGGCGCGCCATCTATCGACGAATCCTCGTTGCGCTCGCGGCGCTGATGCTGGCCGCGATCATCGTCTATCTCGATCGGGACGGGTACCGGGACGCTCAGGACAACGAGCTGTCCTTCCTCGACTCGCTCTACTACGCCACCGTCTCGTTGTCGACGACCGGGTACGGAGACATCACCCCGATCGCGCCGTCGGCTCGACTCGTCAACATTCTCGTCATCACCCCACTTCGAATCTTCTTCCTCATCTTGCTGGTCGGCACCACGCTCGCAGTTCTCACCGAGCGGTCCCGTCAGGCATTCAAAATTCAGCGATGGAGGCGCAGCGTGCGCAATCACACCGTGGTCATCGGTTTCGGAACCAAGGGCCGCACCGCCGTCGATGCGATGCTCGGAGACGGTGTTCCGGCGTCCGAGATCGTCGTGGTGGACACGGACCAGACCGTTCTGGACTCGGCGTCGAACATGGGCCTGGTGACCGTGCACGGATCGGCCACCAAATCCGATGTGCTGCGGCTGACCGGCGCTCAGCATGCGGCGGCCATCATCGTCGCCACCAATCGTGACGACACGGCCGTGTTGGTGACGCTCACCGCGCGAGAGATCGCGCCGAAGGCGAAGATCGTCGCAGCGATCCGAGAGGCCGAGAACACGCACCTGCTTCGGCAGTCCGGCGCCGACTCCGTGGTGGTGTCCTCGGAGACCGCGGGCCGTCTCCTCGGTATCGCGACCACGACTCCGAGCGTCGTGGAAATGATCGAGGACCTCTTGACGCCGGAGGCCGGTTTCGCCATTGCCGAACGCGAGGTCGAACGCGACGAAGTGGGCGGGTCGCCGCGGCACCTGACCGATATCGTGCTCGGCGTCGTTCGTGCTGGGAAGTTGTTCCGAGTCGGTTCACCCGAGGTCGATGCAATCGAGGCGACGGATCGGCTGCTCTACATCCGCCGCGTGGGGGAGTGAGCGGCGCGCAGTAGGGTCGTACCCGTGCGAAGATTCGAACTCGATCGACCACCCCTGCTCTCGCGCTCTCCGCTGAACCGTGCGGAAGAGTTGCGCAAGGACACCGAGGCGCTGCGGGCCGGTTGGCCCACTGCGAACGTCCTCCAGATCGATCAACGCGGCAGATTGCGCGTGGACGAGTCCGGTCTGGTGTACGTACCGGCTGCGGAGGTGGCTGCGGAACCTGCGCTCGACGCGGTGTTTCTCGGGATCGAGGGCGGTCGGCATCTGTGGGCGCAGCGAGTCGGCGTGTTGGCCGGGGAGCTGGGCGACCTGCGGACGACGGGCGACCGCCTGAGCGAAGTCGAGCTGTCGATCCTGACCAGTGCGCTTGCCATTTTGAACTGGCATGCCAGCGCAAGCTTCAGTGCACTGGACGGCGCGGCAACGACTCCGACGGCGGCGGGATGGTCTCGGACCAGCACGTCGAACGGTCACGAAGAGTTCCCCCGTACCGATCCTGCGGTCATCTGTCTGGTGCACGACGGAGCCGACCGGATTCTGCTGGCCCGCGCGCCGTCGTGGCCGGAGCGCAGGTTCTCGGTGTTGGCCGGCTTCGTCGAAGCGGGTGAGTCTCTCGAGACGTGTGTTCTCCGTGAAATCAAGGAAGAAGTTGGAATTACAGTGTCCGACATCACATATCTGGGCAGTCAGCCGTGGCCGTTCCCGCGTTCGGTGATGATCGGATTCTCTGCGGTGGCGGATCCCGAAGTTCCGCTGCAGTTTCTCGACGGCGAGATCGCCGAAGCACACTGGTTCAGTCGCGACGAGGTACGTGGCGCGCTGGCCCTCGGCGATTGGGCGAGCGATGCCGACGCCCGGTTGTTGCTGCCGGGGTCGATTTCCATCGCGCGCGGAATGCTCGAAGCCTGGGCCGCCGTCGATCGGTGAGCGGCTACAGGTTCAGTGAACGCTTCACCGCTGCCAGAGTCGGGTTGGTGGCGGTCGTACCGTCGGCGTAGAGGACGGTCGGGACGATGTGATTGCCGTTGTTGACACTTCCGACGAACTCAGCGGATTTCGGATCTTCCTCGATGTCGATCTCGGCATAACCGATGCCGGCTTCGTCGAGCTGCGTCTTGAGCCTGCGGCAGTATCCGCACCACGTCGTGGAGTAGATGGTCAGGGCAGCAGTTTCGGATTCGGTGTTGTCGATGGTAGTCACAAGTTGTGTCAACGTTCTGAGGCGTGTTGTTGTTCCGAATGATGCATCGCCCGTCCACAAGCGGTCCCTGCTGCGTGAATACAGGGCCGCGGCCAGTCGCGAACAGTGTCGGAGCGGCCTGACAAGATGGAGGCCATGTCTGTGGATTCGATGACCACCGGGTTGGATCCCGAACAGTCCGCCGCCGTGTCCGCACCACGTGGGCCGGTGTGTGTGCTTGCCGGTGCAGGCACCGGCAAGACTCGCACCATCACCAGGCGTATCGCGCACCTCGTCTCTGCCGGTCACGTGTCCGCCGGTCAGGTGTTGGCAGTGACGTTCACTGCCAGGGCCGCCGGCGAGATGCGGGGACGGCTGCGGGAACTCGGTGTCGGAGGCGACGGCCCTCCGGTTCAAGCCAGAACATTCCACGCCGCGGCGTTGCGGCAGCTCAAGTACTTCTGGCCGCAGGTGGTGGGAGATACCGGATGGCAGCTGCTCGACCGCAAGTTCGCGCTGGTGAGTCAGGCAGCCCATCGGGCAGGCATATCGACGGCGACGGATTCCATCCGCGACCTGGCAGGCGAGATCGAATGGGCCAAGGGTTCGCTCGTGGCGCCGGAGGACTACCCGGCGATCACTGCGCGACTGCGTCGTGAAGTACCGATGGATGCAACGAAGGTGGCCTCCGTCTACGCGGGATACGAGGACCTCAAGTCACACGGCGGCGACGGGATGTTGCTCGACTTCGACGACCTCCTCCTGCACACGGCGGCCGCACTCGAAGAACATTCGGCCGTCGCCGACGAGTTCCGTGAGCGCTATCGGTGTTTCGTCGTCGACGAATACCAGGACGTCACCCCTCTTCAGCAGCGTGTTCTCGATGCCTGGCTCGGCGAACGAGATGATCTCACCGTCGTCGGCGATGCGAACCAGACGATCTACTCGTTCACCGGCGCAACCCCGCGGTATCTCCTCGACTTCTCGCGGCGTTTTCCCGACGCGACGGTGGTCCGGCTGGAAAGGGACTATCGCTCGACGCCCGAGGTCGTCTCACTCGCAAACCGCGTCATCGGTGCAGCACGTGGCCGAATCGCAGGTACCCGGTTGCAGCTGATCGGGCAGCGACCCGCGGGGCCGGAACCAGAGTTCTTCGAGTACGACGACGAGCCGGCCGAGGCAGACGGCGTGGCCCGCGCCATCAAGCGGCTGATCTCGAAAGGCGTTGCGCCCGCCGAGATTGCAGTGCTGTATCGAATCAACGCGCAGTCGGAGGTTCACGAGCAGGCGTTGACCGAGATGCAGATTCCTTATCAGGTGCGTGGTGGCGAAGGATTTTTCAACAGGCCTGAAGTCAGGCAAGGTATTTCGGCTCTTCGTACCGCATCGGGTCGCGAAGATCTGCCGGAGGAGTCCAGGGTCGGCGAAGGGTTGCCTTCGCTGGTACGTGCTGTGCTGGCACCACTCGGGCTCACGGCCACCGAACCCACCGGTGCACAGGCGCGGGAGAAATGGGCGTCGCTCGGCGGTCTGGTCCAGGTCGCCGAAGAACTTGTCGTGCAGGACCCGGAACTCGACCTCGATCGATTGCTCGCAGAATTGGCGGCGCGCGCCGAGGCCCGTCATCCACCGGTGGTCCAGGGCGTGACGTTGGCGTCGCTCCATGCCGCCAAGGGATTGGAATGGGATGCGGTCTTCATCGTCGGACTCGCCGACGGAACATTGCCGATCTCCCACGCCCTTGGAAACGACCCGAGCGCGAACAACGATGCGGCCATCGAAGAAGAGCGACGATTGCTCTATGTGGGTGTGACACGGGCGCGCGAACATCTGCATCTGTCGTGGGCGCTTGCCCGAAACGAGGGTGGGCGTAAATCGCGTCGCAGATCGCGCTTCCTCAACGGTCTGATTCCGGAGGATTCACCGGCGTCGCGTATCGCTGCACCGCCGACGACGAAGAAGTCCGGACCGAAGTGCAGGCTGTGCGGAAAGCCACTGCTCGGCACTGCCGCGACCATGCTCGGCCGTTGTGAAAGTCACCCGACCGATGTGGACATCGGATTGCTCGATGCGCTCAAGTCGTGGCGCCTCGACAAATCGCGGGAGTTGAAAGTGCCCGCGTACGTGGTGTTCAGCGACACGACACTGACCGCGATCGCCGAACAACAACCGCAGGACGACCGAGGGTTGGTGGCGATTCCGGGAATCGGCGCGAAGAAACTGGAGCGGTTCGGTGAGGACGTCCTGACCGTCGTTCGCGAATCGTCGAGTAGCTGACGCAACATTCGAAGAAACCGCAGGTAGAAAATAACTTGTGCAGTCCAGACCAACGGGTTTAGTCTGTTTTCATTGCTCACGGGAGACCGCGAGCAAGAAACACGAGACAGCCGTTGGCATTCGATACGAGAACTGGAGGTGGAGAGAAATGAACAATCAGAGACTCGGCTTTGCCGTGATCGGTGAAGATTTGGTTGTCGGCGCAGACGTCGATACCAAATCGGTGTTCGGTGCCTCCGCTTCCGCCTATGTCGGCAACAGCCATTCTGCACTTGCCACTGCAGCTGCCATGTGCAGCGCGTCCCCCATCGCAGGGGATGCGCTGGGCGCAGCAAGTGCACATGCAACGGCCGCCGAGCAGTGGCCGGCACATACGGCAGCACCCGCAGCACGTCGACGCCGCGCACACGCGACGTCCGTGATCGAAGATCGATATCGAGAGAGTTCTCGGTAGCGATACTCGATTCGCCTTCCAGGCCACGGACCCGCATACGCGGACCGTGGCCTTTTTCGTTCGATGAGTCCCCTCGGATTCGAACGTTCGGCTCACCTGGTTCGCAGAATTTCCACCCACTGTAAACACGCCGTACGAAAAGTAGAGGAGACCGACGTGTCAACCGTCACGGTCCGGACGACATGCCGATACCAGTCCGAGTCAGAGTCGATCGAAGCAACGCAGTATCCGATGGATGCGCAGATCGACGCTGCCGAGAATGCAGGTTTCGAGGTGCCTTGTCGGGCAGCAGATCCCGATATGTGGTTCGCAGACAGCCCCGGCGAGCTCGAGCGAGCGAAGGAACTATGCGCGGAGTGCCCGATCCGGCGCACCTGCTTGAGTGCAGCGCTGGATCGCGCCGAGCCATGGGGTGTCTGGGGAGGCGAAATCCTCGACCAGGGAGTCGTCATTGCTCGCAAGCGTCCACGGGGTAGGCCACGCAAGCATCAGCAGGTTGCGTAGCGGCTCCGTGCACAGTAATGAGTGCGCACTGGAAAGGCCAAGTGGTGCCTGGCTTTTCAGACGAAAGATCAGTCTTCGTCCGTGAAGCCAGGCATCCACTCGGTCAGTATGGACATGTAGGGCGCGTACGCATCGAGTTGCGCGCAGATTCCCACCAACCCTCCGAGCACTCGGAAGATCATGACGTGTTCGGCCGGCATGTTGAGGGCCCGAACGGTGCGGAACTGGGCGCTGTCGAATTCGGCGGCTGTACCTGCGGCTTTCTGCAACCACGACCGAGTGAAGTGGAACGACTCGGTTCTGATGGGATCCGTGAACGGACGCAGATAGTCCGAAATTTCTTGTGCGGTAACGGTTCTTCCCGGGATGACGAATCCGCTGTGCGTACACAGCTCGACCAGTTCGTCGAAGCGCTCGTCGCGCGCGAGGCGCACCATTCGGCCGAGGACCGGAGGTAGCCCGTCGGGCATGGGCGCCGTCGCCCCGAAGTCGATGACACCGAGTCGCCCGTCGGCCATCATCATGAAGTTTCCTGGATGCGGGTCGGCGTGAAGCAGGCCTGCCCTGGCGGGTGCCGTGAATGCAAACCTCACGAGCAGTTCACCGGCGGCATTGCGTTGTTCGACGGTTCCGCCCGAAATGATCGACGCCAGTGGGGTACCCGTCATCCATTCGGTCACGAGAACTTTCGGCGCGCTGGCGACGACCCGGGGGATCGAGAACCGTGGATCCTTGTCGAATTCGGCTGCGAACACACGTTGGTTCGCGGCCTCGATGCGATAGTCGAGCTCGTCTTCGGTGCGGGCGATCAGTTCTTCGAGCACCGGCTTCACGTCGGCGCCGGTGAAGATAGCGCTGAAGGTATTCGCGAATCGAGACATCGTCTTGAGGTCCGCCCGCAGTGCGTCGTCGGCGCCTGGGTATTGGACCTTCACGGCGACATCGCGGCCATCGGACCACACTGCTCGGTGAACTTGGCCGATGCTTGCGGAGGCGACCGGGGCGTCGTCGAACGATGTGAATCGTGAGCGCCAGGCCGTTCCCAGTTGGTTGTCGAGGACTCGGTGAACCTTCGATGCCGACAGCGGCGGTGCGTCGGCCTGGAGCTTGGTGAGAGCCTCGCGGTAGGGCTCCGCGAACTCTTCGGGCACGGCCGCTTCCATCACGGACAGTGCCTGTCCGAATTTCATTGCGCCGCCCTTGAGCTCGCCCAGAACCGAGAACAACTGCTCGGCAGCTTTGGCGGCGAGATCGGAATCGATCTCGTCGCGATTTCCACCGGCCAACTTCTTTCCGAAGCCGACAGCGGCCCGACCGGCGATGCCGATCGGGATGCGAGCGAGCTTGGCGGTGCGGGCTGAACCCCGGCGAGGAATGTCTGGCACACCTCCATCATGGCTGACACAGCGCACTCCTGCCCACAGTGCAGGTGAGAGCGACGAGAATCGCGCTGAGTGGGGGAGAAGTGCTCGGCCGGGTCTTCAGCGACTGCAGTCGCACAGTGGATGGCGTGCCCACGTCCGGCGGGCCATCGTGTGGTCTCGTAGATCCACTTCCACGGTCGTGTCGGCCAGTGGAGCGCGACCGTCGACGAACGCCTCGACCTGTGCCAGGGCCACCGCTGCGGTCGCGAGGATCGTCGGCTTGGGCGCTTCGCCCACTCGCCCGAGAAGCTGAGCCGAGATGTGTGGCCACTGGGGATCCAGATCGCACCGAACGAGATCGGCGCAGCGCAGGCAGCTGCTGACGCCGGGAAGAACGAAAGGACCGACGACACCACGCCCGTCGCGCAATCGGACTTGAAGATGGGGCGTTCGGGTGCGGACCAAGTTCGTCACCACTCGGGGATCAGGGACCATGTCGTCGGTCAGTAGTGCGACATCGCACTGCCCACCGGTCCTGTCGTTTCGCGGTGGTGTCGACCGACTGGGTCGGCGTACGACGAGTGCTGCGGACGAAACAGCGCCGGAGAGGACGGCGTCGGCGAGTGGGCCCCGCCCGAGCACGTGCACCACGATCGTTTTCGGCAGGGCGGGCTTCGGAGTCGAGGGATCGTCGCCCTCGGTCAACAGTCCGGATTCGTCGAGCTCCGAGAGCAGCGTCGACATCGAGTTGGCCGACATTCCCACGGACCCCGCGTACCAGATCATGTGCGCGCGCGAATGGACGCCGTCGAGTCGCCGTAGCAGTTCCAGCAACGTTTCCGGCTCGATGCCCGGCGGAGTGGCGACGAGGAAGGAACGCTCGGGATGCCAACCGAGTCGGACGTGTCCGTCCCGTTGAGCGAAGACCGGGACATCGAGCTTCGGCCTGCGAACCCGCGGTGTGCGAACTGGAGGTGAGGTCACCGAGGGGACAATGCCAGGTACCTCCCACCGCCCAGCCGCGATCGAAGCATGTTATCCACAGGCACGCAGTGCCGATGAGCTGCGAAAATCAACGAAAACCAGGGTGCGACGAAACTTTTCGACGCACCCCGTGTCTCACTCCGTTTCGCCCTTCTTCTCTCGCTCGGACTTCTCCTGTGCCTCGGTCGCTTCCAGCTGGGCGATCGGGTCGTCGAAGCTGCTCGTGCCGCCTCCGACGACGCCGTCGACGAATCCGGCGGGCTCGTCCAGATCCGCCGAGACCGGCAACAGGTCCGGGTGAGCCCACACGCCGTCGCGACCGTCGATTCCTGCCGCGGTGGTGAGTCGACGCCACAGTTCACTTGCTTCGCGGACCTTGCGGGGACGAAGCTCCAAGCCGACCAGTGTGGCGAACGTCTGCTCGGCGGGTCCACCCGAGGCGCGGCGACGCCTGATGGTCTCGCCGAGCGCACCAGCGCCGGGCAGGCGGTCTCCGAGAGCCTCGGAGACGACGATCTCCACCCAGCCTTCGACCAGGGCCAGCAGCGTCTCCAGACGCTCCAGGGCGAGCTTCTGCTCGGGGGTGGTCTGCGGTTCGAACGCGCCCTGCTGCAGGATTTCTTCGATCTTCGACGGGTCGGTCAGCGACGACGGGTCGAGTCCGGAGGCGGCCTCCTCGATTGCGGAGAAGTCCATCCGAATCCCGCGTGCGTATTCCTCGACCGTCGCGAGAACCCGCTGGCGAAGCCAGGGAACGTGACTGTAGAGCCGCTGGTGAGCGGCTTCGCGAGCGGCGAGGAAGACGAGCACTTCCCGCTCCGGCTGTTCCAATCCCTCCGTGAACGCCGCTATCGCCTCGGGAAGCAGTGCTGCCACGCCGCTGGGTCCGAGCGGAATCCCGATGTCGGTCGAGGTCAGTACCTCGGTCGAGAGCTGCCCCAGCGCCTGTCCGAGTTGAGATCCGAATGCCATCCCGCCCATCTGGGTCAGCATGCCCATCATCGGCCCTGCCATCTGCTGGGCTTCGGGAGGAAGGCCTGCGGTCCACATGCCCGAAATCTGCTCGGCGACCGGATCGCAGAGGCGTTTCCAGGTGTCCATCGTGTTGTCCAGCCAGTCGCCTGCGGTCCACGCGACGGTCTTCGTCGCCCCCGCGGGGAGCGTCGTCGCACCATCGAGCCACAGTTCGGCGAGGTGAGCGGCCTCGGACACCGCGTCGGACTTACCCGACGAGATCGGTGACACGTTCCCGATCTGTTGGCGCGCCAGTTGCTTTGCGAGGTCGTAGTTGACCGGCCCTGCCGCCGGTCCGCCCGCGCCGGCCGAGCCCATTCCGCTGAGCATCTGGCCGAATTGGGACAGCATCTGGCCCAGCGCTGCGGGATCGAAGCCTTCGCCTCCGAATCCGAACCCACCGGGAGTGCCGCCGGGCGTGCCGTCTCCGCCTTGATCCTTCTTCTTGTCCGGATCCTCGTCGGAGCCATGGAAACCAAAATTGCTCATGAGACCAACGGTACAAGGCGTCGGCGGTATCAGCACCGCTGGTGATCACGCTGGTGGCGAACACGCCCTACCGGAATGAACGCCGAGTAGGAACAGACGTAAGAGGACGGTAACGAGGGGGCTCACATGCGACGCACAGCCACCGGTTCTAGTGTTTGTCGGGTGAATCGTAGGATTGCCACTCTGGTTGCCGCTCTCGTGCCGGTTGTCGTACTCGGCGTCGCGGGCTCGGTGATCACCGTGCCGTTCGCGGCGCTCGGTCCCGGACCGACGTACAACACGCTCGGTGATGCCGACGGCGCGCCGGTCGTCCAGATCGATGGTGCCGATGTGGATCCCACGACGGGCCATCTCAACATGACGACGGTCGCGGTGCGGGATCAGCTGAACATCTTCGAGGCTTTCGGGTTCTGGGTGAGCGGCAGGCAGGGTCTGGTGCCCCGCGAGGAGGTCTATCCGGCCGACAAGACGAAAGAAGAAGTTCAGCAGAGCAACCAAGCCGACTTCGAGCAATCCGAGGACAGCGCCGAACTGGCTGCCCTGCACCACCTCGGTCTGCCCGTGGTCCTGGTAGTGGGCGCAGTCGCACCGGACGGCCCTGCCGCCGGACTTCTCGCCGAGGGCGAACGCTTGGTTTCTGTCGCCGGTCAACCCGTGGAGACGGTGTCCGGCGTGCGCGATACCGTCAGTGCCCGGGCCCCGGGAGACACCGTCGACATCGTCGTCGACAAAGAAGGCGTGAGCAGAACCGAGTCCGTCGTACTGGGGGCGAGGCCGGATGATCCCGAAAGCGGTTACCTCGGTGTGACACCGGCCGAGCAGCCCGACGTGCCGTTCACCGTCACGTTCAATCTCGCCGATGTGGGCGGCCCATCGGCAGGCTTGATGTTCAGCCTCGCCGTCGTCGACAAGCTCAGTCCGGGCGAACTCAGCAACGGAGACTTCGTCGCCGGGACGGGCACGATCGACTCCACCGGTGCGGTCGGCCCCATCGGCGGCATCCCCTACAAGCTGATCGCAGCGCGCGAGGCGGGTGCGACGACATTTCTCGTGCCGGCGCGGAACTGCGACGAGGCCATGCAGAACGCCCCCGACGGACTCCGTCTCGTGAAGGTCGACACCCTCGACGGCGCGATCGACTCGTTGGAGTCACTCGGCCGCGGGCAGGAAGCACCGAGCTGCTGATCGCGCCGGATCAGTCGTCGCCGGATCAGTCGTCGTCCACCACGTCGAACGTCGCGTACAGCGCTTCGACGATCCCGGGCGCCAGGTTCTCGTAGAGCAACAGTTCGATCGGGCCGAAGGGATCTGCGTCGTCCTCGGGATGCATCTGCAGCAGTGTCAACGACGGGCCGTCCTTCACGATCGCGGCGATCAGTCGCCCGTCCTTTCGGTCTGGATGAGACTGCGCGGCATGGCGTGCAGCGTCGTCGGCGGCATCTCGATCGGCCAGCAGCGGGACCAGTGCGTCGTCGAGTGCGGATTCCGCGGCGGGCGGTAGCACCACGATCTCCTGGACGAGCGCGCATCCGACGACGCCCTCGGGCCAGGTGGTGGTGGCGAGGAACTCGTCGAGAGCCGGTGATCCGCCACCGATGTCCTCCGGCAGCGAATGCTGCTGAATCGGCGTGAGAGCGGAACCGTCGGCCAACTCGTCGAGCAGACCGGGTTCGGCGGCAGCAAGCACTGCGGTCGGTACCAGCGCGAACAACTGCGGCGGCTGACCCCACCCCTCACCGTCCACGAAGTCGACGACCTCGCGGGCGCACCTCGCCAATGCTTCTTCCACGGAAGCGGCTCCGCCGAGGGGACCGGTGTGTCCGTCGGGGTCGCTGTCGTCGCCGAACAGGTCGTCGTTGAAATCGCTCACCCCCACATCTTCCCATCGACGATCGAGCCGGTCGTGCACGGCTGGGGTAACTGGGTGACGGGTGTGAGCGGACGGCTGAGCTGTTCCGTACAGTGGTTCCCAAATCGGACAGGCGGCGCACATCGTGCGTCGCCGAACCCATCAGCGATACTTGACGGTGTCGCCCGAAGTTGGAGTGTGGCACGTGGGCATGAGGGCCCCCACCGGATTACCGTCGCTGTCGCGGCGGAGCCGGATTCTACTTGTTCTGGCCTTGGTCCTCGCAGCGTTGCTGCTTGTCGGTCCTCGCCTCATCGACGCCTACACGAACTGGTTGTGGTTCGGGGAAGTCGGATTTCGCGGTGTTTACACCACGACGCTCTTCACACGAGTAGTGATATTTCTCGTCGTCGGGTTGATCGTCGGCGGCATCGTGTTCGGAGCGTTGTTGCTCGCCTACCGAAATCGGCCGGTGTTCGTACCCGTTGCAGGGCCGAACGACCCGATTGCGCGCTATCGCACCACGGTGATGAGCCGGTTGAAGCTCTTCGGCATCGGAATTCCGTTGGTGTTCGGTGTGCTGTCCGGATTGATCGCGCAGACCAACTGGGTCACCGTGCAGCTGTTCCTGCACGGTGGAGACTTCGGAATGGCCGATCCACAGTTCGGACTCGACGTCGGGTTCTACTCGTTCGATCTGCCGTTCTACCGCTTCGTGCTGAACTGGCTGTTCGTCGCAACTCTGGTTGCCTTCTTCGCGAACCTCGTCACCCACTACATCTTCGGCGGCATCAGGCTTGCCGGTCGCGAAGGTGCGCTCACGCGGGCGGCTCGGATTCAATTGGCCGTTCTTGCCGGTTCTTTCGTGCTCCTGAAGGCGATCGCGTACTGGTTCGACCGGTACTCGCTCTTGTCGAGCAGTCGTAAGGAACCTACGTTCACCGGTGCCGGATTCACCGACATCAATGCCGTACTTCCCGCCAAGTTGATCCTGCTGTCCATCGCAGTGATCTGTGCGATCGCGTTCTTCGCGGCCATCGTGCTTCGCGATCTTCGCGTTCCGGCACTGGCGACTGCGCTTCTCGTGCTCTCCTCGATCCTCGTCGGCGCGGTGTTCCCGCTCGTCATGGAGCAGTTCTCGGTCAGGCCGAACGCTGCGGACAAGGAAAGTGCGTACATTCAACGGAATATCGAGGCAACCCGCGCTGCGTACGGCATCACCGACGCCAACGTCGAGTATCGCGACTATCGCGGTGAGGCGACGCTCCGTGCCAATCAGGTTGCAGCAGAGACGGCTACCTTGTCGAACATTCGTCTTCTCGATCCCAACATTCTGGCGCCCACGTTCACCCAGCAGCGACAGATCCGGAACTTCTACGGATTCCCCGATACCCTCGCGGTCGATCGTTACCCCGACGCGAACGGCGACCTGAAGGACTACGTCGTCGCCGCGCGCGAGATCTCGCCGCAGACGCTCGACGACAATCAGCGTGACTGGATCAACCGCCACACCGTCTTCACTCACGGCAACGGATTCGTCGCGGCTCCCGCCAACACCGTCGACGCGGTTGCCGAGGAGGAGGGTTCGGCGCGCGGCGGCTATCCGAACTATCAGGTCAACTGGATCGAGAACGATTCGGACGGAACCATCCGTAACGATGGACCTGCCGAACTCACACAGCCTCGCATCTATTTCGGCCCGGTCATCGCAAACTCCGACGCCGACTACTCGATCGTCGGTTCGTCGGGTGAAGCTCGCGAATACGACAGCGACAGCAAGAGTTACACCTACGACGGTGCGGCAGGCGTCGGCATCGGCAACTTTTTCAATCGGCTGGTGTTCGCAAGCAAGTACGCCGAACGCAACATCCTGTTCTCGGGTGTGATCGGAAGCGATTCGAAGATTCTGTACAACCGTGACCCACGCGATCGCGTGCAGAAGGTTGCGCCGTGGCTCACCACCGACGGATCGACCTACCCGGCGATCGTCGACGGCCGCATCGTGTGGATCATCGACGGCTACACCACGTTGGACAACTTCCCGTACGCGCAACGTATGTCGCTCGACGATGCCACGGCGGACAGCATCGAGTCCACGACCACGCGGGCGCTGCCGAGCAAGGAGGTCTCCTACATCCGTAACTCGGTGAAGGCAACCGTGGATGCATACGACGGTTCGGTGAAGCTCTACCAGCAGGACGAGAACGATCCGGTTCTGAAAGCGTGGATGGGTGTGTTCCCGGGAACCGTTCTACCGAAGTCGGACGTACCGGATTCGCTCCGCGAGCACTTCCGGTACCCCGAAGATCTGTTCAAGGTCCAGCGTGAGTTGCTCACGAAGTACCACGTGAACGATCCGCGAGAGTTCTTCACCAACAACGCGTTCTGGGAAGTTCCTTCCGATCCGACAACAGAGAACAACAACGACAACGCGAAACAGCCTCCGTATTACGTCGTTGCTTCCGATCTCAACACCGACGGCAACAAGGCATCGTTCCAGTTGACGAGTGCGCTCGTCGGGTATCGCCGAGAAGTGCTGGGCGCGTATGTGAGTGCTGATTCCGATCCGGACAACTATGGCAAGATCACCGTGTTGAGATTGCCCACGGACACAGCTACTCAGGGTCCGAACCAGGTCCAGAACCAGATGGCGTCCACATCGGCGGTGTCCGAGAGTCTCGGAATTGTCCGCCGTGAGAACACCGTTCAATTCGGAAATCTGTTGACGCTTCCTGTCGGGGACGGTGGTCTGGTGTATGTGGAGCCGGTTTATGCGTCCCGAAGTAACGAGGGCTCGGCCTATCCGCAGCTGATTCGAGTTCTTGTCAGTTACGCCGGCAGAGTCGGTTACCAGCCGACGTTGGCGGCGGCACTGGATCAAGTGTTCGGTCAGGGCGCCGGTGTCACCGCGACGACGCCGACGGGGGAGCCGATCGATGTCGATCCAGGGGATTCTGGTGGTGGTACCGAAACAGGGACGACGCCGTCCACGCCGTCGACGACGACACCTGCCACGCCTGCGCCCAGTTCGCAGAGCAAGGACGAGGCAGTTCGGACACTGAACTCTGCGCTCACGAATGTGCGAACCGCGCAGCAGTCCGGCAACCTGGCTGATTTGGGTACAGCCCTCGAAGCTCTGCAGAGTGCCGTGGACGGGTACAACAACGCGCCGAACTGACGCGTAGACGAACAAAGAAATGCCTCCGCCGGATGATCCGGCGGAGGCATTTCTTTGTGTTCTCGACCTTGCGGGGACTTACCGTCCGAGTGAGGCGAGCACGGGGTTGGTGCTGACGAGCTGCTCGAACTGTGCGCTCAGGCCGTACTGGTCGGCCAGCTTGGATGCAGCATCGAGGCCCTGCTGTGCAGCAGTGTTGGCCTGCTCGGCTGCCTGCTGGGCCGGAGCCTGGTACTCAGGCGCGACGGGGAGTGCCGGAGCCTCGACGGCAGGCGCCGGGGCTGCGGGTGCCGGTGCGGCTTCTGCCTCGGGCTCGGAAGCGCCGGTGGTCAGGTTCTGGCCGCACACGGGCCATGCGCCGACGCCCTGGGTCTGGAGGACGTTCTCGGCCACGCGGACCTGCTCGGCCTTCGAAGCGCTCTGCGGCGATCCGGAGCCGCCGTTGGCGCTCCAGGTGCTCTGTGTGAACTGCAGGCCACCGTAGTAGCCGTTACCGGTGTTGATGTTCCAGTTGCCGCCGCTCTCGCACTGTGCGACGCCGTCCCAGTTGTGCTCGGCTGCGCTTGCGGTGCCGGTGGAGAGGGCGAGGGGGATTGCGACGACTGCGCCGGTGACGGCGGCCCATCCGAGTGCACGCTTGCCGAAATGTGTTTCTTTGGTCATGCGGGGTAAATCCTCTCCGCGCCGCTCGTCGCGACCAGCCGTAGGGCACGTCGTGTGTGATGTGTCCCGGCACCGTGTACGAACGTGGGTTCGTACGTGTCGCGGCTCTGCCCCCGTGCGTATCGGGGAACCGTCTCCCGCGGGGCAGAGCGATGCAGCGGCGGGGGAGGTACTGACCCTGCGTTGTAGGGCCGACCGTGAAGGTAGTCGAGGATTTTCGTGACGTCACACGAAGATTTCGAAGGCTTGACGTCCACATTGTGGGACGATTCACGGTATTACTGCACGTCGGGCCGCGTTGCGACGCATTCGTTTCCTCTTCGTTACACCCCCGTTATGTGGGATGTATCACCAGGAAATTGTGGTCCAGGGCACTGGAATCGCGATCGAATGTGCGGTACTTCGCACGCCTCACTACCTGGTGGGGTGGGCTGCGGAACCCGGTCTGTTCGTATCCGTACACGTGATTTGCCTTCGCTGGACACCGTCGGGTAACTTTGTCGATGCAGCGCGGGGTGGAGCAGCTCGGTAGCTCGCTGGGCTCATAACCCAGAGGTCGCAGGTTCAAATCCTGTCCCCGCTACTACAAGTCAGGGCCGGTTCTCTTCGGAGAGCCGGCCCTGATGTTTTATGTCATCCGTGCGGCAGGGATCTCGGGACTCGCCGGGATCGACAACCATCAGATGGTCGTCGATGCACTGGCGCCCACCGGTCCGGTGTTTCGCCGGTGGATCTGCCTGCCGGTCAGCTGCTTCGGTCGGAAGTGTCCTCGGGGGCCTCGTCAGCGCCTTCGTCGTCGGCCTCGTTGGATGTGAGATCGACGGTGTCACCGCCTTCGAGGACCGTCAGTTCCTGTTCGGCCTCGGCGATCAAACCTCGTGCCTCGTCCTTTATCTTCTTCGCCCAATCGGACATGGTTCCGCTCTCCTCCGCTTCGACGTGTACCTCACCTATCTACCAGGTCTACTCGATGTGCTGGTCGGCGGTCCGGGGCTCGGTGTACTCGTCGAGTTGGCGTCGAAGAACCTTGCCTGTTGCATTTCGCGGCAGGCTGTCGACGAAAACGATGTCGCGGGGGACCTTGTACCGGGCGAGGTTCGCCTTGACGAACGTCTTGATGCCCTCAGGATCCTGGGTCGCGAGTGGTTTCGTCACCACGTACGCCTTCAACCTGTGACCGAATTCGGTATCCGCGACGCCGACCACTGCCGCCTCGACGATGTCGGGGTGGTCGGCAAGCAGGTTTTCGACTTCCAAGGGGTAGACGTTCTCTCCGCCGGAGACAATCATGTCGTCGTCTCGCCCGTCGACGAACAGCAGACCGCGGTAGTCGAAATGGCCGACGTCGCCCGTCGACAGCATTCCGTCGATTCTCTCCTTGTCGCGTCCGTCCGTGTAGCCGGAGAAGCTCAGGCCGCTCGCCACGAAGATCCGACCGACGGTGCCGACCGATGTCACACGCTGTCCGTCGTTGTCGAACAATTCGACATGGCAGGTGACGGGTGGTCGGCCGGCGGTATCGGGCGCCAGCGCGAGGTCCTCCGGAGTCGCGACGGTAGCCACGGCGACTTCGGTGGAGCCGTACAGATTGTGCAAAACCGGTCCGAACTGGGTCGACGCTCGCCGGACGAGGTCGGGAGACAGTGCAGATCCGGACGCAAAAATGATCTTCAGCGACGAGGCATCGTATTGCGCGAGGACGGCCGGGCCGAGATCGACGATTCTCTGCAGCATTGTGGGCACCAACACCAGGGTGTCGGCTCGATGCTTGGCGACCAGGCGAATCGTGTTCTCCGGAACGAACTTACGATGCATCACCACCGTATTTTTCAAGGCAAGCGCCAATGCGAACTGCGAAACACCCGTGCCGTGAAAAACAGGAGCGGCCATCACCATCGTCTGGCCCCGACGGAGTGGCACCCGGTCGAGGAACTGAGCCGATGCCAATGGGGACGTGTGGTCACGGGGTGCGCCTTTAGGGGTTCCCGTGGTGCCGCTGGTGAGAAGGACGAATCCACCGGGCGAGTCGGGTGCAGGCACCGCGGCCGTCGATTGCGTGCTCTGGACGTCGTCGAGTGTCGAAATCCCCGAATCGGCAGCCTCCGACCATGCGAGGTAACGCTTTACCTCGGGGGCGAGCGCCGAAGCGACCGATGCGAATTCCTCGTCGTAGACGAAGGTTCCGACTTGCTCACGTGCAGCCACGTCCGCCAACTGCGGTGGGGCGAACCCAGTGTTCAGCATCACGAGTCGAAACCCGCCCTTGGCGGCCGCGAGCATCGTCAACACCAGTCCCCGGTGATTTCGGGCCATCACGCCCACAACCGACCCGGTGCCGATTCCGTCGCTCAGCCAGCCGCGAACGAGTGCATTCGACCGTGCTTCCAAGTCGCCGTAGGTGAGTGTCCCCAGCTCGTCGATCAACGCCGCAGCAGTGATGCCCGCTGCTGCGTGCGCGTGCACGGGGCCGGCGAAAGGGCCGTACTTTCCTACGGCTCGGATGGTGGCGATTCCCTGATCGATTCGGGGAAACGGCACCAAGCCCGACCTGTTCATCACGCGTACCGCACCCACACCGTCGATCAAGTGCGACAGCGTTCGATGGCGCGCGATACTTCGCTGTACCGACATGATCGTCCCCCTCGAGATCGTTTCGGCAGCCGTCCCCGTGTTCTCGAATCCGGCTTGCGTGCAGGCGCGTCCAGACACACGATGAAGACACCCCGCAGCGTTCGATCCTAGTTCGAACGCCCACGGCGGTGGGCCGGAAGACTTCGATTCGTCGATGGGAACATACGTTCGATTTCTTGTCGGTGGATCGGGCTAGGTTGAGTTCATGGCTTCGGGGGATGGGCGATCACCGGTGAACGGTGCGGGTGGGGGTGGCGCGTCGGGTCCTGTTCTGCTCGAGGGTGATCTGTGGGAGCCGGAGGGTATCGACGAGGAGTTCGTGGCAGCGGAGTGCGCTCGGTGGGCCGCGGGGTTGCCCTCGTATGCGGAGCAGGTCGCGGCCGGTCGCCGCGATGATGTCGAGGATGCCGGTCAATGGTCGAGTCCTCTGCCGCCGGCCGAATCCGAGTACCCCGACTCCGACTTTCCTGAGTCCGGTAGCCCTGAGTCCGGTAGCCCTGAGGCGGTGGTTTCGCCGGTGCCGGTGATCGAGGCCGCGTATCTTGCGCGGGTCGTCGCGATCATCGAAGAGCAGGTCCAGATTTTGGGCCGCATCGATACCGTCGGCCTGCGCAGCGCCGACCGCCGGGCCCTGATGGTGCGCACGGAAACTGTGCAGCGGGCATTGTTCGGGTACACGCACACCTGGATCGCGGATCTGATCGCTCAGCACGGACTCGACGACATTCCCGGGTCCGTCCCGCATGCACTGTCGCTGTTGATGAGGTTTTCCCGGGGCGGGCGTGTCAGATGGTTTGTGTAAGAGCTGACTGACACGAATGGAGCATCATCGTGACCATGACTGTGGGCGACGATCACGCAGGCGACAAAGACAGCAGCGGCCGATCCGAGTTGAGTGCATTCGATGCACTGCGAGCCTCGGGCGCTCTCGATGAGGTGATGGCCAAGATCGACACCGGCAAGCTCCCGCGGCGCGCCGGGCAACGGATCCGGTTGTCCCAGCAGTACGGCAACCGCACAGCGATGTCCGGGGAACGCCTCGCCCCGGTACTGCCCGCGGCCGCTGCTGCCGCCGAGGACGGTGTCCTCGACGAAGAACACCAGATCGTGATCAAGAACTTCTTTCACAGTCTG
>NZ_JAHFVG010000106.1 GCF_023264675.1 Rhodococcus sp. (in: high G+C Gram-positive bacteria)
CACGGGCGTGCCTTCCCGCCAGCGCGCCAACGCTGGTCTTGATCAGAATTCGGATTCCTTGCAGATCATCTTCCGGGAAGGCACGCCCGCCCGGGATCCACAGGTTCTGATCATTGCTCTGCGCTGTACGGATGTGTCACAAAGTTCGACAAGGTCGGCGCCGATGACGTCAGCCCGCGGTGGATGTCGATCAGTGCCCTGCTCTCCGCCTTACCTGCCGCCGCCGAGAGTTCTTTGTGGTGGAAATACGGGGTTGGAAGTCAGCTTCGATGCATTACGTCCTTGTAGGAACAATGTGTTAGTTCTGAAGCCATGTGACGATGTCTTCGAGCTGAGTGCTGAGTTCGTTCCATGGACGGTTGAGGTCGAGTGTTCGAGCGCCGATGCGGTTGCCTTGGACGACGACGTCCAGTCCGGGCTGCGCAGGTGCTTCGGTACGCGCATAGAGCAATAGCCCGCTGACCGAGCCGTCGCGGTTCACGTCGGCGTTCTTCACGTACGTCAATACTTGGTACAGATTGGTCGAGTGGACAGTCGGCTTGCCCCACATCCCGGCCTGCATCGATCGGCCGTAATATTTCGCATCAATGATGAGTGCCCGGTGTCCACGCCGCAGTGTGACATCGGTGCGCATTGCCGGGAGCTGTTCGGCTCCGAGTGCGCCTGCATCGTCGTAGTCCCACTTGACGGTGGAGCCGGTGGGGGAGAGTTCGGGGTGGTGGACGATGTAGTACTCGCGCAGGAATCGTTCATACAAGCTGCTCATCGCGTCGTCCGAGACCCATGAGGTGAGCTTGGTGCTTCCGGCATCCTGTGTGGGGAGGAGCCCGCGGACGATCAGTTCACAGACACCGAGCAACAGCCGGTATGTGGCGTTGGCGCGGTGGTAGGTCAGCGTGCGCCAGCGGATCGATGTCGGCGCGATCAGCGTCACCGCGTCCAGGTATGGCAGAAGCCGACGCAGCGCAGCCCGGCGGGGCGCGGCGACATCACCGTGGCGGAGGAGTAGGACGATGACCGACTTCAGCGCCCTGTTGTGGGGCGTGTCGAGCTCGTACTCGTCGAACTCGCACACCAGCCTTCCTCGGAACGTAGAGCGAGTGGCTGCGGTGCGAGTGATATCGATACGTCCGCGAATGGTGGCGAGCGCTTCGCTGCGGTGCAGGTAGTCGCGATGAAGACCGCGCTTGACCTGTGTGCCGACGCCACGCACGAGAATTTCCGCGAACAGATCGTGAAGATGGTCGAAGGCCTCGGCCGCGATTCGGTCGTTGCCTTCGCTGCGGATCGCTCGAAAGGCATAGGCCATCATCACGTACACGTTACGGATAGCGATGGACCTCTCGGTCATGCGACGGCGGCCCTGAGCCTGCTGGCCCACTCCTCGGCCGTGGTCGGCTCGTCGAACCAGTACTCGTCGAGAAGGGGGATGAGTTCGTCCTCGACCACCGAGTACAGCCATTCATCGTCGGTGGCGCCTTCTGGAGGGCTGGAGAGGAAGCTGTGTCCGATGGCGAAGCCCTGGCCGAGTGCGGGGTCGTCGGCGATGGTCTTGTTGAGGTCGATGACCACTTCGACGAGGCGGTCGAGGGTGGGACTTCCAGCGTCTTGCTGCCAACGGGTGAATCCGGCAGAGTGGAAGCCCGGGGTCATCTCGAAAAATCCGAAGCGACGACGCAGTGCGTAATCCAGGACGGCAAGGCTGCGGTCGGCGGTGTTCATCATGCCGATGATGTGGACGTTGGTGGGGACGGAGAACGTCTCGTTCTTGTACAACAGTCGGAGGTCTTGTCCGCGTTTGTCGGCTTCGATGAGCATGAGCAGCTCGCCGAAGATCTTGGAGATGTTGCCGCGGTTGATCTCGTCGATGATGAAGAAGTACGGCCGGTCGGTGTCGTCGGCGCGGGCCTTCTCGCAGAAGCGATAAAACGGCCCTTCAGTGAGCGTGAAACCACCGGTCTCGGTGGGCCGGTATCCCATCATGAAGTCCTCGTACGAGTAGCTCTGATGGAACTGGACCATCTGGACCCGACTCGGATCCTTCACCCCCATGATCGAGTATGCCAGGCGCTTTGCGGCGAAGGTCTTCCCGACACCGGGCGGGCCAGCGAGGATGACGCTCTTCTTCCGCGCCAGCAGAGAGCGCAAACGTTCGTATCGCTCCTCCGGCAGATAGACCTCCTTGAGGAATGCCGTCTTGTCGTAAGCCGGAAGTGGCGTCGAGAAATAGTCAAATCCTGTGGATCGAGGGTCGTCAGGCGACCTCGGACACTGGGGTGTCGGGCGATGGTTCCGGGGTGATGTCGACCGGACGTTCGAGGAGCTTGCCCTGGTGGAACA
>NZ_JAHFVG010000002.1 GCF_023264675.1 Rhodococcus sp. (in: high G+C Gram-positive bacteria)
GAGGATTCTTTAGACGGTTGACTCGAAGGATCACACGATGGCCGCTCTACATCCGTGCACAACACGGATTCGTAGAGGGGCTCGGCCACCGAGTTACACCACTCTATGGGGCACTACTCAGAGTCGGTAGGGAACCCGTCGACGCTGGTGAACGAGGGAACCCCTGTCCGGGACGTTCCGAGTGGAGTCCATCCACGATCCGCCGCTGAATCGTATGTTGGGATCCTCGTTCGGTCGAAACCCGACAGTGATGCAGATCACTCGATTTCGACACTCGGTCTCAGTGGTGGTGTCCGACTTACCTCTGCAACGTTCGATCACACATACAGAACAGGTGTAACCATGAGCTTCGTGGACAAAGCCAAGAATGCAGCAGAAGATGCTCTCGGAAAGGCCAAGGAAGTTGTCGGGGATCTCACCGACAACAAGGATCTGAAGGCCGAGGGCAAGTCCGATCAGGGATCTGCCGGCGTCAAGAAGATCGGCGAGAACATCAAGGACACCTTCAAATAGTCCTCGACTTCTCTTCGTGCGATTGTCCGAGGCCGCCGACTACCGTCGGCGGCTTTGATCGACGTTGAAGGAGATTGGTGCTACTCGTGCTCGCGCAGCGCCGCAACGGGGCACGCACCGATAGCCGACCGCGCCGATGGAGCTAGCTCGCCGGGTATGTCGGCGTCCTGGTAGGAGTAGAGGAGATCGCCGTCGTCATCCAGGGCGAACAACCCCGGTGCTTGCTCGGTACACAGTCCGTGACCCTCACACCGACTCCAGTCGACGTCGATCTTCATGGCAGGGTTCCTTTCGTGGGCACCAGCTCGAGCGGCAAGTGCTCGAGGCGATGGATGATGTTGTTGACGGACCACTTCGGGGTTCCCGCCGATTCGATGCGCTCGACACGTCGGGCAAGGGCGCGCAATATCGCGCGAGTCTCCAGCCGGGCCAAGCCCTGTCCGGCGCAGCCGTGGGTGCCTGATCCGAAACCCAGCTGCCGGGCGGCGTCGCGGGTGATGTCGAACGTGTCGGGGTCATGCCATTCGCGATGATCCCGGTTGGCCGATGCGTAGAGCACCAGTACGCGTGCCCGGGCAGGAATAGCAGTGCCGGCGATGACGGTTTCGCGACTGGTCCTACGGGAGAAGGCCCGCAACGGGGATTGGATTCGAACCACTTCGTTGATGGCGTTGGGAATCAGATCGAGGTTTTTGCGCAAAGCCTGCCACTGATCCGGATGTTGCGCGAACAAATACAGGGCGCTCGAGATCGCGCCGATCGTTGTGTCCAACGACGGCGCCAGGTAGTCGACCATCAATGCCGGACACTGCGAGATCTCGATCCTTCCTTCGTCTGCGGCGGCGAGGATGTCATGTCCCATGCTGCCGTCGAGGACTGTTCTGTCGCGTACTACCCGGCGTGAGAATGCCAGCATTTCGACGGCCGCTTTGGTGGCGCCGATGGAATGCTTGTTGATCGGGCCGAGCGAGTCGAATGTCGCTCCAGCCCAGCGTAGTAGGTCGTCACGGCCCTCGACGGGCCATCCCACCAAATCGGGTACCACCGACAACGGAAGTGCGGATGCGAGATCCCCGACGCCATCGACGAGGGGCTTGGTCATCGCGGACTCGACGACCTGTTCGGCAAGGCGTTCGACGGTGTCGGTCATCGACCGCAGTGCTCTCGGCGTCAACCGGTGCGCGATGATCGATCGTTTGTTCGCGTGTTCGTCGCCGTCGCTGCTGAGCGTGGTACCACGTCCGATTCGGTTCGCGATCGGATTGAGCGCAACACCGTCGCCGGAGATGAATGTTTCGTCGTCCAGGAGTACAGCTTTGCAGTCTGCGTATCGCGAAATTGCGTAGGCACGGTGACGGGGTAGCCACACGGCGGGGCCGAGGGCACGAAGCTCGGCGTAGTGCGGATAGGGGTCCAGTATTGCGTCGGTGGAGTAGATGTCGTGTCGGTACTGCGGGATTGCCGTGTTAATCGCCATTCGATTTCCTGACTGGACGAGCGGACAGGTGCGGAGGAACGGTGTTCGGAACCAGGGTGTACAGCGAGGACACCGACCTGCTTGCAGCCATCACGGTTCGGTCCGGTCTGACGATCGCCGCAATCGCACGACCGTGCGCTAGCCATGAACCCAGCTCGGATGTACGGGGCACCTCGACCACGACGGCGCCGCGGCGAGTGATCTCACGGCGTTGCCCGGGGCTGGGAGGGGTGATGGTCACGAACAGTGTGCGATCAGGCGCAACATCGTCGAGTCGTATCCCCCCTTGCACGAAGGTATTCGGGCAGAGCGAGCCGGCGTGATCTCGACGCGCGGCGCGGCGGCGCCGAATCAACGCAGATTCAGGTAGGCGCGGTGTTGCACTGTCGGTCATCCTGGTGTTCAGGAGCGGTACTCGAACGAGCCGAGGCACCAATCGCTTTCGGGCGAAATCGCCGGCAGATCCGCCACCGGTCATTGCCCAGCCCACTGTGATCGCGAGTGAGATCAACCCTGTGACGTGAGGTTTTCTCTCCTGTTCGTAAGTATCGAGTGCGCTCTCGGGCTGGACTCCGCGCTGTACGGCGACGAGTTTCCAGACGAGGTTCTTCGCATCCCGTAGTCCGGCTCCCAAGCCTTGACCGATGAACGGGGGAGTGAGGTGGGCTGCGTCTCCGAGCAGAAGTATGCGACGCTCACGCCAACGATCGACTACCTGTGCGCGGAAGGTGTATTCCGTCGACCTGATGAGTTCGAGGTCAGCCGAGGGGGCGGCGGCAATCCAGGGCGCGATCAGTGGCCGAATCGCTTCGAGAGTGCTGTAGTCGGAGGCCGATTCGTGTTCGAGTAGCCGGAACTCCCAGCGATAGCGGGTTTCTCCGATTCTCATATACGTCCCGGCTCGGGCGGTGTCACAGAGCTGGTGCACACCGTCCCACTGGTGCAGGTCCGCAGTAGTGGCGATGTCGATCACCAACCACCGTTGCTCGAACCCCAGTTCGTGCATCGACGATCCCATCGCCGCACGGACGGTGCTGTTGGCGCCATCGCACCCGAGCACGTAGTCGGCGGTGACCGATCGTGTGGCGCCGCGTTCTCTGTCCGTGTAGTCGACTCGTACGTGATTCTGGATGTTCGCGACGTCGACGACCTCGCAGCTGCCGCGGAAGATGACGGTGTCGCACCGGTTCATCCGCTCTCGAAGTAGTGCCTCGAGATGAGGTTGATCGAACATGTTGGCGCAGGGAAAGCCATGGGGCATCTCGCGTGGATCGCGACCGAACTCGGCAAGGGTGGACATATCGCGGCTGATCAAGCGGAGACCGCGGCCCGGGCGGGAGATCGCTCGAAACTCTTGCGTCAGGCCCAGATCTCCCAATATACGGTGGATCTCGTCGTCGAGGTGCACGGCGCGGGGTTGCGGAAATGGATCTTCCCACCTGTCGAGCACCAGACAATCCACCCCGTATTGCCCGAGAAGCGACGCCGCGGTCATTCCTGTCGGCCCGGTACCGACAATGACGACGCTGTGGTGCTCGACCGTCGACGACGGAGCGGGATCGATGCGTACATCCGTGGAACGGATGTTCATCGTTGATACCTGACCGAGGTCCGTTGGACGCCGAGATCGAGTAGGCCGTCGTCGGTGGCGATGGTCAGTTCGACGATGTCGCCCTCGCGGAGGTAGCGGGGGTTCGATGCCTGCTTCTTGAAGAATATCTTCCACTTGAGGGCAGGCGGCAGGAGTGCTCCGATGAGTTCGATCGGTTTGGCCGGTGCTGTGAGTGCGGTGCCTCCGGGGGTTCCGGTGAGCAGGATATCGCCTGGGTCGAGGCGCTGGAAAGCGTTGAGTGTGCGTAGCGCTTGAACCGGTGAGTAGATCATGTCGGCGACCGTACTGTTCTGCCGCACTTGTCCGTTCACGCGCAGGATCAGTCGTAGGTTCTCGAACTTCGTGAATTCACCCTGTTCGAGTATCACCAACTTCGGTCCGATCGGGGTGAAGGTGGGGTACGACTTCGCCTCGTAGAACTGCGTTTTCGGTAGTTGCACATCGCGCGCGGAGACATCGTTCGCAATGACGAGCGCTGCGACGTAGTCGGCGATTTCGGCGTAGTCGATCGTTGTGCCCACCGGAATCGGCTTTCCGAAAACCACCCCGATTTCGATTTCGTAGTCGAGCAGGGCGACGTGCGAGGGCCTGACGATGTCATCGGTCGGTCCGCTGATCGAGCCGGACGCCTTCCTGAAGAAGGCGAGCGGGACGGTCTCGGGGTTCATTCCCGAATCCTTCACATGGGAGGCGTAGTTGGTCATCTGCGCGACGACTCGACAAGGCGCGGTGACGGGGGAGACCAGGTCCAGTGATTCCACCGGAACTGTTGGCTCGCTCGCTGCTGCGGCGTCCACGGCGGCGCGGTCGGCAAGCAGTTGGGCGGTGGTCTCAGCCGTGGTCTCGATTCTTGCAGCACCGGAAGGCTGTTGTACCCACCAGGCGTCGACGGTGCGCAGGACGGAAATGCTCATGAGGTAGCTACTTTCAAGAGGCCACGGAGGCGTTCGGAGTCGAATTCGTTGTCGCTGCGGAGCGCGGAAACGATGGAACGTAGTTCGCGGATGGACTGCCGCCCCGGCGAGATGCCGAGGAAGTCCTTGGTTGCCGGTGGACCCCACTGCGCCAGACCTGACGCCGTCATCGGTGCCCAACCGGGAGTGATGCTTGCATCGAACATGTCGCCGTCACTGAAGTGCTCGACGAGAAAGCCGTCGGGATCGCGCCAGTAGTCGAATATCTGACTGCCCTCGATGTGGCGGCCGATCCCCCACGAATGGTTGTATCCGCGCGCCGTGAGAAATTCGCTTCCGGCGGCGATGGCGTCGAGGTCGCAGACTTGGTAAGCCGAGTGCACATATCGATCGGACGGACCGAGGGTCATGGCGAGGCTGTGGTGATCGGTGGGGGTGTCGCCGCAGTCGCATCGCAGAAAACTCATGACCGGCCCACGTTGGCGCTGGCCGTCGTAGTACAGGAAATCGCTGACGACGAGGCCCAGATTCTCGAGGTACCAGTCGAGATTCTCCAGATATCGGGTGCGCTGTAGTACGAGGTGTCCCAGACGCTGCACGCGCGCGGGTTCGCGCGGTGGACGCTGTGGCGCGTTGATGCGTGTGTCGGGTTCACCGAAGTTGAAGGTGTGGGCAGTTTGACCGGGCAGTTCGGGAACGGGATTCAGGTCGGCCACAACTCTGATGGGCAGGCCACCCGGGTCGTGGACCGTGACACCGAGCCCGCCGATGCTCTCCGGCAATCGCTTCGCGGTGGTGCCGCTGGCGTCGGCAAGTCGAAGGATGTCGGCATCGTTCTCGGCCAGGAACGCTGCACCGACAAATCTTGTGCGTGCTCCTTTACTGATAAGGACACACGGACCGTCTGCGCCCGTGCCTCGGAGGTGCAATTCATCGTCGGTTCGGAGCGTAACCGCGAATCCGAATGCCTCGGCAAAGGTTTGAGCCTTCGCCAGATCGGGCTTCTGGAATTCCAACCACGCGATGTCGCGGACTTTGATGACCGGATTCCTGGCGCGGCCGGGGTGCTCACCGTGGAGGGCACCTCGATCTGCATGCATGTCTTTGTGTCCATCGACGTGCGAACGGGCAACCGAGCGGCGATCGAGCATCCGAACTCCTTACTGTTGAGGATATCGTCACTCATGAGATATATCTCAGTCAAGGGTTCTGTCGAAATCATCAGTTGTGACGACCTGGGTTAAGGTGGGTGTTCGGTTGGGCATCGAGGGAGCAGAACAGGCATGAATGCACCGATAAATCGGCTCGAGCGACGCAAAGCGCGCACGCGGTCGGCGCTCATCGGCGCTGCCCAAAGCCTGATCGCCGCCGGCAATCCGAACGTCCCGGTGTCGGAGATAACCCAGGCCGCCGATGTGGGGATGGGTTCGTTCTACAACCACTTCGAGAGCAAAGAGCAACTGTTCGCCGCCGCTGTCGACAACGCGCTCGAGGCGCTGGGCAGCTATCTCGACATACTGACAGCAGGCCTCGACGACCCAGCCGAGATGTTTGCACAATCGTTTCGGCTGACAGGCAGACTGTTCCGGCTACAGCCCGAGATGTCCCGGGTTCTCGTCAATTCGTGGACAGGTCTGATGGCTTCCGACCGGGGCCTGGCGCCGAGGGCCCTGCGAGATATTCGTGCGGGAGTGGACGCAGGGAGATTCACGGTCGATGATCCTGATCTCGCCCTTGCGATGGTCACCGGCTCGCTACTCGGGCTGGGGCAGCTTCTCCTGCAGAATCCTGATCGTGACGACGTGGCGGCTGTGGATCGGGTAGCGCTAGACCTTCTTCGCGTGCTCGGCGTACCGGAATCCGAAGCCGACGTCCTGTGCCGGCGGCCGGTCCCCGAGCTTGACCAGTTGGTGAAACGCGACCCGTGACGTGTGGCCCTCGACTAGGGCATCGAACAACCGCGGAGGTTTCGGTTGATTCGAAAGTTCGGCGCCAGTGACGTTTTCGGTCGACGTCACTCGCTCTGCCTGGACAGCGTCTGCGACAGATAGTCGTCCAGTGCCTTTTCCTGCACGCGGTCGAGGGCCCGGGCAAGTTCTGCCTGCGCCGATTTCATCGCCAGGCTGCGCATCTTCTCGAACATCTCGGTGGTCTCGGCGACCTCGCCCGACCCCGGCAGCCAACCCGGACCGTGTTTCGCCACCAGATGGTCTGTCACGCTCCCCACCATCGACTCGGCAACGTCGTTCATCTTCGAGGCGGTCAGCTCGTGCTGATCGAGCAATTGCTCGACGGTGAAGCCGTACTGGCTCAGATCCGCGAAGACTTCGAGAAGTGTTGGGTCGAGGATCTCGCACTGATCTCCGTCGATCCTGATCAAATTCGCTTCGGTCAGTCGGGCAACGATGTGCTCGCTGTCGGCACCGAGGAACTCGGCGACCAGTTCGACCGGAACGATGGTGGTCTCTTCCGTCGACCACTTTCGGGTCACGATTTCTTGGAGCCCGAGGATCTCCTCCAGATCTTTGCCCTGCTCCCAGCCCGAGAGGAAATCGGTGATGTGCGCCGAGGTGAATCCCCGTTGGAGCAGCGCGTCGATCACCTTGAGTCGAGTCAGGTGATCGTCGTCGTAGATGCCGACTCGACCTCGGAGGGTGGGCGGTGGAAGTAGCCCGCGTTCCTGGTACGCCCGCACGTTGCGTGTGGTCGTCTTGGCCTCTCGAGCCAAGTCGTCGATTCGATACTCCACCGATCTCCCTACCTTCACCGCGCGTCGACCCACAGGATATACGGCGAGCATGCGGCGGACAGTAGAGGCGGATCCGAACTTCATGGCACGGAAAGCATGTTCTCGTGCAATGCGTTCACTTGCAGTGCGAGGGTCCCGACGAGATCGAGCGCGTCCAGTTTGGCGTCGAGCTGGGCGAGCACCTCCTGCACCTTGGCCAGCGTCACCGCCACCTCGTCGAGAGTTCCATCGACGCGCCCCAGCACGACGTCGACGTTGCCGAGGGCCTTGTCGGCCCGGCCGATGAGGTCGGCCGGGTTCTTCGGAAGGAAACCCATGGTCTCTTCTTTCGTGAGTGTCAGGCGCGGGCGGGTTCCCGCGGCAGCGCTGTGCGGCGCGGAACAATGGTGTAGTCGACCTGCTCGACGCGGCTGAGTTGGTTGACGTACTGGGTGGCGAAACCCGGGAACATGGTGGCGTTGAAGCCGTCTTCGGTGAGATACCAGCTGCTGCAACCGGAATTCCAGGTCGTCTTCGCCAGTTTGCGCTGCATCTCCTCGTTGTAGGCATCCTGAACATCTTGGCGAACATCGGCACTGTGAAGATCCCCGTCGAGCACCAGCGAGATGGCCTCGGTGATGTAGTCGATCTGAGCCTCCATGTACACCAATGCCGAGCTGTGTCCCGGCCCTGAGTTCGGGCCGAAGGTGAAGTACATGTTCGGGTAGCCCGATACGGCAATACTCTTGTATGCCTTGGCCCCGGCACTCCATTCGTCGGCCAGTATCCGGCCGTCCCGCCCGGTGATCGGAATGGGAGTCCCGGTGTTGGAGACGTCGAATCCGGTGGCGAACACGATGGCATCGAACTGATGCTCGACGCCTTCCACGGTCCGAATTCCTTCGGGCGAGAGCGTCGCGATCGGCCAGGTCACCAGCGTGCAATTCGGCTTCTGCAAGGCCGGGTAGTAATCGCTGGTCATCAACAGTCGCTTGCAACCTGCTCGGAACCGGGGTGTCAGCTGACGCCGTAACCAGGGATCACGAACCTGACGCCGTAGATGCACGCGACCGGCCAGTTCGACGATGCGGGTCAACGGCGTCTTCCAGACGACACCGAGGGCAACGGACTCGTGGCCCCAGAACCACAGCGAACGCGCCAGGGTCTGAGTGTGCGGGTGACGAGCGTAGCGACGTTTGGTGCCGCTCTGCGTCTTTCGATTCACTCTGGGCAGAGTCCACCCCGGGGTGCGTTGGAATACCTTGACCGTTTCGGCGATCTTGACCAGCTCCGGAACGATCTGCACGGAGCTCGCTCCGGTTCCGACGACCGCGATCTTCTTGCCCTCGAAGTCGTAATCGTGATCCCAGCGAGCACTGTGGATCTTGTGCCCCTCGTAGGTGTCGATGCCGCGGATCTTCGGCAGGCTCGCATTGGCGAGTGGTCCCGATGCCATCACCACGGTGCGGGCCCGAACATCCGTCCGACCCTCGACACTGAGGACCCAATGCCCGGATGCTTCGTTCCAGATGATGTCGACGACCTCGTGTCCGAATCGAATCCGCGATTGGATGTCGAACTCTCGGACCATCGTGTGGATGTACTCGAGAATCTCGCCGCTGCCGGAGTAGGTGTGCGACCAATTCGGATTGGGCGCGAAACTGTAGGAGTACAACCGGGACGGGATGTCGCAGGCCGCGCCCGGATAGGTGTTGTCGCGCCAGGTTCCCCCGACGGCGTCACCGCGTTCGAGAATGACGAAGTTTTCGATTCCGCTGTTGCGCAATCGGATCGCAGTGCCGATACCGGCGAATCCTGCTCCGATGATCACTGCATCGAGCACGCCGGGCCGCTTGTCGAATTCGCTCACGCGACGGGCTCGTAGGTCAGTTCCTTGGCCCAGGTCGGCTCGGAATTGAGAGTCTTGCTCGGGTATCGACGAGTCAACTTCACCAGGCCGTCGGCCAGCAGGTGGTACGGGTGCTTGCGATTGATCACGATGCTGCCGTGCCATTGCACGATGCGGTACATCGGAACGCGCAGCGCCTCCGGGCTCCGCTGCCCGACGCTGCGGAATCGCTTCATGGCGGTGTACAGCCGCTCTTCGTCGACACCCATCTCGACGATGTTGTCGCGCATCTTGTTCAGCAGCGGTATGTATCGCAGCGTGCCCACGATGAGGGCTGGGTTCATCCACGCACCGACGGTGTCGACGAGGATCTTGCGCATGCGCGAATGCCCCAGCAGTTCGATCACGGCGAAATCGACAGCCAGATGGCGTGATTCGTCGGCGTTGATCTTCTTGAACACTGCCTGGCAGACCGGGTCGTCGATCTCGTCCATGATGAACTTGACCAGCGCACCGTCCAGCGCGACCTCCAGCATGGGAATGACGGTTCCCAGTACGGCAAGGGACAATCCGTCGGAGTGCTTGTCGAGCCAGTCGATGACGAGTTTGACGTTGATGTTCGGCTCGGGCATCTGGTCGCCGTCGAGCATTCCCCACCGTCGCATGAGGGCGAGCTCGGCGTTGGCATGCTTCTGTTCTTCGGCGTGGAAGTAGCGATAGATCTCGGCCAGCGTGTCGTTCGGTGCCTTCAGCGCCATCGCCGCGAAGCCCCGAGCTCCGACGTTCTCGATCCACATCAGATCGGACATGAAGGGCTTGAGCTTGGCGTGTAGTTCGGGGCTGATCGTGTCGGCTCCCGGACCGTCCCAATCGATGTCCGCCAACGCCCACTGACGATCCTTGATCTTCGTCAACATGTCTTCGAAATCCATTGCCATGTCAGGCTCCTGTGGTTGTAGATGTAAGGGAATCGCTCGTCGCCGGCTCCTGCTCGGCGGGCATCATGCGATTGAGCAGACCGAGGAAGCGCACGTAGGCAGCGGGCATCAGTCTCTTGAACCGCCATACCGCTTTGGCATCGAACTGGGGCACGACATAGAGCCGGCCCCGATCGAAGGCATCGAGCGTTCGGGTGGCGATCTTGTCGGGTGATCGTCCGGTCCAGCGCATCGCGAATTCGGCAAGCCGGGACGAACCAGCGGTGATTCGGCCGTCGACGGCAACGTTGGTCTTGACGAACGTGGGACACAGGACCGATACGCGCACACCGGTACCCGACAGCTCCGCGGCCATCGTTTCGGACAGCGACATCACCGCCGCTTTGCCGACGTTGTACGGACCCATCAGCGGCGCCGCGGCGAACCCCGCGGCGGATGCGACGTTGATTATTCCGCCTTCGCCCGCAGCCCGGAGCGTCGGAGTGAACACCTCACAGCCGTGGATCACGCCCCACAGGTTGATGCCCAATGCCCAGTTCCAGTCCTCGAAACCGATGTCTCCGACAGGCTTCCCACCGATTCCGACGCCGGCGTTGTTGACGAGCACCGTGGTGGGTCCGTCGAATTCGATTCCGGCACGAAGCGCCAGTTCCTCGACGTTCTCGCGTATCGACACATCACATTCGACGGCGTATCCGGTGCCGCCGAGAGCGTGCACCATCGCGACCGTTTCCTGCGACCGCGGCAGCGAGATATCCGCGCACATGACGACGCCACCGCGCCGCGCCAGTTCGAGTGCGAAAGCGCGCCCGATGCCGCTGCCCGCACCGGTCACCACCGCCCTCGACCCGTACGAGGGTTTTTCGGCCTTGCTTCTCATCGAGTTACCTGTTCCTTCGAATCATGCTGAACGTCAGTGGTATCGAGTGCATCGGTGATGAATTCCGAAGCGCGCGCGAGAGCATCCGCGGCCTCGGGTATCAGGCGGGGTAGGGCTTGGAAGACGTGCATCTGATCGGGCCAGATCTCGAGTTCGCTTCGACCCCCGGCCGCCTCGAGCATTGCGTGCAGGTGACGAGCGTCGCCGCGAAGCATCTCGGTGCCGCCCACCTGAATCAAGGTGGACGGTAGCTCCCGTACGAGTGCGAGATCGAGCCTCAGGCGCGGGAGATCGGCGTCCTGGCCGTCGGTGTACAGAGCCACCAGTTTGCGCGCTGCCGACGCCGAGATCATCGGATCCTTCCGCGTGCGTTCGGTCCGCGCCGACAGTTCGAAGTCGAGATCGATCAGCGGTGAGAACAGCACCATTGCTCCCGGTTGCGGCGTCCCGGTTCGATCGTTCTCGATGAGCAGGTCGGCTGCCAGGTGGCCGCCGGCCGAGTCTCCGGCGATGACGATGTTCCTCGCGGAGTACCCCAGTCCGAGGAGCCACCGGTACGCGGCTTCGAGGTCGTCGGCTGCGGCGGGAAACGGGTGCTCCGGGGCGAGGCGGTAGTCCACCGTGAACACCGGCAGGCCCGTGGACCTGGACAAGCGTGCGGTCAGGCCGCGATGCGTTCGTGCCGAGCAGATGACGTACGCACTGCCGTGGATGTAGAGAATCACGCGGGGTCCCGGGCGAAGGCCGGGAGCCCGCACCCACTCGCCGCGAACCGGGCCGTCGGACACGAGGTCCACCGACGTTCCCTTCGGAACGGGTCCGAAGAGGTTCATCGAGGTAGCGACGAGGCGTCGGGAGAATTCGATCCCGCCCCGGGATGTCGGGAGGAGATTCGTCACCGGCCGGAGAGTCAGCCGAGTCATCAACGCGGCCAGCCGAGTTCGCCAGGAGCCTTTGTGGAATGCGCCCCGCGGCAGGTGAGCGTCAGTCGTGGTCGAAGTCACCTCGTCACCCTCACCCGCTATCCGCCATTTGTCAATGGCCTATTAATTAGTGGCGAACTGTGCAACAGTGACGGGCAACACATGGGGAGCCCGAGGGAGGGAGCACGTGACGATGTTCAGGAGCGCACCACCAGCAGACCTCGATACGTCTGCTGTCGTTGCCGAGGACAGGATCTTCGAGTTGGAGATCGCCGAGGTGACCGACGAAACCGAGGATGCGATTTCTCTCGGCTTCGCGGTCCCCGAGCACCGGGAGGTCAACTTTCGTTACGAGCCCGGGCAGTTTCTCACGTTGGAGATCCCCTGCACCGACGGTGGCTCGGTAGCGCGCTGCTATTCCTTCTCGAGCTCACCGATACGCGACCCACTCCTGACGGTTACCGTGAAACGCCTCGAGGGTGGCCTCGCGTCGACATGGTTGCACGACAATGCTGTGCGCGGGATGCGATTGAGGGCACTGAAGCCGTCGGGCATGTTCGGGCCGGAGAGCTGGGACGTCGATTTCGTACTCGTGGCTGCAGGAAGCGGCATCACACCGATGATGTCGATCATCAAGACGGCCCTGTTTCGCCACGAGAATCGAATCACTCTCGTCTACGCCAATCAGAAACGCGACTCGGTGATCTTCGCCGAGCAACTGAACGAACTCCAGTCACGCTTTCCGGATCGACTCGCGATCCACCACTGGTACGCCTCCGAGTCGGGACTACCGACCGCCGCTGGGCTGGCCTCGGCGGAGATGAAGATTCCGGCCGAATGCGAAGCATTTCTCTGCGGTCCCGCGCAATACATGAATGTCTCCGAGGAATGGCTCGGCGGCACCGGTGCGATAGTCCGCCGAACTCACCGCGAGGTGTTCTCCTCGTTCGACGCGAATCCGTTTCGGCCCGAAAACACGACAACCTCCGCAGAACCGGATGCGAATTCCGTTACGGCCGAGGTCGAGATCGACGGGATATCGACCGAGTTCGACTGGAATGCGAACACGAAGCTTCTCGACCGCCTCCTCGAACTCGGCCTGGATCCGCCGTACGTGTGCCGCGAAGGAAACTGCGGCGGATGCGCCTACACGCTCACCGGCGGATCGGTGACGATGCTGGCGAACGAGACGCTCGACGAGCACGAGATGAAACAGGGAGTCCGATTGGCGTGTCAGTCCGTGCCTGACTCCCAGCCGATTCGCGCGGTGTTCGACCGCTGATGCCCAACGCGATGGGCCGCACGGCCTCGAACTACCTCCGGCAACACCCCGCTGTGGCAATCTCCACGTTCGGTCGCCAGATGGCGATGGGCGTTCGGGCCGGTAGATCACTGACCTCGGATGTCGTCCACCGAACGTTCCCCTTCTCCGAATTCATCCGCCAATGTGCCTTCATGGCAAGCACGTCCGTCATTCCGACCCTGCTGGTCGCAATTCCCTTCGGCGTCATCGTCTCGGTCCAGGTCGGTGCCATTGCCGGTCAAGTCGGTGCAACGTCCTTCGCCGGGGCCGCGAACGGTCTCGGAATCATTCGTCAGGGAGCGCCTCTGGTGACGGCACTGCTCATGGCCGGGGCGGTGGGGTCGGCGGTGTGTGCGGACCTGGGTTCTCGCACGATCAGAGACGAAATCGACGCGATGGAGGTCATGGCCATCTCGCCGCTGCAACGGCTGGTCGTGCCACGCTTGGCAGCAGCGATGTTGGTCAGTGTGTTGCTGTGCGGCAGTGTCTGCTTCGTCGGATTCATCACCGGATACATGTTCAACGTATTCGTCCAGTCCGGTACACCAGGTAGCTATCTGGGCACATTCGCGGCCTTCGCCACCATCGGCGATCTGGTCCTGGCTCTCGTCAAATCCGTCGTTTTCGGCGCGATCGTCGCAATCGTTGCCTGCGACAAGGGATTGACCACCAGAGGCGGACCGGGCGGTGTGGCCAATTCGGTCAACGCGGCCGTGGTCAGTTCGGTGATCCTTCTCTTCGCGGTCAACGTACTGTTCACCCAGCTCTACACCATCGTGTTCCCGGCTCGGTTGATCTGACATGGCCACTCGATACACACCGCCGCTACTGCGCCCCTTCGTTTCCGCAGCCACCGGCGTGGTCGCGTCTCCGGGCCGCGGCCTCGCCACCTTGGGACATCAGGCAACTTTCCTCAGCCGATCCGTGGGATCGATGCCGTACACCGTGCGTCGCTACCGACCCGAGCTGTGGCGCCTTCTGTCGGACGTGAGCTGGGGAAACGGCGCGCTGGTCGTCGGCGGCGGGACCATCGGTGTCATCGTTCTCCTCGGTGCCTTCGCCGGAGCCACCGTGGGTATCGAGGGGTACACCGCACTGAACCTGCTGGGCATGGGTCCGTTGACCGGGGCAGTGTCCGCCTTCGGTACCACCCGTGAATTGGCACCCCTGATCGCCGCTATCGGATTTGCCGCCCAGGCAGGCTGTCGATTCACCGCCCAACTGGGTTCGATGCGGATCGGCGAGGAGATCGATGCGCTCGAGTCACTCGCGATCGACCCTTTGGCCTATCTCGTCAGTACCCGCATGATGGCCGCCGTGATCGCGATTCTCCCGCTCTACGTCCTCGGGCTGAGCGCGAGCTACCTGACGGCGCAGGTCGTCGTCGGTGTGCAGAGCGGCCAGTCCGCCGGCACCTACCTGCACTACTTTCATTCGTTCCTCTCCGCCTCGGACGTCCTGTATTCGGTGACCAAAGCCGTTGTCTTCGTTCTTCTCACGACGATCATCCAGTGCTACTACGGCTACTACGCGTCCGGCGGTCCGGAGGGGGTCGGTGTGGCGGCAGGCAAAGCCATTCGTACGAGCATCATCGTCGTCATCTTCGTCAATACCTTGATGACCCTTGCGATGTGGGGATCCGATCCCGGCATCAGGATCTCGGGATAGGGCGCCCATGTTCGACGTGGGAGGACGTGGACCATCGATGTCCACGCTCGTCATCCGGGGTCTGTGCGTGTTCCTGGTGATCATTGCCGTCGCGGGTACTCTGCTGGCGCGATACACCGGACTCTGGCGCAACACCGTCGATGTCGTCGCGGCGATGCCCTCGCTCGGAGACGGCCTGCCGCAGAATGCCGACGTCAAGTTCCGCGGAGTTCTGGTCGGTGCGGTGGCCGAAGTGACCAGCGATCCGACAGGCGCGAGCACGGTGGCGATTCGACTGAATCCTGCACGAGCCGAGACGATCCCGGATACTGTTACCGCGCGGGTGGTGCCCAGCAACATATTTGCAGTCTCCTCGATCGAGTTGGTCGATGCCGGATCGGGTAACAGTATCGAGGCGGGCGCAACCATCCCGGGTGACACCTCACGAGAAACTCTGGAGCTGCAGACCGCGATGACGAGTCTGCGAAACGTGCTGACCGAGATCGATCCCGAGAAGTCGAGTGCGGTATTGGCCACGCTCGCCGATGCTCTCGACGGCCGCGGCGATTCGATCGGTAGCACCATCTCGATCGCCAGTAACTACCTCACGACGCTCCGGGCCGAAATACCTGATTCGACCAATGATCTCGATCTGCTGGACACCTCGATCAGCAGCCTGAGCAGAACGGCACCGCAGTTGTTGGACACCTTGGAAAAATCGTTGACTCCCGCTGCGACCATCGTGGAGAAACGTACTCAGCTGACGGAATTTCTGACGAGCGCGGCCGGAGCCACGACCAGTCTCGACGCGGCACTGGCTCCCAATCTGGCCGGTGGCATCGCGTTGGTGCACGACCTGGACCCCGTGATGGGCGCACTGGCCGTCAACGGCGACGACCTGCCCGCCGGTGTGCGAGCGTTCGGGCAGACGTTGGAAGGCTTCAACCGCGCTTTCACCGGACCCAACGGCCGACTGATCTGGTCGATCGACATCACCGCCACCCCCTTCACCCCGTACTCGAGGGAAGACTGCCCCCGCTACGGCGACATGGCCGGGGCCAGCTGCAACACCGCCCCGCCGTCGCAGACCGGGGGCAACGTCGCAGTCGGCGGCGCTTCGGCCGAGGGCATCTCGTACTCGCCGGGAAACGTCGGATCCGTCGGCAGTGCCGAGGAAAAAGCCGCGATCGGGGAGGTTCTCGGCAGACCGGCCGACGCCACTTCGGTCATTCTGCTCGGCCCACTGCTGCGTGGGCAGACCATCGCGATCGACAACGCAGATCAGACCGGTGAGCGATGAAGTCGACTCGCGGACCGCTCATCGGATTCAGCATCTTCATGGTCCTCGCAATTGCGGTGACCACGCTCATCTGGACCACTCTCGGTCGATCCGTCGCGGGCGACACCGACACGTATTCCGCCCTTTTCGAGGATGCGTCGGGGCTGCAGAGTGGCGACGACGTCCGGATTGCGGGCGTCCGCGTGGGAAAGGTGGAGGATGTATCGCTCGACGGCAACACGGCACGAGCGCGCTTCGTCCTCGAGCGCGGGCAGACCGTGTACGAGAACACGTTGATCTCGATCAAATACCAAAATTTGATCGGCCAGCGATACCTCGCTCTCGACACCACCGGAGGGGCGACCGGTTCGGTTCGGCCCGGAACCACTATCGGTACCGATCACACCGAGCCGTCGTTCGATGTCTCGGCTCTGCTCAACGGCTTTCAACCGCTGTTCAGCGTGCTCGATCCTCAGCAGGTCAATTCCCTGTCCGAGTCCATCGTGGCAACCTTGCAGGGAGACGGAGTCTCGATCAGCGCCCTGATCGTTCAAAGCACCTCGTTGGCAGCGCAATTCGCGGACAAAGACGAGATCCTCGGTCTCATCGTGACCAACCTGGGTGGAGTTCTCGCGGAGGTTGCCGATCGTGGTGGCGAGACGGCGTCCATCATCGAGTCCACCCAGAAATTGATGACCGATCTCAATGCTCAGGCGGAACCGATGACCACCGCGGTGCGCACCTTGGCAGACACCGCCGGTCCCGTTTCGGACCTGGTGGACGACCTACGGCCGAGTTTGTCCGGCACCATCGGTGAGCTCGGTGCGGTCACCGACCTCGTGAACGGCGACGGCAAACAACTGAGTACGTCGATCGGTTTGTTGCCGTCGGTGCTCGGATCGTTCTCGCGCATCACGGAGAACGGCAGCTTCATCAACATGTACGTGTGCAATCTCGACGTCAGCTTCGCCGGACTGCTCTTTCCGCCGGGCGTCTTCAGCCAGGTCGGCGGCACTGCACAGTCGGAGGTCTGTCTCGGATGAGACCACTACTCGCCCGCGTTCGGTCGATCACCTCGACGATGTCACGCGACTTCTGGCGCGGCATGGTCGCTATCGTGATCGTCGTCCTTCTTTTCGTCGCGGTGATCGGCTATCAGCATCTGGGAATCGGCAACCGCACCGTCGAGGTCCTCTTCGCGCAATCCGCCGGACTGCGGGTGGGGGACGACGTACGCATCGCCGGAGTATCCGCCGGGGAGGTCGACTCCCTCTCGTTGGCGGGTGATCACGTGGCGGTCGAGCTCGCGGTGGACGACGCCGTGGAGTTGGGCTCCGACACGAGGGCCGAGATCAAGCTCTCCACGATCCTGGGATCACGGTACGTCGCGCTCACGCCGGCAGGGGACGAACCCTTGGACGACAGCCCGATCGATCTGGCCCACAGCACAGTTCCCTTCGATCTGCAGAAGGCGATCGAGACGGGTACACCGGTGATCGAACAGATCGACGCGGCGACGGTGCGCGAGTCGCTGACTACGGTCGCCGGTCAACTCGAGGGCACTCCCGAGCTGACTGGACAGGCATTGGACAGTATCTCGGCGCTGTCCAAGGTGATCGCCGACCGCGGCGATCAGATAGCCGAACTTCTCGAAAGCGCTGACCAGGTGACGGCGCGACTGTCGGAGAACAGCACCGCCCTGATGTCGATGCTGGATCAAGGTGCTGCGCTAGCGGGAGCCATTGTCTCGCAGCGAGGTACGGTGGCGAAGCTGATCGCCACCACCGACGACCTCACTGCCCAGCTCGACTCCGCGTTCACCGAGAACCGCGCTGCCATAGATCCTCTGATCGGTCAATTGGCAGCATTGAGTAGAGGTTTGGCCAACAACGACGACACCTTGCGCCGTGTCTACGAGGGTCTGCCCGTCACGGTCCGGCAGTTGACCAATGCCTCGGGGAACGGACCGTACGTCGACATCGCTACCCCGTGGTCATTGTTGCCGGACAACTGGCTGTGCGCCGCCCAGGTAGTTCAGGGGTGCCGATGAGAGCCTGGATTCGCGTTGCCGCGGCTGTGTCCCTGACCGCAGTCTCCGTGTCGAGTGCCGGCTGCGGCCTGCCCCGATCGATCTCCTCCGCTACCGGTTCGACCATCACCATCACCGCCGATCTGGACAACGCTGCCGGACTCTACGAGGGAAACGAGGTTGCGGTGTTGGGCATGTCGGTAGGAACGGTCGACAGCATCGAGGCGCAGGGCTCGCACGTGAGAATCACCATGACGGTCGACGGGTCGGTGCAGCTGCCTGCCGATCTCGACGTGGCGACGATCTCGACGTCGGTGGTGACCGATCGGCACGTCGAGTTGACCCCGCCGTATTCGGGATCCGGGCCGGTACTGGTCGACGGTGCCCATGTGCCACTGGCGAAAACGCATGTACCCGTGGAGATCGACAGAGTGCTCGCTGCCGTGACAAGACTGTCGAGCACTCTCGCCGACGACAGCGACGGCAATCGACCGATTGCGGACCTGTTGGCCGTGACGAACGAGGGGTTGACGGGAAACGGAGCCAAGATTCGGTCGACGCTCGACGACCTGTCCGCGGCCTTGGCGGTCGGGGTCGACAACCAGGATTCGTTGACTTCTCTGATCACCTCCGTCAGCGAGCTGACGCGGATTTCCGCGGAGAACGACACCCAGATCCGCGACTTCTCCTCCTCCATGGCACAGGTGTTCGGTGAAGCCGGTGACCAGTCGGCTGCCCTCGGCGATACTGTCGCCCAGGTCGATCAGATCGCCGATCAGCTTTCCGGATTGGTCGAGACGAACCGAGCCTCGTTTCCAGCACTGTTCGCCGACCTGCAGACTGCGGTGTCCGGTCTGGCCGATCACGGTCGCGAACTCTCCGAGACCATCGATACCGCACCGACTCTCTTCCGAAATCTCGAGAACGCCACCGACCCGGTCTCGAAAGCTTTGCGCGTGCACTTTCTCACCGACAGAACGGTATTCGATACCGAATTGGTCAACAAGTTCTGTGAGCAGATTCAGATGAAGTCCGAGGGCTGCCGAACCGGTCGCGTCTACGACTTCGGACCGGACTTCGGTATCTCGGCCGCCCTGCTGGGGCTGAGTCAGCCATGAGGTCCTGGGTGACGCCGATTGCCGCTTTCTCGGTTGCAGCGATTCTTGCAGGCTGCAGCACCACACTCGAAGACCTGCCGCTCCCGAGCCCCGGGGTCGGGGCCGACTCCTATCGCATCGACGCAGTCTTCACCGATGCCCTGAACCTTCCGCAGCAGGCGAAGGTCAAACTCGGCGGCGTCGACATCGGCCAGGTCCAGGAGATCGACGCCGAGAACTACACGGCGCGAGTGCAGATGGCCATCCGATCCGGAGTCGACCTGCCAGTCGATGTGAGAGCCGAACTACGCCAGGCCACACCGTTGGGTGACGTCTTCGTCTCGCTGTCGTCGCCGACCGAGAGCTCCGATACCTCTCGACTGCAACCCGATTCGACCATCGATGTCGGGTCCACCTCCGCGGGTGCCAGTGTCGAGGAACTGCTCGCGTCGGCGTCGCTCGTCGTCAACGGCGGCGGTGTCAGCAGACTGCAGACCATCGTCTCGGAACTGGACACCGCGATGACCGGTCGCAGCGCCGACGCGTCGAACATTCTCACCGAGCTCACTGCCACGGTGACGAGCCTGAACGAGCGCACCGACCAGATCGACTCGATGCTGGATCGGACCCAGGAACTCAGTTCGATTCTGGGTGAGAGAACCGCGGCCATCGACGCGATTGCGCAGCAACTCCCCGATTTCACCCGCACCCTGGCCGACAACAGTAGAGGTATCACCGAGCTCATCAACTCAGCAGGAAGTATGGCCGACAAGCTCGGAACCTTCACCGGCGAAGCAGGTCCGGAGCTACGTAGCCTCCTGATCGGCGCGCAGCAGACGTTCTCGTCCGTCGCGGCGATCGGGGACGACCTCGACATCGCGATGAAGCAACTGGAGCAACTCGCGCCGAAGCTCGCCTCCAATACCAAGGGCAACTCGGTCGCGATCTACGTTCGACTGTCCTGGTTGAGCTTGGCTGCGCTGGACGATCCGGCGAGCCACTGGCCGGGGGCGAAGGACGGCGAGGACTTCGTCGGTAGCCTCCTCGACACGTTGAACCGCGTCTACGGACGCGTGACCGGGCAGGGACTGACACCCGAACCCACCGTCGAACCGCCGACTCCGAGCGGCACCGCGAACGACGGGGCAGGCCGATGATTCTGCGCCGCTGGGTGAATCAACATCGGGTGCTCGTCTCGAACACCGCGCTCGTGCTCGTCCTACTCATGGGGGCGGCATACCTCACCGTCGGAGCGCTGCGTATCGATCCACTCGCGAACGACTACCGCGTCACCGTGCGGCTCGACGGATCGGGTGGGTTGCAGGCGAACGGAGATGTTTCGGTGCGCGGGCAACGAATCGGGCGGGTCGCCGCCGTCGAGATCACCTCGAGTGGTGTCGAGGCGCAGCTGAACATCTCGGCGGGCACCCTCGTCCCCGCCCACGGCACCGTCGTGGTGGCAGCGTTGTCCGCCGCGGGCGAGCAGTACATCGATTTCCGTCCCGATTCCGACGGTGCTCCGTATCTGGTCGACGGCGATGTGGTCGACAGCGACAGGACGACCATCCCGGTGCCGTTCTCGACGATGCTCGAGGGCGTCACCGATCTGGTGAGCCAAATCGACCCTTCCCAGCTGTCGTCGATCATCGACGAACTCGATACCGCAACGGCGGGCGGCACCGCGCAGCTGCAGGCGATCATCGATGGTGGTGGCGCACTGGTCGCCGGCCTGGACTCCGTACTGCCCGAGACGGTCACCTTGATTCGTACCGGGCGGACGCTGCTGCGCACCGTCGGCGACGTCGAACCCGATCTGACCCGACTCTCGATCGGTGGCACTGCGTTGGCCGACCAGTTGGCTGCGTCGGACGCCGAGGTTCGTGCTCTGCTCGACGACACACCCGCACGTCTCGATTCCACCAAAGCCGTCATCGGCGAGAACCGCAACGCAGGCGGTGACCTGCTGAAGAACCTGGCTCGCATCGCCCGATCCGCTCGCCTGCACACCCCCGCGATCGAGGCACTGTTCCCGGCGATGTCGGCGGGCGCGGGCGCGTTCGGGCTCGCCGGTCACGACAACCAGCTCAACGTCGTCGCGGACCCTTACCCGAGGCCCACTTGCGACTACCTCAACCCGACGGTGTCGCCGTCCATCGCTGCACTGGCACCGCCACTGAAGTACATGTACTGCAACAGCACCGAGCCGGGGTTGCAGGTTCGCGGATCCCAGAACGTGCCACGTCCACCCGGCGACGACACCGGAGGTCCGCCGGCCGGGGCAACCGGGCAAGAGCGCACGGCAGGCGGCTGACCTGCCCGTCCCTATTCCAGTCTTCGCCACGAAGGAGCCGACATGACCGATCTGACAACGACCGACTCGCGTACGAACGATCCGACAACGAAGTCACAGGCGGACCAGCCCGCCGAATTGCCCGAGACAGAGTCCGCCGATCCGCCCCGGTCCCCGGACCGCACACATCGGCGGCCATCGAAGATGGTGTCCGTTCTCGCGGTGGTGTCGATCGCCGCGATCGCCGTCGCCGGAGTGTTCGCCTACCAACTCGAACACCGGAGGTCGTTGGACACGTCCCGCACCGAGGCCGTCGATACTGCGCGCGAATTCGCTGTCACCATGTTCACCTACAGTGCCGCTACGTTCGACACGTACGTCGACGACGTATTGGCAGGCGCGACCGGGCCTTTGGCTGATACGTTCACCGAGACCAGCAGTGACCTGCGAGCGACTCTGGTCGACGCCGGTGCCACATCGTCGGCGCAGGTCCTGGAGATCGCTGCCCAATCGACGGCTGTCGACCGGGTGGAGGTGTTGGTGATCATCGATCAGACGGCATCGAATGCCACGGTCACCGAGCCGCGCCAGGCGGTGAACGCGGTGGTCATGACTCTCGAAAAGCAGGAAGACGGTAGGTGGTTGACCAGTGACGTCGCCAATCCCAGTGCCTCGCAGTAATACCGGCAACGCGCTTTCCGCGGGACCCTATCCGGACGGCCCGCCTCCTGAAGCCCTCGAGATCGAGTATCCCGACCTGACACATTTCGGACTCGAAGAGTTGGGCCGGGCAGCCTGGATCACCGTCGTTCTCGTCGCGGCCGTAGCCATCGCCGTGATCCGGTGGCCTGCGTCGTGGCTCGGCAAACGTCGTCGCTTCGCGGTGGCTCTCGCCGAGGGCGTGGTGAAGGGTTTCGAGGCCCTTGGGCCGACGTTCGTCAAATTGGGCCAGCTGATGGCGTCGTCACCCGGCGTGTTTCCCCCGGTTCTGGCCGATGCATGTCTGCGGCTGCTCGACGGAGTCCCGCCGGTCCCGGCGCACAAGGCTCGCCGCGTGGTCGAGCGCGACCTTGGCGCAGGCATCGCGGAGCTGTTCGTGTCGTTCGACGACACGCCGCTCTCGGCGGCATCGGTGGCGCAGGTTCACGCCTGCGTGCTTCCCGACGGCCGCGAGGCGGTAGTGAAAGTGCAGCGACCCGAGATCCGACGCCGCATGCGAGTCGATCTGCGGGTTGCCTTCACCGGGGCCTCGTTGCTGGAGCGATTCTTCGAGTTCTTCAGAATTGCCAATGCGACGGCCGTGGTCCGCGATCTCAACGATTTGACGGCCCAGGAGCTCAACAGTGCGGCGGAAGGGCTGCGCCAGGAACGATTTCGCGACAATCTGCACGTTTTCGGCGACAACGCCGGCGTGATGGTTCCGGAGATCTACTGGAGTCATTGCGGACCTCGCGTGATCTGCATGGAACGAGTTCACGGAACTCCGGTCGGCCGAATCACGCCGGACGATATCGCGGGGATCGACTCCGAGTTGCAGCTCCGTCGGGGTGTGAAGGTCTGGTTGGAGGCCGTTGTTCTGCACGGACCGTTCCACGGCGATGTGCATGCGGGCAATCTGTGGGCTCTGGACGACGGCAGGGTGGGTTTCCTGGACTTCGGAATCGTCGGAGAACTGCCCGAGGAGTGGCGCACCGTGCTGCGCGAAATGTTTCGGGCGTCTCTGTTCGACGGCAACTACACCGAAGCTGCACGACGCATACGCGTGCTGGGCGTCATCGAAGGAACTACATTGGGCGACAAACTCATCGGCCTACAGTTGAAAAAGCTGTTCGAGCCGATTCTGGGCCGAGGAGCCGCCGGATTGGACTTGAGCAAGCTGGTCGCGTCACTGGTCGAGACCGGCAGACGCTGGGGCGTCGCTACGCCGGAGGAGTTGGTGTTGTTCGGCAAGCAATTGGGTTACTTCGAAAGATACTCGGCCACACTGGCTCCCGACTGGGTACTGGGCCGTGACCTGTTCCTCTTCCGAAACATATTGCCGAACGAGGTTGCCGCCGCCACGCTCGCTCGAAACATCACGCTTCCGGACTAGAACTCGACGAGTCGAACGAGTGAGGCTGGGATTTGAACGTCGCGGGGGAGCCCTCGGCGCGCGCTATGCCCGCGATACCGCCCCACACCATCATGGTGAGGTAGTCGACGATCTCGTCGGCCGTCATCGTCTGATCGAAGATCCACCAGTGTGACGCCAACCGAACGGCACCGATCATGGCGAAAGCGATGGGTGTCGAGCCGGTCGTCGAGAACTCCAGCACGCGAAATCTGCCGGCGATGACGGTGGCCAGCAACTCGGCGATCAGTCCTTCCGACGCGGTGATGATGTCCTGATCGCCGCCGACGCCATTGTTCGCATGGACGAAGATGTAGATCTCAGGATCGGTGGCAACCGTCGTGATGTAGGCCGAGATGACTGCGCGAGTGAGGTGGTACTCGTCGAGATCTTCGGAGATTGCCTCGTTGATCCGAGGCACCAGCGCCGTCTCGACGTAGCGTGCCATCGCTGCGTCGGCCAAACCCTTCTTGTCCGCGAAGTGCTTGTACAGAATGGTTTTGGATACGCCGTTCGCCGAGGCAATGGCGTCCATGCCGACGTCGCGCCCGTGCTCACGAATCGCTGCGAGAGTGCAGTCGAGCAGTTGACGCCGCCGGGCGATTCTGTGATCGTGCCAACGATGATTTCGGCCGTCCACGTTCTCGGTTCGCCCTCACGCCGATTGAGAGACGGTCCGCGATCCCCTCAACAGAATCGACGCAACCAGCTCCGGATCGTCCGACATCGGGACGTGCCCGAGGCCCGGGTACGTCGTCACCTCTGCCTGAGGAAACGTTCGACGCACCAAAGGCGCCTGATACACCGGCAACACCCAGTCGCGGCGTCCCCACGCGACGGTGACGGGAACGTTCTCGTCGACCGGAGTGCTGAAGCGCGGCACGGCGTTGCCCGCCGCGTCGATAGCGCGGTTGGTGGTGATGCTGAGCGCGTCGATGGTGGCCGTCGCCGCGGGAACTCGCCACGGTTTGGCATAGAAGACACCGTTGGCGATGGTGCGACCGACGACCGAACGCATCACGGTCGGCGCGATCGGACTGATGACACGGGACACTGCCCTGAGTAGACGAAATACGAACAGCGCCCGAGTCTGATCCCAGTGTCCACGGAAGAAACCGGCAGGCGAGAGCGCGGTGGCCGAGGCAACCGACCCGCGGGCAGCAAGTTCGAGTGCGAAGTATCCACCCAACGAATTGCCGGCCACGTGCGGCTTCTCGCCGTCGACCGACACGTGCTCGAGGAATCGCTCCAATTCGGCCACGATCCATGGACCGAGGTCGAATTCTTCGGTGGGGAGTTCCGGTGAATCGCCGTGGCCCGGCAGGTCGACCGTCACCACTCGCCGATGACGTGCCAGTGTCTCGATGACACTGTCCCATGCGTGCTGGCGGTGGACGATTCCATGAATCAACACCAAGGTCGGCCCCTCACCGCGGATGGTGTGCGCGAGTGCGGGTCCGTCGATCTCGAAAGTCATTGCGATTCAACCTTTTCTCGTCTACGCGGTACGTATGTCTGCGCGCTCGGGTCCCGCGACTTTCGTCGGCACAGTCCATCCGAACGTCATCGATTCCGTGAGATCGTCGAAACGAGCGTCGATTCTGTCGAGAATGTAGTTCTGTCGGACCGACCACGGCCGTTCGGTGCCGGATTTCGGAAGCTCGCCGAGGGATCGCGTGACGTATCCCGATGCGAGGTCCACTACCGGTCGGGATTGCACCGGCTTGCCGCCTCGGTCGGGAATCGCGTGAGTGTAGCCGTGTGAGCGCATGTGCAGAAGCAGCTTTGCCACTGCCTGCGCAGTCATATCGGCTTTGAGTGTCCACGATGCATTCGTGTATCCGATGGACCAGGCGACGTTGGGTACGTCTTCGAGCATGTGGCCCTTGTAGACGAACTTGTCATGCACTTCGACGCGCTGCCCGTCCAGTGAGAGCTCGATGCCGCCGAATGCCTGGAGTTTCAATCCGGTTGCCGTGACGATGATGTCGGCCGCGATCTCGTCGCCCGATTCGAGCAGAATGCCGTCGGCGGTCAGTCTGTCGATCCTGTCGGTCACCACGGTCGCGCGACCGGATCGAATGGCCTTGAAGAGGTCGCCGTCGGGGACGACACACAGTCGCTGATCCCACGGATCGTATGTCGGGTTGAAGTGCTTGTCGACGTCGTACCCGCGAGGCAGTTGAGCTTTCGTCATCGTCCGGAACACCCGGCGCGCTGTTTTCGGTGCGCGCCGGCAGAGCTGATACGAACCGACCATCAACAGCGCGTTGCGCCATCGCAGTGCGCGGTGCGCAACCGAGTCCGGCAGGACCCGTTGAGTGAGCGTGGTGAATGGATCGGTCATCGGCAGTGAGGCGATGTAGGTCGGCGAGCGTTGCAGCATCGTGACCGATGCGGCCTCGGCGGCGAGAGAGGGCACCAATGTGATTGCGGTGGCGCCGCTTCCGATCACCACTACCTTCTTGCCGGAGTGGTCGAGATCCTCGGGCCACTGCTGGGGATGAACCACCTGTCCGGTGAACTCGTCCATCCCGGGTAGGTCGGGGGTGTATCCACCGGAATAGTCGTAATACCCGGTGCACAGGAACACGAATCGGCTGCGGTAGGTCCGCGGCACGCCGTTCGACAGCGTCTCGACAGTCCACAGGTCCGTCGACGAATCCCAGTTTGCTGAGGTCACCGAGGTGGAGAAGTGCGTGTGCTCGTCGATGCCGTTGGATTCGACGGTGTCGACGATGTACTGGCGAATGTCCTCGCCGTGCGCGAGGAGAGTGTCGCCCTGCCACGGCGTGTGGGGGAACGAGAAGGTGAAGATGTCACTGTCCGATCGGATACCCGGGTAGCGAAACAGGTCCCACGTGCCACCGGGGCGCTCGCGACCTTCGAGAATCGCATAACTGAGATCGGGTGCCATCTCCTGCAGGCGATAGGCCGCGCCGACGCCGGATATACCGGCACCGATGATCAGGACGTTTTTGAAGTCGTCAGTCGAACTGTCGAACTCGGGCCATTGACCTGGGCTTTTCTTCACGCCACGCCTCACTGTCTCACCGGGCTCCATCGAGATTCGGCTGATTGTGCAGGCGAACCGCGAACTACATCAAATAATGTGCCATTGAACAATGGTGATGTCAATGTTGGGCCTTGCTCACGCAGAAGTAGGTCTTCGTACGCCCTCCGCGGTGAATTTCCTTAGGACCCGCAAATCTCGGCCTCGGATCGGCCATGCCTTATAGGTGAGTTCGACCCCGGCAGATGGTCGCGTGACCGGTTGTCGGTCGCTCGCAGCGGCAGCGGCAACGGCAATCGGCGCATAGATCGAAAACGCGAGTGGTAGCCATTGGTAGTCGGGCATTCAACTCGAAGTACCGTGCGCTCGTCGGGCTGAAATGTCAGTTTCCGTAGCTGACCAGCTCGTTGATCAGATCGAACAGGTGGTCGACGGTGACGCTGGGATCGACAATGCGCCTGACAGCGATGCCGAAGCACACATCCAGAATCAGTTCGGCGATCCGACGTGCAGGCATGACCGCCATGTGTTGGGGGAGTACCTGATCGACCATGTTGGCGATGTTGTCGACGGCGGTACGGCTGCGGCCCGCTTCGGTTGAGACCGTATTGGGACTGTCGCGGTGGGCTAGCGCAAACTCCAACTCCAGCCGCGGCCACCCGGACTGCAGAACATCCTCCGCCCAGGCCATGACGAGCCGGACTCTCGTGGTGTTCGAGTCTGCGTTCTCCAGGATCGAGCCAAGCGCTGCATTCGCCTCGTTTTGAAGGTCGCCCAACACTTCCAGGGTCAGATCGGCCTTGCTTCCGAAGTTGGAGTACAGCGCTCCGGTGGTGAATCCGCCGGCGTGCGCGGCAATCGCAGCCACTGATGCCGCGGCATACCCCCGCTCCAGCAGGACCTCTCGGCCGCTCTGCTTCAGCAGCCGCCGCGTCTCGGCTTGTGCGATCACACGAGTATTCGATGCCACGGACATCAATCTACCCATTGCCATCCCTTGCCTATGCCCAGAAGCAGATAGTACGGTTATTTGGAATAACAACACTATCTGAGGATGGTTCGAATGACGAGCGAAGAATCTCTGGCATCGCGTGCATTGTTGAGTGCGCTGGGGCCACCGATGGAGCGGGATGATTCGCGGCTGGCCCGATCGGTATCGGGAAAGATCGTGTTGATCACCGGAGCGTCGTATGGTCAGGGTGAGGCGACGGCCAAGTTGCTCGCCGGTTCAGGAGCGACGGTGGTTCTTGCGGCTCGCTCCGAAGAACGTCTGGCTGAGGTGGCCTCCGAGATCGTCACGGCCGGCGGACTTGCCCACGCCTATCAGGTCGATCTAGGCGACATGTGCGCGGTGGACAGCTTCTCCGAACGCGTGCTGGCCGATCATGGTCGCGTTGATGTCCTCGTACACAACGCCGGAAAATCCCTGCGCCGCACTGTGTATCGAAGCGCAGCGCGGCGTTCCGACATGGATGCGATGGTCGGAGTCAATTTTCTGGGGCCGATGCGTCTTACCTTGGCCCTGCTGCCGTCGATGAAAGCCAATGGTGGGGCCCATATCGTCAACATCGCAACAGCCGGGTTGTGGATGGCCTCGGCAGCTCCGCGGTGGAGCTTCTATCTTTCGACCAAAACGGGTTTCGACACCTGGCTCAGATCTGTCGCGCTCGAGGTCGGAGCGGACGGTATCGATGTGACGAGTATCTACGCCGGTCATATCAAGAGCAGGATGGTCGCGACCGAATGGGTGGCCCGCTCGCCAGGACACACTCCTGCCCAGGCTGCGCGCGTCATCGGCTACGCACTTACACATCGCCCTCGCACACTGGCACCGCGCGGTATGCGGCTCATGAGATTACTGAGCGTGGCGTTCGAGGCCCCCTTGGGCAAGACCATGGCGTTTCTGGATCAGCGTGGTTCCGAAACGCCTGCTTCGGAAGCCGCGTATCTGCGTGCCGTCGCCAAGGAACACGAGGCGTCGCCGCAGCTCACCGTAACGTCGGATCACCGGTGACGGCGCGGCAGTCAGCGCGCTCCGTTGCCCGGCAGGAATGGCAACGAGCGGCGGTCGCCGTCGCGAAATCGGGCATGTTGTCCCCGGTGTCACCCTCGGCGGCCGCGCATATCGTGCGGGGAGTGTGGAGGCACGGTGCGTCGGTGGCGACACTGTTCGCCATTGCCGCGGCCCGCTTTCCCGACCGGGCGGCAATCATCGACGACGATGGTCCGATCTGCTATGCCGAGCTCTACCGCCAGAGCATCGCACTCGCTCACAACCTCGGTACGGGCACGGACGGGCATCCGAACTCTGTTGCTGTGCTCTGCCGAAACCACCGTGGGTTCGTCCTCGGTGTCGCGGCTGCCGGGCAAACCGGCGCCGAAATCATCTCGATCAACACGGAGCTGCCCGACGCCCAGCTAGCCGCTGTACTCGATCGACACGCACCCGATGTTCTCTTGTACGACGACGAGTACACCGACGCGGTGAGGTCGAGTGGATTCGCAGGCCACGCCATCTGCGTCGACTCATCCGACGCGCACGATGGTCGTTCGCTCGGCTCGACGATCGCTTCGGCTGCGACGACGAACCCTCGCAGAGTGTGGAAGACCGGAAAGTTCACTTTGCTCACCTCGGGCACCACTGGACTCGCGAAGGGTGTTCCGCGCTCGATCAAACCCTGGGGCATTGCACAATTGGCGGCTACGGGATGTGCTCGGATCGGAATGCGTAGCAACGATGTAGTCCTGGTGTGTCCACCGTTTTTTCATGGGTTCGGCATCGCCGCTCTACTCGGCGGTGTAACTGCCGGAGCTACCGTTGTCTGCCACCGACGGTTCGATCCTGCAGTCGTCGCGGAGGATCTGGTGCGCCACCGAGTCACAGTCCTCTACGCGGTTCCCGCCATGGTGCAACGATTGCTGGGTATCTCGGCTGCGCGCGGAGGGTCATCGACGCACTCGCTACGGATCGCCGTCACCGGTGCTGCTCCGATCACCGGCACGACGGTCAGACGCTTCCACGATGCGTTCGGACCGATACTCGTCAACGGGTACGGCTCGACCGAGGCAGGGGTGGTGTCCCTGGCGACTGTCTCTGACCTCGTCGACGCTCCCTCCACCGTGGGAACTGCAGCGCTCGGAGTCTCGATTCGTATCACCGCCGACGACGGCGCATCCCTACCTGTCGGGCAGACGGGCAGAATACTCGTGCGCGGTCCGCTCGAATACCGTGGCTACACGCCGGACGAGAATTCCTTGACAGCAGCAAAATTGGTAGTCGACCGGCATGTCGATACCGGCGACATCGGTCATCTGGACGACGCCGGTCGGCTGTTTCTGGCAGGACGTTCCGACGACATGATCGTCTCCGGCGGTGAGAATGTCTTCCCTGGTGAAGTGGAAGAGGTTGTGGCCTCCCATCCGGCGGTTACGGATGTTGTCGTCCTCGGCGTCGCCGACGATGAGTTCGGGCAAGTCCTTCAGGCTTTCGTGGTCTTGACCACCGATGTCGAGCTCGATGCTGATGATCTCAAAGCCCATGTCCGGCAGCGCCTCGAACGCTACAAAGTGCCGAAACGCTTCATTGTCATCGACCAGATACCGCGAAACGCGAGTGGCAAAGTTTTGCGGCGCAACCTCGATGATGCCGCCGACACACGTCAACGGCTTTCAGGTCGTGGCGATCGACGATCAACAGTTGGTGAATAATACAGCCAATTCGAATTGCACGGCAATTCATAACAGCTATCCGCGGGCCAGCAAACGCACGTGCTTTTGTGGGATAGCCAGGTTCGGGCTGTGTTCGTTCGCAAACGCACGTGCGTTATGGCGGTTGTGATCCGACCTGGGCGGCAGTCGCCTCCGTGGTCGGAGCTCGAGTCACTCCCATTGTGGGGCAACCTCATTGGTCACGCCTGTGACTCGCCGCCGTCGACGAACAGTTCGGTGCCCGTGATGAAGCTTGCCTGAGGTGTGGAGAGAAAGAGGACGGCGTCAGCGATCTCCGATGGCTGACCGAGACGGCCGAGCGGTACCCGGCGAGCCTCGCTTTCGAGGAGGGCGCGGGCTTCGGCCGGATCGGAGGCCAGTCCGGCGAGCCCGGGAGTGTCCGTCGGGCCCGGCGTCACAGTGTTCACCCGGATGCCTTGACCCGCCAACTCGACTGCCCACACTCGACCGAACTGTCGGATCGCGGCTTTACTGGCCGAGTACACCCCGAACGATGCGGTCGCGCGTGCCGCCGACGTGGAGCCCGTGATCACGATCGAAGCATCGGCGTTCAAGAGCGGCAGCGCTTTTCGCACAGTGAATACTGTGCCCCTGACGTTGATTCCGAAGGTCTGATCGAAGTCTTCGGGTTGGAGGTCGGCCAGTGTGGAGAAGGTGCCGCCGCCTGCATTGGCGACCACGATATCGAGCCCTGCGCCATGGTCGGCGATCGTTGCGTACGTCCGATCGAGATCATCGAGAACGGATACGTCTCCGCGGATGCCGGTGACGCTTGATCCGAGTTCGTCGACGAGTACATCGATTTCGGTCTGTCGGCGGCCGGTGACGAAGACGTGTGCGCCCTCGCCGGCAAGTCGCGTGACGATGGCCCGCCCGATTCCGCTCGTTCCTCCGGTCACCAGTGCGGTGCGCGAATCCAGCTGTCCCATGATTGCTCCTCTTCGATTATTGACGTTCTGGACCAAAATAACAGTTATGGTCCATATGGTCAATAACGAGGCACGCGCAGGTCGGGGACTAGCCCTTCTCGGTTGTGGGTAGGGCGCGTAGAGACGTCAAGGCGATGCTCGTGAGCTCGGCCCTTCCGACGCCAGCGCGTCCCAGGACTTCCATGCCGCGCGTCACCGCGACGAAGAAGGCGGCCAGCGCTCCGGCATCGGCGTCGGACTCGACCTCTCCCGAGTTCTGCGCATCGATCAGGCAGCGACGATACGTCTCTTGCAATGCTTCGTATGCGGCATGAGCAGTATCGGCAACACCCGAATCGCGTTGCACCATCTCCATGCTGGCAGTGATGAAGAGTGAGCCCGCCACTTCTCCGCTGCTCAACGCGATTGCGAGTTTCAACATCTGCGCGCGGATCCGCTCGATGGGGGTCGACTCGGCGTTGGCCAGTGCTTCGTCGACCGCTGCGACGGCATCGGCGGACTCGGCGGTGAGTGCTCTCAGGAACAGGTCTCGTTTACCTCCGAACGCGTTGTACAGGCTTTGTTTGCCCAAGCCGGTCGCCTTGACGAGGTCGTCGAGAGTGGTGCCGCCGTAACCGGTGGCCATGAACTGAGATCCTGCGGACGCGATGACATCCGCTTCGACGAACTTTCGTGGGCGTGCCATAGCGGTAACCTACCAGTTATTGACTTTTTGGACTATAAGGTCGAGTTCTTGTCATCGCGGCCTCGGTCCGTGACACGCCATCGTGTGGCATCACGAGTCGTCGCTCGCCATGGCCATATCGGCGGCGCACGATACGAAACATGTGCTGCATAATCTCGGCACCGATCGCTGTCCCGCCCTCGGTGGCTCGGGAGGAGGTCCCCACGCATTGAGTTGTGCTTAGTTGCTGTACGGCACTGTATACGCTGCAGCAGTATTGGCCAGCCCGGCGCCGTTTACCGACACCCCGCAATGGTGGCGAGGAATGGCCGACTGCAGCGGGCTACTCACAGCTCGACGAAGCCGGGCACACCGACGCGCTCACGCCGATACCGCGTCGTTCGACTCCGACAATTCATCCAGGCGGATTATGCTGCACTGCAAACGGACTGGATCGGTTTGGCTCAGGATGTCGCGCGTTCCGAACACTGGGGAGCCGACGGACTGATCGACGACGACGTAGCGCTCGTCAACGACTGGGGAGTAGGTCTTGAGTCAGTTGACGTCCCGTGCTCGTCGTGCGACGCGGGCGCGACCGAAAGGTCCCCGCGGCTCACGGGCGGATCATTGCCTGCGTAATTGCCGGTGCGATGTTGTGGGAACTGTTCGACGACGGGCACATCTCGATTCCTGCCCAGGTTCCGGGGGCGATGGACTGGTTGCTAGCGGTCGGTCAACGCTGATCCAGGCTCGGGAGGTCAGGCTGAGCCCAGTCCCCTGAGTCCCGTGGACCGAACCTATCCCCCGAGGGATTCCCTCCCGATACACCTCACGACAGGGGCTCCCTCGCCTCTGACAGGCGGTGTTGACTCTACTGAGACACAGAGCAGGACCAGCGCCCTCGACGCGCCGGTCCACCGCCGACAGTAGAGAACGGAACGGCCTTGAACTCGAAATCCGCACCGAACGGTATCGGTGGCGTGTGCACCGAGCCTGCTACCGCTGAGATCGAACGCCCCGGTGAGGCGACGCAGCCGGCACCGCCGGTTGAATCGTCGAAGCCCGAAGGCGCCCTCCCGGTGCCGGCTCTGCTGGTCATGGCGTTGCTGGGATTTCTCTTGATCGCCACTGAAACGATGCCCTCGGGGCTGCTGCCGCAGATTGCAGCGGGAATGGGAATCAGCGAAGGCGTTGCGGGACAGTTCGTCAGCGTTTACGCGCTGGGAACGGTTATCGCTGCGATCCCTGCGGTCGCCTTGACTCGGGGCATGCGCCGCAAGCCTGTCTTTCTCGTGGGTATCCTTGGATATCTGGCAGCGAACATCGTGACGGCGGTCTCTGCTGACATCGCGCTTTCACTCGCGGCGCGGTTTGTTGCCGGCGCATTCTCAGGCTTGCTCTGGGGGATGACTGCAGGCTATGCGCGTCGCATCTCCGCACCCGCACACACCGGTAAAGCACTGGCGATCGCCTCCCTCGGCCTGCCGGTGGGCTTGGCTGTCGGAACCCCCTTTGGATCCTGGCTCGGAACAACATTCGACTGGCGCTCGTCCTTCGGGACTTTGGCGGTTCTGACGCTGGTGACGATTCTGCTCGCTGCGGCACTCGTGCCCGATGCACCAGGGCAAGCCGCGACCACCAAAACCCCGCTGATTCAGATTCTGCGTATTCCTGGAGTTGGCATCATCCTCACCGTCATCGTCGGGTGGATGCTCGCGCACAACGTCGTATACACCTACATATCCACCTACCTTGCCTCCGGCGGTCTGCCGATCTCGGTTGATGCCGCACTTGTCACGTTCGGCGTGGCGGCCTTGGTCGGGATCGGTATTACCGGCGTCGTCATCGACCGCACGTTGAGGCCATTGGTATTGGGAAGCATCACCTTGTTCGTTGCTGCCGGTGTGGTCTTCGTGGTCGGCCATGAGTCGGTCGTGGCGGTCATCGGTGCGCTTGTTCTGTGGGGCCTTGCGTTCGGTGGTGCAGCCGCACAATTGCAAACTGCAATCAGCATCGCCAGTGGCGACAACGCGGACGTCGCCAACTCCATGCTCGGCGTGGCATACAACCTCGCCATCTTTGCCGCCGGCGTGCTCGGTGCCGTCATCATCAGCACTTTCGACGGCATCGTCCTTCCGATCGTCATGATCGGTCTGGCCCTGATAGCGCTGGCCGTCGCATTCATCGGTCGCCGCAACGCTTTTCCCATGAAGCCGTGCGATTGATCAGAAGCCGCTGCCGCGACTCGATGTGTTCCTTCGACGGTCCGAGAGCCGGCGCAGTGAGGTCGCCGCTCAGCGCAATCACATTGGTGCTTGTACCGTCAATTCCGGCAGAAGCCATCGGCTCAGCAAACCCGTTCCACCCGTGACGAACTCGTCCACGGAAGTCATATCGGCCCGTCCCCTCGATAGTTCGCCACGCACTGGACAGCGAAATGTGCGCGCCGTCGAAGCATTCGAACTGCAATTCTGTCGATTTGCTGCGTATCCGGGGGTCGGCTTCACTCGTCGATGAGACGCCCGAGGAGACGAAGAACCTCGGCACGCTGCGCTTCGCCGAGCGGCGCGAACAAGTCCTCCAATACCTCTCCGGCCACATCGTGCCCCGAGGTCAACGCGTCCCGCCCTGCATCGGTGAGGGCATGTTCCAGGCGTCGTCCGCGGCCGGCGGATCGCGATATCAAGCCGCGTTCGACGAGTCTGTTCGCGAGGGTGCCGAACGCCTGGTCGCTTTGGAACGTTGCGACGGCAAGCTCGTGCCCCGACGCGCGCGGCATGCGTTCGATAGCCCGAAGAGCATCCCACTGCACGAGTGTCACCCCGATCTCGCGCAACGCAGCGTCCATCGTGCGGTGGTTGCGGAACTGCGCGCGTTTGATTGCCAGTCCGAGCACTTCCAAGTCCGTTGTCACGCTGCTACTGTATCCATGTACTTATATAAACATGTTGATAAAGGAATGCGATGACAATGTCACTGCCCGCCGATCTCCCCGTCCTGCAGGCCGGAAACCCCCAGGCTCGTACCGCCCTCGTGCTCCACGGCGGCGGTGGACCCAGGACGGTTGCGCCGATCGTGGGGCATCTCGCGTCCACCATGCACACGTGTGCACCGACGCATCCCGGGTGGGACGGCACCGTACTGCCCGACTCCATCACCTCGATCGCCGACCTGGCGGCCGGCTACCTCACTCGATTGATCGAGCACGAAGAACGTGACGTCGTACTGGTCGGATCATCGATCGGCGGGTGGATCGCGCTCGAGATGGCGGTGCAGGCCGCGGGTGCGGACCGCTACGCCGGCGTGATCGGAGCAGTGGTCGTCATCGACGGTGTCGGGGTAACCATCGACGGTGAGCCGATGGCCGACTTCTTCTCGCTCGACGCTCGGGCCCTCGCCGAGGCCGCGTGGCACGATCCGGAGCGCGGCTTCATCGACCCGTCCGGGCTGACCGACGAGCAACGTGCAATTCAGTCGGGGAACGGACGCACAATGGCCGCTCTTGCCGGCGACATGAGCGATCCGACGTTGCTCGATCGAGTTGGGGCTGTTGCTGTTCCGACCCTCGTCGCCTGGGGTTCCAGCGACCGGATCGTGACACCGGCGTATGGCCGGGCCATTGCCGCAGCCGTTCCCGGCGCAGAGTTCGTCGAGATTCCCCGCGCGGGCCACCTTCCGCATCTCGAGAATCCAGACCAGACGTGGGCAGCACTCGACTCGTTCTTGGCAAGGTCTTGATCGCTCGATGCAGTGACGCAGTTTCGATCGGTCGTTGTCGGCAACGGATTCGGAAGTCAGCCTTCCGGGCCAGCGAGTAGGACGATCTTTCCGCTGCCTGCGTGGGCTCGAGCAGCATCTCGGAAAGGCAGCACTTCGCTGACATGCGGGGTGTACGCCCCGTCGTCGGCGTAGGCTGCCGCGCGGCTGAGAATGGCGGAGTCGTTGTCGGCGTTCACGCTTCGCACGCCGAGTTCGCCGGCTCGCTGATGGTCGGCGACCGTGACGACATGTTCGGTGCCACCGACGAGTTCGACCAGCTGTGGAAGCGATCCCGATCCGGACGCGTCGAGGGCGAAGTCGACACCGTCAGGAGCCACGACGAGGATGCGTTCGACGAGGCCGTCGCCGTAGGTGACAGGGATGACGCCGAGGGCGCGCAGGCGTTCGTGGTTGGCCTCGCTCGCTGTACCGATGACGTTGGCACCGTCGGCGATTGCGAAGGCAGCGGCCGCACTACCCACGGCGCCGGCGGCACCGTCGACGAGAACGGTCGCACCACCGATCTCGCCGAGGGCATCGAGCGCGCGTAGCGCGGTAACCGATGCCAGCCCTGCGGCGGCGGCCTGCTCGTCGTTCCAGGCTCCTGGGACTGGTGCCCATGCGGTGAGGACTGCGAATTCTGCGGTGGTGTCGCTGACGCCACCGAGCCCGAAGACCTTGTCCCCGATCGCTACGTCGGTGACGCCGTCGCCGAGTTCGTCGACGATGCCGACGGCGTCCCTGCCGGGAATGGCAGGCAAGTCCAGCGGAAAGATATCTTTCAGATGCCCGGCGCGGAGCAGTCGGTCGATGGGATTGACGCTGACGGCCAGGACGCGAATGCGCACCGAGTCCGGGCCGGCATGAGGTTCGGGGCGGTCCCCGAGTTCGAGAACGTCGGGACTTCCGTATGCGCGGTACTGCACTGCGAACATCTGAAAACCATCGCCTTCGTGGTGGAGTGGGTGATGGGTCGAGCTTAGAATCTCACATGCATGTCAGGTTCAAGAATATGTGAGCGGAGTCACTGATGAAAATCGGAGAACTGGCGCGTCTGTCGGGCGCCAGCGTCAGATCGTTGCGCTACTACGAGGAGCTCGGTCTGCTCGAGGCGCAGCGCAGCAACGCCGGTGCGCATCGCGTGTACGGCTCGGATGCGGTCGATCGCGTCGGACTGTTGCGTCAGCTGTATTCGGCGGGCCTCTCGAGCACCGTGATTGCGTCGATACTGCCGTGTGTGGATACTCCGTCGGCGCAGTTGACCCGTGAGTCGATAACCATCATGCGGTCCGAATACGAGCGGCTCGGTGAGCAGATGCAGACCCTCGCCGGGGCGCGCGAGCGGCTCGGTCACGTCATTTCAGGTGCAAGTGAGCATCTTCGGTCAAAGGGCGAGTGCTTACCGGAGTCCGGGTGAGTTGTAGGTGGTATCGGTCCGCAGACTGACCCTCCACGCTCGCGATCAGGGCGGGGTCGATTCTTGAAGTGTCAACTACTCACCGACCGGGTAGTAGTTTCCAATGAGCGAATTACAGCGCCGAGCACTCGTCGTCGGAGCCACGGGCATCTCTGGCCAAGCCATCTGCAGCGCAACGCTGGACAAAGGCTGGACAACGTACGGTCTCAGTCGCAGCGGCAACACTCCCGTGGACGGGGTCCAGCCGGTGGCTGCCGACCTTCTCGACACGGACAGCCTGAAGAATGCTCTCGCCGACGTACGTCCCGACATCGTCTTCTTCACCGCGTGGATGAGGAAAGACTCCGAGCAGGAGAACATCGAGGTCAACTCCGCCACCCTGCGGAACGTGCTCGATGTGCTCGGGCCGTCCGGATCGGTCGCGCACGTCGCCCTGATGACCGGTCTGAAGCACTATCTCGGTCCATTCGATGCCTACGGTGAGGCGGTGATGGCCGAGACGCCGTTTCACGAGAGCGAATCGCGTTTGGATACACCCAACTTCTACTACGCCCAGGAAGACGAGTTGTTCGCGGGCGCGGACAAGTACGGCTTCAGGTGGAGCGTGCATCGAGCACACACGATTTCGGGCTTCGCAAGAGGTAACGCGATGAACATGGTCCTCACCCTCTCTGTGTACGCCTCCATTTGTGCGGAGCTGGGTACTCCCTTCGTGTTTCCGGGTTCGGAGATGCAGTGGAACGGCCTGACCGACCTCACCGACGCAGATCTCCTCGCGGAACAGATGGTGTGGGCGTCGTCGAGCGACAACGGCAGGAATGAAGCATTCAACATCGCCAACGGCGACGTATTCCGGTGGCGATGGATGTGGCCGCAGTTGGCGAACATGTTCAAGGTCGACGCCGAGGGATACGACACCGAACCGCGTCCGCTCGAGTCACGAATGTCCGACTCCCCGGAGATCTGGAAACGCATTGCGGCGAAGCATGATCTGATCGAATCCGACGTATCCAAATTGGCATCGTGGTGGCATACCGATGGGGACCTCGGGCGCGACATGGAATGCCTCACGGACATGAACAAATCGAAGAAGGCCGGTTTTCTCGGATTTCGATCCACTCCCGACGGAATCGCGTCGGTCGTTGAGCGATACCGCGACGCTCGGCTGATCCCGTAGGTTGCTCCGTGCGATCTCGACCACGCTCCTCGGCCGGTGACTACTCGAGGCTGTTCGCCGATTGTCATGGGGAAGCTCCGACAGTGTTTCGACGTTCCGTCGACTGACACAGCAGGCGGCAAAATCCGGATTGTAAGACATTGTTGGTCAATGCTTTCCGCGCACTTCGGCATTCGATATTCTGCAAAAAAGCCAACCGGTAGATCGCCCCACGTTCTGGCAAATCCCGATTTGCTCACGTGATTGCCGGACCGTGGGTTCCACGACTGGTAGACAGCCGGACCGCATCCATTGCGACGTCGTAGTGCGTACCACAAATGTGAGTTCGCCGTGAGGTAGGGGCAGCGGCGCGGATCTCCGGGAACGCGAGCCCTCGCTCGTTTATGAAGAGCATGTGAAGTAAGGGTCGCAGGTGGAGGGCCTATTTGCGGCTGATCATTCGCAGCAGCATCGTCGGGGGATGGGCAATCGAAACGTGATGTAGATCACTAACTGGAGGCGTTTGTTTTGCGTATCGGAAACCGACTATAGATCTGCAACTTTCAAGCACACATACAGAACAGGTGTAGCCATGAGCTTCGTGGACAAGGCCAAGAATGCAGCAGAAGATGCTCTCGGAAAGGCCAAGGAAGTTGTCGGGGATCTCACCGACAACAAGGACCTGAAGGCAGAGGGCAAGGCCGATCAGGGATCTGCCGGCGTCAAGAAGATCGGCGAGAACATCAAGGACACCTTCAAGTAGTCCTTGACCGCTCCTCTTGCGTTGTCCGAGGCCGCCGACCTGTGTCGGCGGCCGTCGGACACATCTTCCAGATTCCGCTCAACCGAGAAGGTCTATCATGACTGCAACCGATCCCACCCCTGCCGCACGCACAGCACCGCGCCGACGCGGGGGATTTGCCTCCAAACTCGCCCTGATCGTCGCCCTCGTGTTCACGATCGCACTGGTGATTTTTGTCCTCCAGAACACCGTGCACGAGAACGTCAACTTCATCGGCTGGAACTTCGGTCTGCCGCAGGGCGTATGGCTCCTCGGCGCCGCGGCCGTCGGCGCCGTCATCACGTTGGCGGCAAGCGCTGCGCTGCGCGTTCGCCGCGCGGCCCGCTGACACGAACAGGACGCAACCATGATTCCACTGCTTGCACGGAAATACCTCTATCGGTATTTGATCGTCGCCATCGGTCTACCGATTTTGGCGCGGCTCTTGATCTTTGGCGGACTCGCGATCGAACGACGTTCCGGCAAACCCAATTTCGTGTCGTCCGTACTGAAGAAGAGTGGCGCGTTCGCGCAGCGCCGTGCCGAGAAGGCTGCAGGTAAGGGGAAGCAGTAGGCCACTTTCCCGTTGCCCAGTTATCTCCCCTGCGACGCGGCTCATTCAGGCTTTTTCAGGTACGAGTACGCAGCGTGTTCCGCTGTAGATGGTCGGCATGCAGCGATTGCAGTGGATGCACAGTGAGTTCGTTGTCTCCTCGGTGTGCATCCGGTTGATCAGATCCGGTTCGCGCAGCAACGCGCGCGCCATCGCCACGAATTGGAAGCCCTCGGCCAGGGCACGGTCCATCGTAGTTCGCGTCGAGATGCCGCCGAGCAGAATGATGGGCAGGTTCACCGCGCTGAGAAACTGCCGCGCTTGGTCGAGGAGATAGGCCTCATGGTAAGGGTAAGCGCGCAGAAATTTGGTGCCGACCATCCGGATCCCCATCCGTTGTGGCTGGGGAAACGACGCTGCGAAATCTCGTAGTGGCACGTCGCCGCGGAAGAGATACATGGGGTTCTTCAGCGAGCTGCCCGCTGTCAATTCGAGGGCGTCGAGTGAGCCGTCGCGTTCGAGCCATTGAGCTACCTGCATGCTTTCAGCGAGCCAGAAGCCTCCGGGGACACCGTCGTCCATGTTCAGTTTTGCGGTGATCGCGATCTCGGTGCCTACTTCCGCGCGGACGGCGGCGGCCACGGCAAGCGCAACTCGCGCTCGATTTTTCAGGCTGCCGCCGAATCGATCGGATCGGTGGTTGAGTGCGGGGCTGAGGAACGAGCTGACGAGGTAGTTGTGCCCGAAGTGCAGTTCGACCGAATCGAAGCCTGAGTCAACCGCAATCCGCGCGGCCCGGGCGTGATCGGTGACGATACGGTCGAGGTCGAGTGCACTGGCGGTTTTGGTCAATCGCAAGCTCAGCGGACTGATCTGCCACGAGGCGGAGACTGCGGTGGCCCGATTGGATTTCGAGTTCGCGACGGGGCCCGCATGCCCGATTTGAGCGGAGATGGCGGCACCCTCGGCGTGGACGGCTTCGGTGAGTCGCGTCAGTCCCGGCACAGCCTCGGGGCGCATCCACATCTGGTGACGGTCGGTCCTGCCCTCGGGCGACGACGCGCAATAGGCGACGGTAGTCATCCCGACACCACCGGCGGCGACTGTTCGGTGAAATTCGATCAGCTCGTCCGTAACGAGGGCGTTGGGAGTGCGGCCCTCGAACGTGGCCGCTTTGATGACGCGGTTGCGCAGGCGTAGTGGGCCCAGAGTCGCGGGCTCGAAAATTTTCACGTCAACACCGTGCACCAAAGGATTTCGGCACAGCCGGTCGAGATCGTAGGCGGCAGCAGTGCGGTTCGACTCCCGCCGACGCGTGTACGTTGTGTTCAACCATGCAGTTGGCCCTCATGTGCAGACTTTCGGTATCAGTGGCATCACAATAGGATGATCGAGTGGCGAGTGTGGTTGATTCGAGTAATCCGGAACGCGCGAGCAGCGCAGAACTTCAGTGGACCTCCCGTCGAACTCTTCGCTGTCGACTCGTCGGGGAAGAAGGTGGATTCAGGACTCGACGCCAGGGCGTTGATCGCGATGGATGCCGGAGCAGCGTTGTTCCTCAGCATCATTGGCGTCGAGGACGATACCGACGACGTTCATGCGCGTATCGGTGAACTGCTCGCGAGGTCGATCGATCGTTCGTGATTATCACATCCGCCGATGAAGCAGTCGCCGATCGAGTCCGGTCGCGATCGACAGAACGGTCACGACGCACTGCGTTCCGTTGGGCAAGAGATACGCCTTTTCATCCGCCACGCGGCAGCCGAGAAGCGCACTGCCCAAGGGGGACAGCGGAGAGCAGGTTGCGAACCCGTCTCCGGTGTTCGTCGCCGCTGCCGTCAACACGAGTGTGTCGATGTCGTCGACATCATGATTGAACATCACGGTCACCTGCGAGAACGGACGTACTGTGCCATCGTCGATGTTGGCTTGCTCGGCGGCTGCCCGCTCTCGAATTTCGAGGATGCGGCGATCGAGACCTGAGAGGGCTTCGCGGGCCTGATGATACGGATCGTTGTTGTCGAGATCCCCTGCAGTGCGGTACCGAATCACGTCGGCAGCGATGTGCGCACGCCGTGCGCACAGGTCCGACAGTTCGCCGCCGACGAGGGATGGATCGTCCTCGGGTAACTGAACATCGATGGTCGACATGTTTGCTCCTAGCGTCACGTCCCTCGAATCGGTTGCACGAATGTCGGGACGGTCGAGTATTGGCGGTAAATTCCGATTCTGTCTGCCTCGGGTCGGACTAGTAGAGAGTGTCGATGCGGTCGTTCATCGACGCTCTCGCAGTGGATTCCGAAGTGAGGCACCATCGTGCGGTGGCGTCCAAGGCGGTTCGCATCGATGACTGAGTCCCGATGGACAGGTACGACGTCGACCTGACCGGAGTTCCGTTGACCTCGGCCTCGTATCGCAGTCGTTCAGCCAAGCTCCTGGCACACCGTGACACGCCCCGGACACTTGGATCGGCTCGGGAGTCACCGATGATCAACAGTCGGCAAGAGCGGCACCCGGACGTGGCATCGACTACGGCAGCGGCCAATCGGTCGTACTCGCGGCACTGCGTCAGGTGATCTCGCCACCGTGCGCATGGTCCCGATCGACGAGGTTCTCGGACCAGGCTGATCACGATGATGGATTCCGATCGGCAACCATCGCCGTCGATGCGTTTGCGTGTTGTATCGCCGGCGGTGAACCGAGGGGCCTGATCCGAAGCTCGGAATGGATCCTGGAGCACAACCTCCAACTTCTCGTTTCTGAGTGCAGCTTCGACATGCTCACGAAGGTCACCGGCCATGCCCACGAGTAGAACTCTGGTGTTCGGGCCCGCAACATCGATTGTTCGTTGTCTACAACATCTTGTCCGCTGTGCGATCTCGAGAAAAGCCATGCTTGTATCCTTTGAGCTGGCGGCTTGTCACGCTCGATCCCCTGTGCGGTGAGCGCGATGCCGGCGCGGCATCGACCGGTGACGCACTGTTCAGTTGTACGAGTGCGCCTGCTGGAGTGTGCGATAACGGCGAACGATCTCGTTCCTCGACGCCGTGTCGGTATTCGTTGCCGAGGTGAGAATCCATGGCACAGCCTCCCCGGTGGGAACGTGTCGAAGGTCCGTCAGAGCCTGCGTCGACATCGCTTCCAGCCTGTCGCTGGTCAGGCGTCCGGTCGGGTCGTGAAAGCCGAACCCCACCTCCCACGCCGCTGGAGGCGGGAAGGTGCTGTCGGCATTGAGTCGTCGCCACTGTCGTAGCAACAGTGGCGATTCGATTTCGTCGCTTATGCATTCTTGCTGTAGGCGCTCCGGGCATGCAGACAGCACGGAGCGACGTGCATGTTCGACGAACTTCTGCAGCCTTCCGGGGGAAGCGCACAGGCGGAAATTGAATTCCATGTAAACCGCTTTCACGGCGAACTCACTCCTTTTATCTTGGCGTCCCATGGACACTAGCCCAAAATAAAATTAAAGCCAGCGGACGCCGGAATGGTCCTGTGACGCGGGAACCAAGCCCAGGAAACGAAGGTGAAACTACGCGGTCCAGGCCGAATCTCGGAAAGTTTCGGCATTTCGAAGAGATGGGCTATGGTCCGGCTACAGGACCGGAAGCGCCGAAGTCCCATCGAACTCGAATCGGAGAAAAAATGCCCGAGAAAAAGACAAGTTCCAAACAGAAACGTGCAGAAATTATGGAAAAACGCACGCAGAAACGATCTCTTCGGACGGACAGCATTCTGCGAAGAAAAAAGAATTCTTGAAGTTCGGTTCTGACAGGTCAGGAGTTACACGCGCGAACGGGGCAGTCTGTCCCGGGCAATGCCGAACGATCGCTGAGTCTGTTGCTCCCCCGGAACCCGCGACCGGTCGGGTTCTCGGCGGGATTTGGAAGTCAAGGTCGCCGGATACGGAAGTCGCCGTCCTCCGGCGCTGCGAGCATCCGAGTCATCGTTGCCCGATCGAACGGCCAGAGGTCGATCGTGTTGTCGTCGGTGAAGTACCAGGAGTTGCAACCGGTGTTCCACACCGTCGGCCCCATCGCCTCGGAGACTTCGCGAACGAACTGCTCGGTCGCCTCGTCGGTCACCTCGATGGAGTCGATCTCGTGGTCGCGATAACGTTCGAGCCAGCGCGTGATGTAGCGAGCCGTGAGCTCGGCCGAGTACTGCAGCGATATCGAACCTGTCGGTGAATTGGGGCCGAGAACTGTGAACAGGTTGGGAAATCCGGGGATCGCCGTCATGCGATAGGCCTTCGGGCCTTTCTCCCAGACGTGGTCGAGTGTGACGCCCCCGCGGCCTTCGATGTGCATGGGCCGCATGTAGTTGTGGGCCTGGAACCCGGTGGCCAGAACGATGATGTCCACGTCGTGATGCTCACCCGATTCGGTACGAATGCCGTGGGGCGTTATTTCCGCGATACCGTCCGGGACGAGTCGGGAGTTGTCGGCGGTGATCGCCCGGTAATAGGTGCCTGACACGACCTGTCTTTTGCACATGGGCTCATAGTCCGGCGTCAAGGACTCTCTCAGTGCCCGATCGCGGACTTGCGCGCGAAGGGACAACCGGGCATAAGCCTGCGCAACGCGACGGCGCCAGGACGGGGTCGTGACGATGTCGGCGAGAATGCCGGAGGCCCACAGGAGTATGCGATACATCGTGTCGTGGGCGCGTGGGAAGCGACCTAGTAGCTTCTGAAGCGCAATCGGTTGCCGAATGCGCATCGGTGCCCAGAGAATCCACTGCGGTGATCGTGCGAAGTGGATCAATTGTGCCGCACCGGGCTGCAGTGCGGAGACGATCTGCACGCCGGTGGACCCGGTGCCGATGACTGCGATGCGCTTGCCTGCGGTCTCGAGGCCGTCGGTCCAGCGTGCCGTGTGCACGGTGATACCGGAAAAGGACTGCAAGCCAGGTATGTCCGGAATGGACGGGTGGTGGAGAACGCCCGTCGCGCAGAGTAGAAAGTCTGCTGTTTCGGTGGCACCGTCACTCGTCGTCACGTGCCACTCGGCGGTATCGCTCTGGTATCGAGCCGCTGTCACTTCGGTGTTCAGGTGCAAGTAGGCGTCGAGTCCGAACCGCGTGACGACATCTCGGTGGTATCGCTGGATTTCGGCACCATCGGCCCAGATGTGCGACCAGTTGGGGTTCGGTGCGAACGAGAACTGATAGATCTGCGACGGAACGTCGCAGGTCAAGCCGGGGTAGCGGTTCCAATGCCACACTCCACCTACGTCGGAGCCTTTCTCGAGAATTTTCAGGTCGGTGAAACCGGCCTGCTGCATCGTGTACGCAGCAGCGATTCCAGCCACACCGGCACCGATGATGATTATTCGTGGGTCACGCAGGCCGGTCACGAGAGCGCCCGGTCTGTAGCGAGACTGCGACGGACGGTCTCGGGCGCGGTGGTCATGGCCGATTCGAAGGCAGCTCGTCGGTAGCTGCGCTTCATGAAGTGCGATCCGAGGCCGGCCAGATCGTCGCTCGAGGGAAGAATCGGAACGACCTGCGTTCCTCGGGCCCGAACCAGCGCGATTTCGGCATCCAGAACCTTGGTCATCGGTCGGCGCAACGCTCGGTTCTCGACGAATCCGCCGAAACCTGGTGCACGATGGTGCTTCTTCGATGCCATCGGCGCGAGAACATACACGATGTCTGCCTCGTCCGCCTCGATCAGATCGACCGATGCCGTGGACGCGGCTCCGCCGTCGATGTATGTGCGATTAGCGATCACGACCGGTGGCATCCATCCAGGGATCGCCCATGACGCACGCAATGCCTCATCCGCCGTCGCCGGTGGGGCGGTCGGTCCTCCGAACACGACCCGCTGACCGGAATCCCGATCGAGCGCGACCATCCGGGCGCCGGGGTGGGCCAGTCGACCCGTGCTGTCGCTGAATCCTTTCGCCACAGTCTCCAACCACGTAGCGTCGGCGCGTCCGGTCGGCGCCAAGCCACTCATGCGAGTCAGTGGCCGCTGGCTGCGCAGTAGCTGCAGCTTCGGGAGTGCCGGTTTCGGCACGGGCGGAAAGTTCGGTGGCGTCGCCTCGACGTGCGCTCGCAGTCTTCCGTCGGTACTGACCCCGCGGTGCATGTCGACCAGGTCCTGAACGCGTGCTCCGCCTGCCAGCATCGTGATGATCTCGGCTCCGGCGGACGTCCCCTGCAGAATGTCGGCATCGCGGGGATCCAGTCCGGTCTGTTCGGTCAACGCATGCAGTGCTGCGACGATCCACGCGCCACCGATCGTTCCCCCGCAACCGATTACGATCGCTGTCCTGCTCATCGGTCTCCCTGTGTCTTCCCGGTTGTTGCCGCCACGTGTGTGCGGGTCTGGCGCTCGATACGGTCGAGATATCCACGACGACCGGCGGTGTCGATCGAGGTCAGGGCTCGTCGATCGTCGATCGCCCGGCGCGCGAGGTTGTGGATGGTCTCTGGTACGAGCGCATCGGCCAAGGCCCACCCGGGCGCGACCCAACGCGGAACCGACCTTCGGGCTGCTCGGGTACGAACGGTTGCGAGAATCGCCGCTGCCACTACCTCCGGATCCACCGTGGGCATGCCGGCGCCGAGTGCCGCTCCGGAGGCAAGTTCCGTTCGGACTGCCGATGGAAGAACGGCCGATACGCTCACGCCGGTGCCGGAATATTCACGGCGAGCCGCCAGCGAAGCGCCGAGAACCGCGAACTTGCTCGCGTTGTAGGTCACCATCCCGGGGATCGGAATCATTCCCGCCATCGACGCCACATTGACGATGTGGCCGCACCCGCGGCGACTCATGCTCGGCAGTACCGCCTTCATCCCGTTCAGGACGCCGTTCACATTCACGTCGATGATGAGGTCCGCGGTTGCCTCGGTCTCGTCGACGAATGCTCCCAGTGGCATCACGCCGGCGTTGTTGACGAGGATGTCCACCGGCCCGCACTCTTCGGCGACCGTGTGGAGGAAGGTCTTCCACGACGCTGGATCGGTGACATCGAGACTGGCTGACCGTGCGCGCGCGATCTCCTGGGCAGTGACTGCGGCGAGCTCGGCATCGACGTCGCCGATCCACACCGTCGCCCCTTTCTCCGAGAACAGTTGTGCAGTGGTTTCTCCGATTCCTCGCGCACCGCCGGTGACGACGACGACCGCACCCTCGATCGATCTTCGTGTCTTCACGTTTTACCTCTTTCGGGGGCGAGCTGGGCCGATCGAACTTTGAGATACTGACGGTATGCAAATACTGAAAGTATGTCAATGGTTGCAGTCGGCGGCTAATATGGTTATCCATGCCGCGATTGACCCGCACCGAGCGTCAGGTGCAGACCCGCTTCGATCTCGTCGAGGCAGCCAAGACGAGGTTCCTGCGCGGGGGATACGCGGCAACGAGCGTCGACGACATCGCCGAGTCGGCCGGCTATTCGAAGGGTGCGGTCTACTCGAATTTCGTGGACAAGCGCAACCTGTGCCGTGCGGTGCTCGACGCCATCCATCGCGAGAAACTCGACGAGATTGCAGCCATCGCTGCTGCGGACACCGCGGTGGACCAGCGGATGGACGCTTTGGCGGCCTGGGTGGAGACCACGGTGGGTGATGTCGAGTGGACGATGCTCGAGTTGGAATTCGTGGTTCTCTCGCGTACCGATCCTGAATTGGCAGCGATCATCGTCGCGCTCCGCAACGATGCACAGGACATGGTCGCTGCGGTGCTGCGATCCTTTCTGGACGGGCTCGGAGTCGGCGGCGCAGCGGTGGATGCAATGCCGGTGTCGCTCGACGAGATCGCAAATCTCCTCCTCAGTGCCGGCATCGGCCTCGGGATCCAGCGGGCGGTCGATCCGTCGGTATCCGCGGGCCCGGCGACCGACGCGCTGAGGACTGCGTTTTCACTTCTGACCGGTCTGTCGCCCACCCCTGGGTCAACATAAGGCAAAGCCCCGGTGTGATCCGCACCAAGTTCCTACACCATTCGAGATGCCCGTCACAGCGTCCGCTGCTGCTCGGTCGGCGGGCCCCTCGACCCTAGGAACTTCGATGTCAACATCCGATCTGTCGCCGGGCTTCGCCGGCGGACCTGCGCACACTGGCCACAATGTTTGGGGGAGCGTGCAGCACCGTCGAAGCGTTGTCTGGATCGTCGCCCTCGCGACCGCCGCCATCGTCTTCGATGGTTATGACCTCGTCGTCTACGGAACAGTACTGCCCACCCTGCTCTCGGATCCGAGTCAACTCGGGCAGCTGGACCCCGGAACTGCTGGTGCCCTCGGCTCCTACGCTCTGGTCGGTGTCCTTGTCGGCGCCCTGCTCGCCGGAGCGTTCGGAGACCGTGTCGGCCGTCGGAAGACGATGCTCACCTGCATCGTGTGGTTCTCGGTGGGGATGGCGGCTACGGCCCTCGCACCCACCCTCGGAGCCTTCGGGCTGCTGAGGTTTCTGACGGGCATCGGCGTGGGCGGCTTGGTAGCGACGGTCGGCGCCATGATCGCGGAATTCGCGCCTGCGGGAAAGCGAAACCTATTCAATGCCATTGTCTACAGCGGTATCCCGGCGGGTGGCGTGCTGGCCTCGATCGCTGCCATCGTTCTCGAGGATCACATCGGATGGCGTGGGCTGTTCTGGCTCGGTGCGGTTCCCTTGGTGGTGCTGCTCCCACTGGCCTTTTTGCGCATGCCGGAGTCGCCGCGCTGGCTGGTTGCACGAGGACGCCTGTCCGATGCCGAGGCAGTATGCGAGCGGACGGGCATTCCGATGCCGACTGCCGAGATCAGCGAGACCGGTGACCGCGTCGGGTTTGCCGCTCTGGCCCGCAAGCCCCTGGCACGGCCGACGGCACTTCTCGGCCTGATGAGCTTCTCCGGGCTGCTTCTGACGTACGGACTGAATACGTGGTTGCCACAGATCATGTCGGAGGCCGGATACAACTCGAAGGGCTCGCTGTCGTTCCTGCTGGTCCTCAACGGAGGCGCCATCGTCGGCGGACTGGTGGCCTCCCGGGTTGCCGATCGGACCGGTCCGCAGAAGGTCATCGCCGTGACATTTTGCCTCGCGGCACTGTCGCTGATCGTGCTGACCAGTGCACTGCCCCTCGGGATTCTGTTGACCGCGGTGGCGGGCGCCGGCGTCGGAGCAATCGGAACCCAGGTGTTGATCTATGGCTACGTATCGAACTACTACCCGACGACGGCGCGTGCAGCGGGTGTTGCCTGGTGCGCCGGATTCGGCAGGCTGGGAGGGATATTCGGTCCCCTGATCGGCGGGATCCTCCTCGGAGCCGGCATCGCATCGTCGACAGCCTTCTACCTCTTCGCTGCGGTCGCCCTGGCCGGTGCGCTGGTTACCACAGCGGTGCCGAAGCGCCGCGCGCCCAGGAGCGCCGACGACGAACAGGCCGTAACACCGGTCGGCGGGCACAGAGTGACCCCGTAACCACGGTTCCGTCCCATCGAACATAGAACCCGAAAGAGACTGCAGCGGTGGCATACCGAATGCCACCGCTGCAGGCTGTAGACGTGTCGGGTCAGTACGAAATGACCCCTCGCAAGTTGCGCCCTTCGCGCATGTCCTGGTAGCCGACGTTGATGTCGTCGAGCTTGTATGTGGCAGTTGCCAACTCATCCAGTTTCAATTGTCCAGTGCGGTAGAGATCCAGCAACATCGGGATATGTCGCCGTGGATTCGCTGTACCGAACAGTGAACCCACCACCCGCTTTTCCATGAGTACGAGGTCGAGTGCGCTCATGGATACGGTCTCTTCGGTTGCTCGGTGCAGGTTGGTGACGACAACGGTGCCGCGTTTCGCGGTCATCGCGAGGCTGGAACCGATCTGCGCGCCCTCACCGACACCGGCCGTGTTCACTACAACGTTGGCACCACGTCCGAACGTCAAGTCTCGGACCAATTCGATTGCTTCCTCGCTGGTTGCGACCGCATGGGTGGCGCCGAATTCGATTGCCTTGGTGCGTTTGAACTCCACTGGATCGACCGCGACGACATACTGCGAGCCGCTGAGCGCTGCACCCTGAACGGCATTGATGCCGATTCCGCCGACGCCGACGACTACCGACGTGTCTCCTGGCTTCACCCCGCCCGCGAAAACTGCAGAGCCCCAGCCGGTGACAACGCCGCAGCCGAGTAGACAAGCTTTGTCCAGTGCGATCTCTTCGTGAATCTTGATGCAGTTGGCTTCACTGACGACGGTGTGATTCGCAAAAGTACCGAGAAGGCACATCAGCCCCAGATCCTGGCCGCGAGCATGATGTCGAGACGTGTGATCCGAGATCTGAGTTCCGTCACCGAGGTACTGCCCGAGTTCGCAGAGGTTCTGCATCCCCGCCGAACACGCGGCACATCGGCCACACGCCGGGATGAAACCGAAGATCACACGATCACCGGGTGCCAAATCCTCCACTCCTGGGCCGACTTCCAGAACAGTGCCTGCACCCTCGTGCCCGCCGATCATCGGTAGCGGCCAAGGAAGATCACCGGTCACGACATGTTCGTCCGAGTGGCACAGTCCGCTGCCACCGAGCTCGACCAATACCTCTCCGCGTTTGGGCGGATCCAGTTCGATCTCCTCGACGTTCCAGTCGCCGCCGCGTTCCCACAACACTGCCGCTTGGGTTTTCAATGGATTCTCCTATCGTGCTGATGCGCTTGTCGTGCCGAGGCTAGGTGTGATCGTCCACACATAGTCATGCCACTATGTGGCCTATTGGCGGGACGAAGTTGGTTTTCTGCGCCGCAGCCGTACGGAAAATCCGCCAGCGCATCGAAATCGAGCAATGCAAGACTCTTGTGAGCACGAAAATGGCGCGTTCTTCATAAATGGAAGAACGCGCCATTTTCATTGATCGAGCCGACCTGTCAGAAGGGGAAGCCGTGTGCCTGTTCGCGTGTGGTGATCCATTGCCACTGGGTGAATTCGTCCCAGCTGCTCTGCGTTCCGAATCTGGCCCCATTGCCCGACGCGCCTGTGCCGCCGAAGGGTGCATACGCGTCGTTGTTGAGCGTCTGATCGTTGATGTGCACGATGCCGGTCCTGAGACGGTCGGCAATGTGGCGGCCGCGATCGACGGCACCCGTCTGAATTGCGGCTACCAGGCCGTACTCCGAATCGTTCGCTACGGCTACCGCTTCGTCCTCGTCCCGAACGACGATCACGGGCGCGACCGGTCCGAAGATCTCTTCGCGGAATGCAGGCATCGAAGTCGTGACGCCTGCAAGCACAGTCGGTTCGAAGAACAGTCCGCGATGGTTGCCCCCGGCACGTATCTCTGCGCCCGCGGCGACGGTCTCGGACACGATCCGGTCCACGTTCTTCAGCTGGGTCTCGTTGATGAGCGGGCCCAATGCCACCTGTTCGGTGAACGGATCTCCCACGAGAAGGTTCTTGGCGCGGTTCGCCAGGAGATCGAGGTACCGGTCGGCGACCGACTCGAGCACGATGTGCCGCCCGGCGGTCATGCATACCTGACCCTGATGAAGGAACGCGCCCCACGCGCCGGCTGAGCTGGCCACTTCCAAATCCGCATCGTCGAGCACGATGAGAGCGTTGTTTCCGCCCAGTTCGAGTGAGACGCGCTTGAGTGTGCGTCCGGCGGCTTCTCCCACTTTGCGGCCGACAGCGGTGGATCCGGTGAACGAGACCATTCCTATTCCAGGATGTTCGGCAACGGCCGCGCCCGGCTCGGCGTCGCCTGGAAGTACGTGAAACAGGCCATCGGGTAGACCGGCCTCCTCGAACAGGCGGGCAAAGAGGACACCACCGGCAACGGCGGTCTGCACATCGGGCTTGAGGATCACAGCATTGCCGAGCGCCAACGCAGGGGCAACAGCACGAATCGAGAGGATCTGAGGGAAGTTCCACGGACTGATGACGCCGACGACACCCAAAGGCACACGGCGACCGATACTTTCACGACCTGCTTCGCTTGTGGGGAGCAGGTGGCCGTACGGCTGAGTGGGCAGGGCGGATGCTTCCCACAGTTCGCTCAGTACCAAGTCGACTTCGAATGCGGCCTTGCCCGGTACACCGCCACCTTCGCGGATGAGCCACTCTTCGAACTCACCTCGGTGCCGTTCGAGCAGCTTTGCGACATCGCGGATCTTCGCTGCGCGTTGCGGTCCGGGGAGCGCCGCCCACGCCGGTTGTGCATCGCGGGCGCGGTCGACGGCGTCGTCGACGTCCTGGGCAGTGGCGAGGCCGATGGTTCCCAGGCTGGCCCCGGTTGCCGGTTCGATCGTGGTGGTGGTTCCGCCGCGGCCGCCGCGCCACCCGCCGCTGTAGATCTGGCCATGCCAGTCGCTGCCCAGTAGACCTGTGCTCATGAGCTTGAAGTCCCTTCGTAGTGCTGATGCGCGTCGGCGCTCTCGACTGTCGGCGATGGCATATCGAACAGCTGCTTCGTACTCGACGATCCGAGATCGACCATTCTCGTGATGGTGCGCACACCGACACTGTGATCATGACGGTGGACTCGGCATCGATCTTGACGATTCCCGCCCGAGATCTGTTGGCATTGCGTCAGCGTCGATCGCACCCGAACGACGGAAGGTATGGGTCAGTGTCGGTCGGGTCCGCCGAGCGCGGCATTACGCTCGGCTGAGGGGCTGGCGCCGAAACGTTGCTTGTAGACCCGACTGAAGTGAGCTGCATCGTTGAGGCACCAGCGAGCGGCGATTGCTCCTACGGTGGTGTGTGCTGATCGGGGGTCGAGGAGATCGCGTCGTGCACAGTCGAGCCGAAGTTCGCGGATGGTCGTGCTCACGGTCCGCGGTTCGCCCTGGAACAGACGATCGAGTGAACGAGACGACATGTTCTGGGAGTGCGCCACGCTGCGATGCGTCAGTTGCGGATTCCGCAGGTGGTGTCGTATGTGCTCGAATACAGCCAGTCGCTGTGCACCGAGGTTGTCGGTCGTCCGAGTCCGGGATTGCGCGGTTACGGTGCTGCACAGTAGCTGTAGGCCGGCCTCGGCAAGCCTCAGGGTGGAGCTCGCTCCACTCGATTCAGGTGTCGACTGCGCGATCGCCGAGGACACGAAATACGACAGAACAGGCCCGGCACCGGACGATGCATCGTGGACGTGTTCCATGACCTCGGTGATCCACCGCTGGGGAAGCTGCAGAGCGTCGGGAGGAAAGACCATGACGGCCGATTCCCACGCGCCTTCCAATCGAAGGTCGTACGGTCGGCTGGTGTCGTAGACGCCGAGTTGCCCGGGTTCGATGACGATTTCTCGACCATCCTGGTGAACGGTCGCACGTCCACGAACTTGAAGACAGACCTTGAGTGCTTCGGTCGGTTCGTACCGCGCAACACGAGCGGTACGACGGACGATCTGCGGCGTTCCGGTGACTTGAAACAACCGCAGATCGCCCACGTCCGAACCTACGATCCGTCCGGTCATCGGGGCGGGGTACTCGTCGATTCTCTCCGGGTGTAAGCCCGCAAAGGACCGGCCCAACTCGGATCGCCACACGTCGCCGGTTGGATCAGAGGTGTTCTCGTGCAACAGAAGCGCAGACACTGGGGACCTACTCGAGTGGGCCGGGGATCAGCCGGCGGCGATGTCGGACGGATGCATTGCGAGGGCAGTGACCTCGATCTTCATGAACGCGAACAGTGGAAGATTCCAGAGGATCTCGTGCAATCGCTCGTTGTCCCGGACGTCGAAGATGCTCAGATTGGAATACTGACCGACGTTGCGCCAGATGTGGACCCATTCACCCCCGCGTTGAAGCTCGTGCGAGTACGCCTTCTCCCGCGCGAGAGTGTCGGTCCGGACGTCCGGATCCATGTCGAGTGGCAATGCCACATCCATGGTGACCGAAAACAGCATGTGGCTACCTCTTTCAGGACTTGTCGAGCACGAAGTCGTAGGTCACTTCCTGGCCGCCGTCGACGTCCTGCGGATCGAGGATGAGTTCAGGCTTGACGGCGTTGGCGACATCGTCGTCGTTGTGCTCGTCGCCGGGGAAGTAGAGCTGGGTGGTGATCTGTTGGAAGCCGTCGGCAGCGACCTTGAGATGCAGGTGAGCCGGTCGCCACGGGTGCCAGCCGGCAGCGGTGATGAGGTTTCCGCACGCTCCGTCGGTGGGGATCTGGTACGGGGCGGGCTTCATCGTGTGAATCCAGTACTGACCTTGATCGTCCGTGGTGACGGTTCCGCGCAGATTCCATTCGGGAATTCCGGGTGCGAACTGTGAGTAGTAGCCGTCCGAGTCGGCATGCCAGATCTCGATGACGGCGTGCGGCAGAGCATTTCCGGCAACGTCGCGGACCTGACCCTTGAACAGCAGTGGTGTGCCGCTCTCGTCGTCGCGAATGGGAAGGATTGCCGCCGAGCCGAGTTCGGGGGCATCGGGCACGTAGTACGGTCCCTCGATGGTGCCTTTGCTGCCCTCACGAGACTCGCTGGCGACCTCTTCGACGACGTGCTCGACCCAGACGTCGAGGAACAGCGGCCACTCGCCGGTCTGGCCGACGTTGATCAGCCAGGCCTTGAGCGCGTTGTACTCCTCGTAGGTGACGGCGTTGTCTCGGATCGTCTGGTGAACTCCCGCAAGTACCTGGCGTGCAAGCGCACTCACGCGCTCCGGAGGCGTCGTCGCCCCATGGGCCTTGTCGGAAGTGAAACGCTGAGTTGCGTTCGCACCGGATGCTGCCGCGGTGGCTTTCTCGGTCTCGGTTGCGTGGTCGATGCTCATGGTGACTCCTTTGTCTTTCGGATATTGACGGCTGTGTCTAGTTGTCGAGTCGATAGCGCTCGAGTTTGTCCGCGTCGATCTCGACGCCGAGCCCTGAGCCGGGCCGGACGGCAAGTTCGCCGTCGTGAATCTGGAGCGGTTCGGTGAGCAGGTCGTCGCTCATGTCGAGGAAGTTGGAGAGCTCGCCGGCCCGCCTCGACGTGAGTTCGAAAGCGGAACCGAAGGCGACGGTGCAGGCCGATCCGAGCTGGCCGTCGATCTGGTTGCCCATGACGACTTCGAGGCCGAGACCTTCGCAGAGATGGTGCGTTCGGGTGGATCCGGTGAAACCGCTCCGAGCGGTCTTGATGCTGACCGCGGTGGCGGATCCGCCGAGAATTTCGCGGGTGACCTCGGCGGGGGTGACGGCGGATTCGTCGGCGACGAAGGGCACGTCGAGTTGCTGCACGAGCCAACGCCTGCCGAGTACGTCGTCGGCGGGGCACAGTTCCTCGGCGAGTGTGAGACCGAGATCTTTCATCTCGGCCATGGCGCGAGCTGATTCCGATGCGCTCCATCCGCGGTTCCCGTCGACATACAGTTCCACGCTGTCCCCGAGGTTTTCGCGCAGTGCACGGACCACATCGGTGTCGAGGGACACCGGTCGCCGACCGACCTTGACCTTGAAGACCTCGATCCCGTAGTCGTCGCGCATCCGAGTGGCCTCGTCGACCATCTTCTCCGGGGTGTCGAAGCCGAGCATGTGGCTGACGCGCATGCGGTCGGTGTAGCCACCGAGGAGATCGGTGACCGGGAGATCAAGGGTTCTTCCGAGCGCGTCCCAGATGGCCATGTCGATAGCGGCCTTGGCCACTGGATTCCTGACGGTTCGGTTCACTCGGCCATGCACGATCTCGCGATCGGTCAGCGTCAGTCCGATGATCTGAGGCGCGAAGATCGACTCGATGACCGCCACCATGCCCCGCTGAGTCTCGCCGTAAGTGAACGGGCGCGGGGGAGCATCGGCGATACCGATGATGCCGTCGTCGGTGTGTACGCGGACCAGAACGTGGTCGGCGGCATGGACTTCGCCGCTGGCGAATCGGAGTGGCTTGCGGTAGTCGATCGAGTAGGGAATCGCCTCGACGGCGGTGATTTTCATGAGATGTCTTTCAGATCGTTCGTCGGCGGGGTATCGAGGAGAGGAAGGATCTCGGCGTCTTCCAGCGTCTGCACCAACGATTCGATCAGCGGCGATGCGTGATCGCGCCGCCATGCGAGAGCCAGGTCGATGGTGTGGGCGCCGCCGATGTCACGGAATACGACGCCGTCGAGCTTGAGGGCTCGCACCGACTCGGGAACGAGAGCGATGCCGAGCCCAGCAGAGACGAGGGCCAGTAGTACGGATGTGTCGGGTGCTTCGTGCTCGCGGCGCGGTGTGAAGCCGGCCTCGCGGCAACTCTGTATCACTACGTCGTTGACCGCGGAGTGGCTGTCGGCGTACATCACGAAGTCCTCGTAGGCGAGATCGAGGACCTCGAGGGCTGGCTGGTCGGCGAGACGATGATCCAACGGCAACGCCACGACGAGCGACTCGGTCGCAATGGTGCGGACCACCAGATCGTCGCCGGCAACGGGCGGGCGCAGAACGGCCATGTCGAGGTGTTCCGCCCGCAGGCCATCGATCTGGGCGGGGGTCAGCAGGTCGCCGTGAATTTCGAGGGCGACCCCGGGAAGGCGTTGCTTGATAGCGCGCGAGATCGAGGGAAGTTGATCGAATGCCGCGGTGCCGGTGAATCCGATTCGGACCAAGCCGAGATGGCCCTCGGTTATTCGGCGCACTCCGCGCACGGCATCGTCGAGGCTTTCGAGGATGCGGATTGCCTCGCGATAGAAGAACTCACCCGCCGGTGTCAGGCTGACGTGCCGGGTCGTGCGTGCCAGGAGCGTCACTCCGAGCTCGGTTTCGAGTTGCCGAACGGACTGGGACAGCGCTGGCTGGGCCAGGTACAAGCGTTTGGCGGCTTGACCGAAGTGCCTGGTCTCGGCAACGGCGACGAAGTGGTTCAGGTGCCGCAGTTCCATGTGATGCCGCCTCCGATTCCGTCCGGTGGCCGAGCGGATATCGCTCAGCGGTGATGCACCCCACACTAGGACGGTCGATCATCGCTGACAAAGACTGATCAGCCACTTATTGATAAGCGCTGATTATCAATCGCACCCTTGGTTGTGACTAGGGCTATCCCTGGTGTGACCGGGACCACGTGCTGCGAGTGTGGGTGTCAACCGGACCACAGCCTTGGAGGACCCGATGACCGAGATTCTGGATCACGTGCACGACGCCGTCGAGAACGCCGTGATCGACGACGCCGACGCCGGTATCTACCGTGCGAACCGCAGCATCTTCACCGACGAGGAGATCTTCGAACTCGAGATGAAGCACATCTTCGAGGGCAACTGGATCTACATCGCGCACGAGAGCCAGCTGCCGAACAACGGCGACTACTTCACCGTGCACATGGGTCGCCAACCCGTCGTCATCACGCGTGACAAAGACGGCGAACTGCACTGCCTGATCAACGCGTGTGCTCATCGTGGTGCCATGCTGTGCCGCCGGAAGACGGACAACCGGACGACCCTGACCTGCCCGTTCCACGGTTGGACGTTCCGCAACGACGGAACCCTGCTCAAGGTGAAAGATCCCGACGGAGCCGGCTACCCGGACACTTTCGACGTCGACGGGTCCCACAACCTCACCAAGGTGCCCCGTTTCGAAAGCTACCGCGGGTTCCTCTTCGCGAGCTTGAACGACGATGTTTCGACCCTCGCCGAGCACCTCGGTGACACGACGAAGGTGATCGACATGCTCGTCGATCAGTCGCCCGACGGTCTCGAAGTGCTGCGCGGTTCGTCGACCTACACCTTCGACGGAAACTGGAAAGTGCAGGCGGAGAACGGCGCCGACGGCTACCACGTCAGCGCCGTGCACTGGAACTATGCGGCGACGACATCGCGGCGCAGCAACGGTGAGTCCAAGAACACCACCAAAGCGCTCGACGCCGGCGGCTGGGGTAAGTCCGGTGGCGGCTACTGGTCCTACCCGAACGGGCACCTGTGCCTGTGGACGTGGGCGGCAAACCCCCAGGATCGTCCGCTCTGGGATCAGATGGACGAGCTCAAGAAGCAACACGGCGATGCCAAGGGCGAGTTCATGGTCAAGGGATCACGAAACCTGTGCCTGTACCCGAACGTGTACCTGATGGATCAGTTCAGCACGCAGATCCGGCACTTCCGTCCGATTGCACCCAACAAGACCGAGGTGACGATCTACTGCATCGCCCCCAAGGGTGAAAGCAAAGAGGCTCGCAAGCATCGTATTCGGCAGTACGAGGACTTCTTCAACGCATCGGGGATGGCCACTCCCGACGACCTCGAGGAGTTTCGGTCCTGCCAGCTGACCTTCCAGGCGACGAACGCACCGTGGAACGACATGAGTCGCGGAGCCGAGCATTGGCTGAGTGGCCCGGACCCGGTGGCCGAAGCACTCGATATGCACGGCGTCATCTCCGCGGGTGTGAAGAACGAGGACGAAGGACTTTTCCCGGTTCAGCACGGTTACTGGCGTTCTACTCTGCTCGCGGCGCTCGACCGGGAGCGCGAACAGGGCACTGCCGCAGGCAACAAGACTTCGGAGGCGTGAGATGACCTCAGCAACCAACGAAACCAGCGAGATCACCCAGTCGGCCATCGAGCAGTTTCTCTACCGCGAGGCGCGTTACCTCGACGACCGCGAATTCGAGAAGTGGTTGACCTGCTACGCCGACGACGTCGAGTACTGGATGCCGTCCTGGGGTGACGACGACCTCCTCACCGAAGATCCGGAGACCGACATCTCGTTGATCTACTACGAGAACAAGGGCGGTCTCGAAGACCGGGTGTTCCGCATCCGCACCGAACGCTCGAGCGCGACCTCCATTCCCGAGCCGCGAACCAGCCACAACATCAGCAACGTCGAGGTGATCGAACGCCGTGGTGACATCGTCGACGTGCGATTCAATTGGCACACCATGTATTTCCGTTACAAGACGATCGATCCGTATTACGGAACGTCCTTCTATGCGATCGATTTTTCCGGTGATTCGCCGCTGATTCGTCGCAAGACCGTGGTGCTCAAGAACGATTACATCCACCACGTCGTCGACATCTATCACTTCTGACCTTTCTCGGATTCCGGGTCGAAGAACTGTGCGAGAGGAACATTCATGAGTCACCGTGTAGCCCTGGCGTTCGAGGACGGCGTCACTCGTTTCGTCACGTGCGCTGATGATCAGACCGTCGCCGATGCCGCGTACCGCTCCCGGATCAACATCCCGCTCGACTGCCGAGACGGAGCATGCGGCACGTGTAAGGCGCTGTGTGAATCGGGCGAGTACGACGGTGGTACCTACCTCGACGATGCACTGTCGCCCGATGAGTCCGCTCAGGGCTACTGCCTGCCGTGCAGCATGAAGCCGGAGTCGGACCTGGTGCTTCAGATCGCGAGTACCTCGGCGGTGGCCAAGACCCGGGCCGCAACCCACACCACCACGATTACCGCGGTGCAGCGACTGTCCCCGACGACGGTCCGCCTCGCGGTGCAGTCTCCCGGCAGTGACGATCTTGCGTTTCTTCCCGGTCAGTACGTCAATATCTCGGTGCCGGGAAGCGAGGAGACACGGTCGTACTCCTTCAGTTGCACTCCGGGATCCCAGGAACTCGAATTCCTGGTCAAGCTCACCCCCGGCGGCTTGATGTCGACATTCCTCGACGAACAGGCCGCCGAGGGTGATTCCATCTCGTTCACCGGACCGCACGGTAGCTTCTTCCTTCGTGAGGCCGAGCGTCCCGCGTTGTTGCTGGCCGGCGGTACCGGGTTAGCACCGATCCTGTCGATCCTGCGGAAGCTGAACGACGACAATTCTTCTCGTGCAGTGCATCTCGTCTACGGCGCGAGTACCGACGACGACGTCGTGCAACTCGACCAACTGGCCGAGCTGGAGAAAGACCTCGACAATTTCACCTGGGACCACTGCGTGTCCGGTCCGGATTCGCGCGCCGAGAACAAGGGCTATGTGACCGGGTTCATCAGGCCTGAGCATCTGAACGACGGCGACGTCGCGGTGTACCTGTGTGGACCCCCACCCATGGTGGAAGCGGTCCGGACCCACTTCGCCGACGAGGGCGTCGAACCGACGGGCTTCTACTACGAGAAGTTCGCACCGTCCGCGAAAGTCTCCGCCGACAGTGGTGCCGACGAGCCTGTCACCGAGGTCGTTTCCAGTGAGACCGAGCCGGCGAAGGAGGACACACTTCGAGTTCCCGACACGTCGGAGAATGAGGTGCCCGAGGTGTCCGAGGATGCTCCGATCGAGACGAGCAGTGGTACGGCGAGAACGATATCCGGCCAGGTGGTGTTCGATCGCCGCGACATCACATCGCCCGCTGCGTCGGGCACATCCGTCGGCAGTGCCGACGAGATTGCCGTGATGCGCACGATCGCCGGCCAGACGGTCGGCGTTGCCGGCTCCGATCGTGAGACGGTTCCGCTGGACGAGGACTCGATTCTTCCCGGCTCGGAGGGTGCGAGATCGATTGCCGGTCAGCAAGTATGGTCGCAGCGCGATATCGCACCGAAGGTCGCACGATCTGCTTCGGTACCTGAATCCGACTACGAGATCGGTGAGGAACACCCCTCGGTTCACGAATCCGACGCAGTCTTCGAGGCAAGACGAGCTCTCGAGCTCGGTGCGTTGGAACTGGTGATCGGCAGGTTGACGTCGCAGCAGATCGCCGGGTACCGGCTCCTTGCCGAAACTACGACCAAGTATGTGGACGGCGAAAAGTTCGTGGACGCAGCGGCCTACACCGAAACCAATGCACTGTTCCATGATTACCTGTTCACCCAGACCCGCAACGAGCACCTGTTGCAGGCGTACCAGGCGCTGGGCGTGAAGGCGGCGATGGCCGAGACGCTCCGCAACGCAACGTGGTGCGATCCGCTGTGCGCCCAGGATCATCTCGACATCGTCGATGCGTTCGAAGCGCAGGACCGTGAGCGAGCACGTACCTTGATCGCCGATCATGCCGAGCGATCGAAGATCACCATGAAGCGAGCGATGCAGGACTCGGTGGCGTCCAAGCGGCCGGCGTTCGTCCATCCCGGCCGATTCGCGGGCAAAGTCGTGCTCATCACCGGTGCGGCACAGGGCATCGGTGAATGGGTTGCTCGGCGAATCTCGGCCGAGGGTGGTGCGTTGGTTCTGGCCGACCGCTCCGAACTCGTGGAGTCCCTGGCCGAGGAACTGCACGGTGACGAAACCCCAGCGGAGGGTGTCCTGGCAGATCTGGAGACCTGGGAGGGTGCGTCCTCGGTCGTCGAGGCAGCGTTGGCGCAGCACGGAAGAATCGATGTAGCGATTCATGTTGTGGGGGGCACTATTTGGGCTAAGCCGTTCGCCGAATACCCACCGGAACAGATCGAGAAGGAAATCTCGCGGTCCCTGTTCCCGACGTTGTGGTCCTGCCGGGCAGTGATACCCCACATGATCGAGCGGCAGCACGGAACGATCGTCAATGTCTCCTCGGTCGCTACACGTGGAATTCATCGAGTGCCGTACGCCGCAGCCAAGGGCGGAGTCAATGCCATCACCGCGACTCTCGCGTTGGAAGCTGCACCGTACGGAGTGCGAGTGGTGGCTACGGCTCCAGGCGGAACCGATGCTCCACCCCGTCGAATCGCGCGAGGTCCCGGTCCGTCCACCGACCAGGAGAAGCAGTGGTACCAAGCGTTGGTCGAGCAGACCGTCGACTCGTCGCTGCTGGGTCGCTACGGCACGCTCGACGAACAGGCTGCCGCAATCTGCTTCCTGGCCTCGGACGAGGCGTCGTACATCACCGGCACCGTCCTGCCCGTGGCCGGTGGCGATCTCGGCTGAGCGACGTGCGGCGCGAAGAGATTCCCGCGAAATCCGGCTACTCGGTCCGTCGACGCGATTACGTTGAGGAGATGACGCCCCGCGAGCCACTCATCGGTCGCGCAACAGTGATCGACCAGGTTGTACGCGCTGTTGCCGACGACGTGCGCTCGGTGTTCGTCGTAGTCGGCGGTGTACGTGGGTCGGGGCGGACGGCTGTGCTGGACGCGGTACTGCACCGTCTGGTCGAGGCGCGCGACGTCGATGTTCGGCGCTCGACCGGAGTGCCGTGGGAGACCGCGGCCGAGCACGGGATCCTTCGGCAACTGATTCCGGACGCGGCGATCTCCGCGTCCTTCGAAGACACCGTACTCGGCGTGGGGGCCGTGCTGGCGTGCACCAGCAGACCCGTCGTGCTCGCGGTCGACGATGCCGATCACGCCGATGCGGCGTCGCTCAGAGTGCTCGCCGGGGTCGTGCGTCGTTTTCGCGATCAGCGCATCGCCGTTCTGTGTACCCGTGACAACGGCTACAGCGGGTGTGTGGAGTCTCAGGACGTTCTTCACCGGGCGGCGGACATCGTGTCGACCGTTCCACTTCTCTCGCCCACCGAAGTGACCGAAACGGCTGCTTCGAGGGGAATCGTCCTGACACAATCTGCCGCGGCCGATCTGACTCGGCACACGGGCGGCCGGCCGCGTCACGTGGTGTCACTGCTCGACGAGCTACCGCGCGAGCGGTGGAGGGGAATTCGATCGGCGCTTCCTGCGCCGAAGTTCATCGACGCCGAAGTACGTGGTGCGCTCGATCGCTGTGCGGCCGACGCGCGTCGGCTGGCATGTGCGACCGCCGTCATGGCGTCGCCGACGTCGATCTCGGTTGTCGCTGCCGTTGCAGGAATCGAAACGAATCCCTGGGCGGCCGTCGACGCTGCCGAGCGGGCCGGGCTGATTGCGGTGGACCGCCATTCGATGGCCCTTGTCCTCACCTGCCCCGACGACATGATCCGCGCTGCGATCCTACGAGGCCTTCGCCTCGACGAGCAGGCCCGACTCCACCTGGTCGCGGCAGGCATCGTCGAAGATCGAGCCGATGCGTTGGCGCATCGAGTGGAAGCGTCGCCTGCTGCCGATCCGTTGCTGGCGACGGAGTTGGCCGATCTCGCCGTCGAGCGGGCGAGCAAGGGCGAGTGGGCAACTGCCGCCAGGTTGTATCAGTTGTCCAGCAGATCGAGCAATGACGCGCATCTACGTGACGACAGGCTCGTCCTCGCGGTGGATGCACTGATCGGAGCCGGGGACGTTCCCGCGGCTGCAGGGTTCGTCGCCGAGATCGAGAGCCTTCGCGAAACGCCGATGCGCTGTGCGGTGCTGGGATACCTGGCGATTCTGCGGGGTAGGCCGCAGGAAGCGGAGGCACGCCTCGGCCGGGCGTGGGAATTGGTCCGAACGCGTCACGAGCCCGAAATCGCGGCGGTGATCTGTCACCGCCAGGTGTTGCACAATTTGGCGCGGTGCAACGGTTCGGAGCTGGTGCGATGGGCCGATCGAGCAGTCGAACTGGTCGGCGCGGACAGTCCGGTTGCCATCGAGGTGCAGTCCATCCGTGGTCTCGGCCTCGGAAGTACCGGACGCATCTCGGAAGCGTTGAAGAGCTATACGAATCTGTGGAGTGCCGCGAGCACGGGTGCGGTGGGGCAACGAGTGCAAATGGGCGCGGGATGGTTGCATCTCGCCGCCGATCAGATCGACGTAGCACGCGGCGAGTTGGAATACGCTGCGCCAACGGACTTCCTGGGCGGATCGACCCGAATCTCGCTGTGGGCTCACGCATGGCTGGCACGTACTTACTTCGTGACCGGCGACTGGAACGCGGCACTGAGGATGGTCGACAACGGAATCCATCTCGTGGAATCCTCCGGCGCTACACTGATAGTGCCACTGCTGTGTTGGACATCCACCCAGATCCACGCGCTACGTGGAGATTGGGATTCTGCGGCCGCCAGTGTGCGGCTGGGGGACGCCGGAACGAGAGAGTACGAAATAATGCGGGTGCCTGCAGCTTTGGGACGAGCCGCGGTCGCGGAAGCGCGAGCTGACTACGCGGGCGTTTTACGTGCACTGGCTCCGCTCACCGAATCATGGGGTCGGGCCGACATCGCCGAACCCGGCTTCTGGCCGTGGCAGGACGTCTACGCCAACGCCCTCGTCATCGAAGGAAGGCTGTCGGAAGCCGACGCGTTTCTTCTCCATCACGAGGGGCGTGCGGTCGCCAGTGGCCACAGGTCCGCCCTTGCCAGGCTGTCGTGCGCACGCGGACGCTGGCATGGAGCGCGGGGAAACATGGATGCCGCGCGCGTGTCGTTCGAGGACGCGTTGGCGTCCTTGACTGCTCTTCCACTCATCTACGACCGCGCTCGAGTGAACTTCGTCTACGGCCAGACGCTGCGGCGTGCAGGCAAACGACGCGAGGCAGATATCGCGATCACGCTGGCGCGCGAGGACTATTCAACGCTCGGCGCCGCGACGTACGTGAGTCGATGCGACCGGGAACTGAAAGCAGGCGGCATGAATGCCGTCCTGAAAGACCGGCCCCACAACGCACTGACGCCTCAGGAGGACGCCGTCGCAGGGTTGGTCTCGACCGGAATGACGAATCGAGAAGTGGCCGCCGAGCTGTTCCTGTCCGTCAAGACTGTTCAATTCCATCTCACGCGCGTCTACGCGAAACTCGGAATCAGATCGCGTGCAGAGCTCGCCGCACGCGCCAACGAGGACTCTCGGACGCCTCGTCGCTGAGACCGTCACGTAGTCGCTCGTTGGCCGAGTGAAGCTTGTTCTCAACGATCTACCAGGCTCATGTTCTTCTCGCCGTAGCGGTCGCCGTGCACACCGTGTCGTGTCGCGAGCCCGTCGAGGTCGGCCAGTTCGTCAGCGGAAAGGGCCACTTCGGTTGCTGCCGCATTTTCGGTGATGCGGGCTATCCGCCTGCTGCCTGGGATGGGGACGACCGAGGAATGCTGGGCGAGCAGCCACGCGAGCGCGATTTGGCCGGGTGTCGCGTTCTTCGAATCTGCCAGCGCTCGAACGTGGTCCACGAGCGCTTGGTTCGCGGTGCGGTTGGCTTCGCTGAACCTCGGGATGGTGTGTCGAACATCGGATTCGGCGAATTGCGTCCTGGTGTCGACGGTTCCGGTGAGAAACCCTTTGCCGAGTGGGCTGAAGGGAACGAAACCGATACCGAGTTCGATGCAGGTCGGTAGAACTTCAGGCTCGGGGTCACGCGTCCACAACGAATATTCGCTCTGCAACGCCGTCACGGGTTGGACGGCGTGTGCACGGCGAATGGTGGCTGCGGACGCCTCCGACAATCCGAAGTGCCGAACCTTTCCGGCAGCGATGAGCTCCCCGACCGCACCGGCAACCTCCTCGATCGGGACGTTCGGGTCGACGCGGTGTTGGTAGAACAAGTCGATGTGATCGGTGCGTAGTCTGCGCAGCGACGCATCGGCGACCCGGCTGATCTGCTCGGGTCGACTGTCGAGCCCGACGCTCGACCCGTCCTCGATTCGAAACCCGAATTTGGTTGCGATGACGGCATTGTCGCGGATCGGCGCAAGGGCTTCGCCGACAAGTTCTTCGTTGACGTATGGTCCGTAGACTTCGGCCGTGTCGATGAAATTCACGCCGTGCTCGACCGCGCCCCGAAGAACGTCGATCATGGCGTCCCGGTCGCCGGGGTTGGGCCCGTAGCTCTGGGACATGCCCATCGCGCCGAGGCCGACGGCGGAAACGTGCAGTCCTTGGCCGATGATTCGAGTGTGCATGAAGTGCTTCCTCTGTGGGTGGGGGAGATCGGTGTCGGCTCGTCGTTGCCGATTTCACGTGCGGTCGGCGAAGACTTTCTTCGCGACGGCCATCGCGGACATTGCTTTCGGCCATCCCGCATAGAACGCGAGATGTGTGATGGCCTCTTTGAGTTCTTCTTCGGTGTTGCCGTTGTCGAGCGCTAGTCCGAGGTGGTAGACGAGCTGATCTGCGTTGCCTCCGGTGGCGAGTGCCGAGACCGTGACAAGGCTGCGTTCTTTTGCGGACAGTTCCGGTCGAGCCCAGACCCGACCGAAGAGGACGTTGTCGGTGAGGTCGACCAATTCCGGGGCGAAATCGCCGAACATCTTCTGAGCGCCTGAGGGTTCTGCGTTGGTCATGATGATCCTGTCGTCGTGGGGAGTCGAAACACAAGTGCAGCAGTCGAGACGAACGGTTTCGCTCGAACTGCAACAACCTCGATGCAACATGGTTTTGCCGTTGCGTGGGAGGTCGGGTCAGCGGGGGTACAGATACCACCCCCACAGCGACCGGTCATGGACGTACCGTTGTCGGGGTGGACAACAGAGCCGACATACGTGACTTTCTGGCGACCCGTCGCGCCCGGATCACCCCCGAGCAGGCCGGTCTGCCTCCTGGCGGCGGCCGACGTCGGGTGCCGGGGTTGCGCCGCGAAGAAGTCGCCGTTCTGGCCGGTGTCAGCACCGACTGGTACACACGTCTCGAGAAAGGGCATATTGCCGGCGTCTCCGATGACGTTCTCGACGCGGTCGCGCGGGCTCTTCAGCTCGACGAGGCCGAGCGTAACCACCTGTTCCACCTGGCGCGTGCGGCGAGGCCTCGTCGAGCAGTCCGTCGGGGTCCCAAACCGCGGGTAGGTCCTAGCGTGCAGCGAGTTCTCGACTCGATGATCACCACCGCTGCATTCGTTCGCAACGGGCGTCTGGATATCGTGGCGACGAACATGCTTGGCCGTGCCTTGTATTCGCCCGTGTTCGACGATGCGCGCCACGGCGGCAACATGGCCAGGTTCAACTTTCTGGACCCGCGAGCCGAGGCGTTCTACCCCGACTGGGCAGGCTCGGCCGATACAACGGTGGCGTTGCTGCGTACCGAGGCCGGCCGGGATCCGCAGAATCGGGAGTTGACCGAATTGATCGGCGAACTTGCCACTCGCAGTGACGATTTCCGCACGCGGTGGGCCGCGCACAACGTGAAGACACACCGCCACGGCGTCAAACATTTCATTCATCCCATCGTCGGCCCGCTCGATCTGACCTTCGACGGGCTGGAGCTTCCCGCGCCCGACGGGTCATCGTTGACGCTGACGGCGTACACCGCCGAGCCCGCCTCGGCTTCGGAGGATGGTTTGAGCATGCTGGCCAGTTGGGCTGCGACGGTGGAATTGCCGACAGACGACGCAGCGTCGATTGCCGACGCCGACACAGACCGGCAGAAGTAGGAGGGCGTGGTGCCGATGGGCAACGCGGTCGCGAGACAGGCGCTGACTACCATCGAGAGGTGACTGCATTCGAGGCGGGACTCTATGGAGTCGGAACCGCTCTGCCGTTGGTCATCGGTGCTGCTGTCGGCCTGAGGTGGTCGTTGCCCAAACAGTTGCTGGCCTCCTTGATGGCCTTCGGGGCGGGCACCATGATCGCTGCGGTGTCCTCCGAACTCTTCACACCGGCCTTCGAGCAAGCAGGCATCGGTGTGGCTGGTGCGGCATTGCTCGCCGGCGCAGGAATGTACGTGGTCGCCAACCACCTCATCGAGAACAAACTCGGGCCGGCCGCCATCGGATGGGCGCTGATGCTCGGTACCGTACTCGACGGCATTCCGGAAAATACTGCGCTGGGAGTGTCGCTAACAAGTGGGGGTGGGCTCGTGCTCCTGGTCGCAGTCGCCGTGGGAAATATCCCCGAGGCGGTCGGCGGCGCAGCGCTCATGCGGGATCAACACAACTTCAGCCGGACGAGGGCGCTCGGTCTGTGGTCGGCGACCGCCGTAGTGCTGGTGGTAGTCACCGTCGTCGGTTTTCTGTTTTCGGATGTCATTCCCGATACGGGGATTTCGGCTGTGCAAGCCTTCGCCGGTGGGGCGACGTTGGCGGTGCTTGCCGACTCGTTGATGCCGGAGGCTTATCGTGACGGCGGTTGGTGGGTCGGGATGGCGACGGCCGCGGGTTTTCTCGTGGCATTTGCGCTCGGCTGAGGCATCATCGCCGTTTGCGCTCAACCAGGCCCCTGGTGAACTCAGTCCGCGGGAGCTTGCTCGTCCTCTTCGGGCTCGAAAGACGACTCGGTCGTGTGTCCGACGGCTACCCCGTCGTCAGTGTTGGGGATGGTCTCGTCCTCACCCAATTTGTCGGGCGAAGAATTGTTGTCTGTCGATCGTCCAGTCATGGCATGTTTACTTTCGATAGGTTTCGTCGACGCTGTCCAGCGCACTCGATGTCTTCGGTGGGTAAATCCATGATGGATTTCCACCAGTTTCGACGTTCGACTGTTTCAGTCCATATCACGGTTCTGGTGTCCAAGTGCTGCCTCCGTTTGCTGATTTTCTCGATGGCCGAATAGCCGGTGACGCCACGGTCCAAACCGATTTCGACATCTCAGGGCGTGCTCCGCGCCTGGCAACCACGGCGGCGGTGGGCTATTTGTCTCGTGACAAGCGGAATCCCCTGCTGTGCAGCAGTAATGCGACAATCCCGCCCATACCAGCGCCGACGGAGGGCAGTACGACCATCCATCGCCGCAGTTCAAGGCCTGCGCGAGCTTCGAAGGACAGGTCGACAGACGTCTCGTACGCGCGGCTCATCTCGACGCCCCGAAGGGGCTCGTACACACCGTTGTACTCGACATCGGACACGAGGAAGATCTGTTCGACGACGTGTATCACGGCGGGTACGAGCCCGACGGCCAGGCCGAGAATTACAAGAAGCAGAACCAATGAACGCACAGCTGAAGGCTAAGCGAATCGGCGCTCACACGGAGGGCGGAACGGCGACGATCTTGCCGTGAACCTGTCCGTCGTCGGCTCTCCGGTGTACGTCGGACAATTCAGCGAGCGGCACCTGTTGGGCGATGTCGACGTGCAACTCGCCTGTGTCGACAAGCGAGACCAGCTGTTCGAGTGCATCGGCGTCGGGATGGAGGAAGATCGTGACGGCGCGTACTCCACGGCCCTCGTCTCCAGGTGTCGGCACCGTCGGCGTTGTGGACACGACGACGCCATCGTCGCGGACCAGCGCGACCAGAGCGGTGAAATCATCGGCACTGATCGGCGCCAGATTGAGCAATATATCCACCGGCTCGGTGACGGCACCGAGCATCGAAGTGGTTGTGTGGTCGATGATCTCGTCGGCGCCGGCAGCCGAGACGGCCTCGGTGCTCCGCGGGCTGGCGGTGGCGATGACGTAGGCACCCGATCGCTTGGCAAGCTGGACGGCATAACCGCCGACCGGTCCGCCTGCACCGTTGATGAGCAGCCGATGGCCGGAGGCAAGCTCACCGGCTCCGAACAGTGCTTGCCACGCGGTGAGTCCTACCGAGGGCAATCCGGCCGCATCGGCCAGGGCGATTGTCGTGGGGGCTTGCACCAGCGACTCCGCTGGTGCAACGACGTACTGGGCGGCCGAACCGTCGGCGTCCATCGGAATGAACCCGATGACATTCTGGCCCTGAACGATGCTCGTCACTCCGTCGCCGAGCGCGTCGACCGTGCCGGAGACGTCGTATCCGGGAATGTGCGGAAATGTCACGGGGATGGGAAGAAATCCCCCGCGGATTCCGCCGTCGGCGGGGTTGTAGGCAGACCCCGCCACCCGGACGCGTACCTGGTCTGTCGCGGGGACGGGCAGGTCGACCTCGTCGTAGCGGAGAACTTCGGAGCCGCCGGTTTCGTGGAACCGTACTGCTTTCATGATGACGCCCTTCGTGAATGTGCTGTGAATTCGAAGTAAGTTCGCGTTCGACGGTAACAGTGCTGCGAATTTGAAGCAAGTGGTTCGACTTCGCAGCACTGTTACGGTGATGCGATGACCCCGCAGCAGCGATCGCTCGAACCGGTGCAACTCGATGCCTATTTCGCCCTCATGGAGACGGCGAGCCTGCTCAGGCATGCCGTCGAGCAGCAGTTACAGGACGTCGGCAGCCTCAGCTACGTGCAGTTCCAACTGCTTGCCACCCTCGGTGCCAGTGCGACCGGTAGCCAACGGATGACCGATCTGGCGGACGGCGTCGTGTACAGCCGAAGCGGCCTGACATACCAGGCTCGGGCACTGGAGAAGCGCGGATTGGTCATTCGTGCGAGCTCGATGGACGACGAGCGAAGCATCACCGTCACCATCACCGAGGAGGGGCGCGGTGTCCTCGGTTCGGTGTTTCCGGGACACGTCGCGGTTCTCGACGATTTGCTGCTCGACTCGCTGACGCGGCTCGACATCGAGAATCTTGCTGACATCCTCGGGCGCGCACGCGATCACATGCGCCGGACGCCTCCTCGCTCCGCCGCCCCGCGGAGGCGGAAGTCGCCCGGAGCGGACTCGACTGTGTGAGAGTACGGTCCTCCGCGTCTGTCGACTGATTACCCAGGATCTGTCACGCCGGCGCGGTGAAGCACCTCGTCGACCACGTCGTCGAGGGGTCTTGTGGCGTCGATGTCGATCGCACCGGGTAGTTCCGGACGCTCTCGATTGAGTCGGAGCATGAGCTCGATTCCCTGGGGCCCGAGGGGCCAATCGTCAGCCGTGCGGGCTTCGAGGCGACGACGCATGGACTCGTCGTCGATTCGGAGGGTGAAGACGTCGGTGAACCAGCCCAGAAATCGCCCCGTGTTGCGGCTGCTTCCACACACGAAAAGTACTTCTGGCGTCGGGCTTTCGAGTTCGTCGACGGCGGCGCGCGCATTCCACATCCACGTGTCGTGGCCGCTGGGACCACCGGGAAGTTCTGTTTCAGGGTCTGCGCTGTACGCCCAAGTGCGGTCGGTGCTGATGGCGTAGTGGCCACGGCGGATCAGTTCCTCGCACACTGCGGACTTGCCTACACCGGACAGTCCTTCGACAAGATAGTTTTGCTGCGCCATGTTCAAGGCTGCGAGTCAGTCAGGACGTTTTTGTCGATGAGCCAATCCGCGCTGGTTTCGAATATGTTGCGGTAGCACTTGATTGGCATGTAGTAGACCCGCTCCGGAGCGTCATACGCGTCCACGCAGAATCGAGTACCAGTACACCCGGGGCAGGCCGTAGCGGTCGAACAGCCATGCCGATCGCCGTGGTTTCAGGGGATCGAGAAACGACGGCAACGAGGACTGCACGGCACCGGAGCGGTCGAACTCACCGGCGATCAGCGAGTGAGAATCCATCGGGACGGGTGCGACGGTGTAGCCGTCGTACGCGGCGAGACTCCTTCCCCCGCGGGCTGCCAAGATGTTGTCGACCAGAATCGACACCTGCTTGCGAAGACCACCGCCGGACGGATCCGTCTCCACTGCAGCCCCATCACCGATTGCCCAGACATCAGCGTGCGTACGGTGCTGGAAGGTAGTGGCGTCGATGTCGACGAGTCCGTGACGGGCTTCGTCGGTGAGTCCACTGGACTGCAACCATCGCTGACCGCGGAAGGGCGGGACCAGATGGAGGAAGTCGAACCCCAGAGTCTCGTCGGTCCCGCCCGCGCCGGTCACGGTGATGGTGCGCGCGTCAGGATTCACCGCTGTGACCGTCGCAGGCTCCACGATCCGGACGCCCAACTCGCGTAGTCGCGCGCGCAGTCGACGGTCGAGATCCGGAACGCCGAGCAGATGTGGGCGGTCGACCACCAGGGTGATGTCGATACTCGGCAATGTGCCGTCTCGTTTCCAGTGCCCGGCTGCCAGAAAGAGGGGTTTCAGAGTGGTCCCGGTACAGCTGACCGGCGCCCGGGGAACTGTGAAGACCGCACGGCCGCCACGAGGCATGGAGTGCACGAGTTGCCAGGTTTTCTCGGCGAGATCCACGTAGTTGCTCGATACTGCGGCCGAGTCCAGCGCCGCGCCGATGCCGGGCAATGCGTCATCGTCCGGAACCAACCCGGTGCACAGCACGAGATCACGATAGCCATAACTCTTGCCCGAATCGGTCGTCACTACGTGCACGTCGGGGTCGACGGACACCGCACGCTCCTGGACCCACGTGACGCCTGTGGGAGAGACGGAGCGCTGCGTACGTTCCGCGTCGGTGAGCGACGCCTGGCCGGCCCCGACATAGGACAGGAGGGGTCGGTAAGTGTGCACCCGGTTGCTCTCGATCACGGCTACGTTTCGAATTCCCTTGCGAATCAATCGCGCAGCAGCACTGATACCTGCATTTCCGCCGCCGATGACGCATACGTCGAACACTGTCGTCCCGCCAAGTCCACGATCCATTCACTCGCGATACCCAGCTTGTGCACTCGGAAACAGAGTGTTCGTGCTCGACGGTTTCGAACTGCGGTCGGCAGGGAAGTCACTGGCACCACCGAGAAAGCGAGGGATCGATGACCACGACGGAGAATCGCCGGATTTCTGTCACTGCATCGGCGGGTGTCTACCAGCCGCAACATGATTCATGGCTGTTGGCCGAGTGCGCTGTCGACTCCGGTTTGTTGGCCGGAGCAACGGTTCTCGATATGTGTACAGGGAGCGGGTTCTTGGCGATCGAAGCCGCACGGGCGGGGGCGCGCACCGTTCTCGCTTTCGACATCTCGAGCGCCGCAGTCGACTGTGCGGAGCGAAACGCTGCGGCACTGGGCGAGGTGATCGACGTGCGATGCGGATCGTTCGACGAGGCACGAGAAGCGGGGCCCTTCGATGTGGTGCTCTGCAACCCTCCGTATGTGCCTTCCGAATCAGCTCCGACGGGAGACGGAGTGCATCGTGCCTGGGACGCAGGCACGCACGGTCGCTCGGTACTCGATCCACTGTGCGAACGGGCCGAGGCGCTGGTGTCGGACAGCGGGTCGATGTTCGTGGTGCAATCGGAATACTCGGATCCATCGGTAACCCTGGAAAAATTACGAGCACATGGTTTCGTTGCCGACATCCAGATGAGTCGATCGATCGATTTCGGGCCGGTCATGCAAGAACGTGCAGATTGGCTCGAGCGCTCCGGACTCATCGAACCGGGCCAGCGCGCCGAGACTCTGGTGGTGATCCGTGCCGACAAGCAGTAGTTCGGTGAGTAGCGGTTGCACGCGCGTAAGGCTGATCAAGGGGGGCCCGATGTTGATGGACGGCCCGGTGGATATCGTGCTCGACGACGGCACCCACGTGCAATCCGACCGCTTCGTCGTCGCGATCTGTATGTGCAAGCGCAGCAAGAACTATCCTCTGTGCGACACGAGCCATCGCCGGACGTCGCGAACTACTGAATAAGCGAGGACCTCCCGGCGGACCACGCGTCGAGCACGACCTTGCCGAGCGCTTCCTCGACGAAGTCCAAAGCGCGCATACCGAACACCACGTCCGCTTCGAGATGCGGTTCCTCGCGGATCAGGTTGGCGACGACGTCGAGTCGGAGAATCTGTTCGTGTACCGCATCGGCCTCGACATGTTCCTGGTAGAAGGCGACACACTGGGTTGGCGCGCCGAGGCGCCTCAATCCGTCGACAAATCGTTTGGATCCCGGCGACGACGTGATCTCGGTGGCGGCGAAGTGTCCGACGACTGCACCCCGGAGACCTCGGTGCAGTCCGAACAACGACATGAGATTGACCCACGCAAGGGTTTCTGCCGGAACGCTGTCGATATAGCCCAGATATGCCACATTCAGATCGGCAGCGGCCATCAGATCGGCCCACAGTTTCTGGTGAACGCGCTCGCCCCGGCCACCGCCGTACTCGTCGAATTCGACGGCAACGAACGACGCTTTGGCCTGTCCTTGTAGGCGCGGAATCGCCCAGGCGTGCGGATCGGCTTCTTTCAGGTGGTAAAGCGATCGGTGCGCAAAGTACTCGCGCATCTGTTCCCAGGAACCTTCGTCGCGCAGAAACCACGACGGTCCGGTGCCTGATGCAGCTTCCACCGACAGTGTGTCCATCTCGGCTACTGCGTCGGTGCCGTGCTCGACGTTGTCGCGAAGGTATGCCAGAAACACAGTCTCCAGCGCTCGACGGAATCGCAAGATGTCCGGATCCCATTCCAGATCGTCGTCGACATCGACAAACCCGCGATAGTGCAGTTCGTAGCAAACCGACAGTGCGAGATGCAGATCTCGCGACATGGGCTCGGCGACCAGCGACGCCGACGAGGTATCGAGGGGGAGTGACGCGTCGGGCGAGCCTGCAAGGAAGTCAACGATTGCCGTCGACAGATAGCCGCACGGCCGCGGGAGTGGCGGTGCCGTGGTCAGGATCGAAGCGCTCATCTGCACTGTCTACCCCGTCTCCGGTACGCATAACCGCCGGCTGAGGTCCGGTCCGCGAAGACCGACGCGAACCGGACCGGCTGATGCTTCAGTCGACGGCAATGACGTCCTTGGCGATCGACGCGAGATGCGTCTGCGCCGCAGACACGACCCCGTGGCGATTCTTGTGCGCTTCCTCGAAAGCCACGACGGTACGGATATCGGAAGGGCGATCCAGCTCCCGTACAGCGGCCACGGCTTGGTTGACGTTGAGGGAGTCGTAGTCCTCGATCGGCAATTCGTCCGCGTCGACGATTCCGCTCGCTGCACGGGCAGTGTGCAGGGCTTCGGCGATGGTATTGGCACCCTCGGCCCTGGTTACGTCTTCTGCCGCTTCGAGAGCTGCGTCGCGGCTCGCCTGGAGGGTCTTGCTCGCGATGTGGCCTGCGTGCGCTCCGCGCCCGAGGAGTGCCCCGAGCTGCCGCGGCGTCGAACGTGCGACATCGACGGCGCGGTCGATTCCCTGTGCCGACCACGAGGCGGGATTGTTGACCAGTTTGACGGCGCCACCTGCGAGAGCCTGCAACGGCGTGCGGCGCAACGCCACGGGCCCGCCGAGAGCTTCCTCGGCCACAACGGTTTCCAGCCATTCGACGGTCGCGGTGTGGGCCGTGATCAACCGATCTGCCAGGGCTACGACAGGCTTTTCTTCGGCGGCGGTGGCAAGCGCCTTGACATATTTCGCCCGACCGAGCAGCTGATGCTCGAGAGCGAGATCCCCCAGCAGAGCTTCGTCGAACGGTTGCGCCTGCTCACCGACAGATTTGATCAAGGCGAGAGTCCTGCCGAGGATGGGACCGACGACGCCGGGTAGTCCGCCCAGATCGCGCAATGCCGACTCGATGGCGGCGGCGCGGTCGAGGCCGTTGTCGGCGTTCCGAGTGAGTTCGAGGCGCACGGCGTCCGTTCGGGCCTGGGTGGTCCTTGTACGAGCAATCTGAATTTCCGCGTTGGTCAGTTGCAGAAGAGTGCGCAACTGGGTGATCAAGGTCGAGTTCGTCATCGTGGTGCTCCTTCGATCGGTGGATGGTTCCCTGCGTGCCATCGCGCCGTACTTGGCACTACCTCCGCCCTACCCGTTGGTAACGACGACAAACCCCCGTTCCCGCGGGGTTGTCCGAATCGGTGGACGGCGTACCGCCCGACCAGGGGTGACATGCGCAGCCGTGCACTCTGTTGCCCTCGTCACTTTCGGGCGAGCCGACCTCTGTCCACCAGGTTGCCGACCGACGAAGTATGGGAAGCCCTGCGGTACGCATCTCGGCACATTCACGGAAATACACCGCCCGGGCCACAAGATCGCGGGTGCAACGATCGGTGTGCACGACAGTTGCACCCTCTCGACTGCGACTGTGCAGTCGACTCACATACTGAACGCCCCACTGAAGTCGAGAGGAGCGGCTTCGAGGTGCCGTCCGCGTGCTGTGGCGTCGACAAGCCGGCCGTCGTGGACGACGATCTCACCGCCGACAAGGACAGTCACGGGCTTTCCTCGGAGTCGGATGCCCTCGTATGGGGTGTAGTCGGTTGCCATGTGAAGGGTCTCGGTGTTCACCGTCCACTCGAGATCGGGATCCCAGATCGCGATGTCGGCGTCCGAGCCCGGCATCAATGATCCCTTGCGGGGATACAGGCCATTGGTGCGAGCCGGGTTGGCCGAGGTCAACTCCACGAATCTGCTGGCGGTCAAGCCCAATTCGTGCACATAGCGGGAGTAGACAACGGGCAGGCGAGTCTCCACGCCCGGTAGTCCGTTCGGCATGTGCCTGACGTCGTGACTATGCACCTGTTTCTGCGCCGTGTCGTAGCAACAATGGTCGGACCCGATGGTGGTGATGTGTCCTGTGAAAAGGTGCCGACCGAGTTCCTCGACGACTGCAGCAGAGCGGAGCGGTGGGCAGCAGACGAATCGTTCCGGTTGCTCGCCCCGGTACGCCGAATCGTCCAAGATCAAATGGTGGGCAACCGATTCGGTGAAGGCAACCAATCCTCGTTTGCGGGCGTCGGCGACGAGTTCGACGGCAGCCGGTGTCGACTGGTGCACGAAGTACACCGGGGCCTGCTGCGATTCGGCGATTGCGAGAATCGCCGCGACCGCCGCGGTCTCGGCGAGTTCGGGTCGTGTCTGCGACATGTGCGCAGCGTCGACGCTCTCCGATGCGGCCGCGTGATTCTGTGCGTCGGTGACGATCGCGTCGGATTCGCAGTGGATGATGACCATTCCGCCGAGATCGCGGGTGGCCTGCATCGTGTTGAGGATGGTGTGTTCGTTCGCCATCGTCTCGCCCGCGTAGGTAGTGAACATCTTGACCGTGCGGATGCCTGCGTCCGCCAATGTCTTCAATTGCTCTGCGGTCGTGTCGTTCCACTCGACCACACAGGCGTGCAGAGCCGAGTCACACAGTCCGTCAGATGCTTTCGCGCGTTGACTCTCGGCGGCATCGAGCGGCTGCTGGCCCGGCGCCGGGATGGCGAAGTCGATGATCGTGGTCGTACCTCCGAAGACGGCCGCCGTCGTGCACTCGAGGTAGGAGTCGAGTGAGGTGAATTCGCCCGAGGTGAATCCGACGTGACAGTGCGGGTCGACGCCTCCCGGCATGACGAGCTTCCCCGTTGCGTCGACGACCTCGGCGGAGGCGTCGACTTCGCTTCCTGGTTCCAGTACCGCGACTACACGACCGTTGTCGATGAGAAGATCCGCCGCCGCGGCCCAGTGCGATTCGACGACGGTTCCGCCGCGCACGACCTTCATCGGGTCGCCGCGAGGTACGTCAGCCATCCGCCGCGGTCACTGATGTCGGTGACACCTTCGGCGGTCAGCGAGTTCTCGCGCATCCTCATCGACAGCGAACCTGAACCGTCGGCCAACTCGATGACGCCCAGTTCGAGTTCCTCCGGCTCCCGCGGTAGTAGCTCGTCGCGCAACACGTCGTACTCCACCTCGTACAACTCGCCCGGCACGACGAAACCGCCGTCCGTGACCGGATGAAGGCCCGGGAACTCGTCACGCACGGAATAGAACCGATATCGGGGTGCCGTATCGACCTTGCCGATGAATCGTGCTCGGTGCAGCGCGTCGTTCAGGGTGCCGCCGGACATTGCCTGTCCGTTGACGAACATCGTGACCAGTGCCATGGGAAGCCTTCTTTCAGTAGGTCGGGAGGTGTACGAGGCGGTCCGGTGAGAAGGCCGAGACGTCGACCTCCGGCTCGGAACCGTGCACCAGCGCGGTGAGAACTTGTGCCCACAGCGGTGCAAAGGTGAAGGAATAGGTGCCGCCGGCGACGAAGACCCCGGGTGCGCCCGAGAGTTCGCCGATGACCGGCATTTCATCGGGGGTCGTGACCACTGGCCCGGTCCACGTCTCGAGCAAACGATTGCGGCCGAGTGTCGGCAGAAGTCGTCGAACCTGCTCGAGGTTGCCTGTCGTGCTCTCGCGCCTGCTCGGTGCCGCATCGGTGTCGTGGAAGGCGCCTGCCGGCCAACCGCCGCCGAGAACCAGGCGCCCCGTTCGGTCCTGTTTGATCGACATCCCTTCACCGACGTGCTGGACCAGCACCTCGAGGGCACGGGGAGCGGCGCTCAGGGAGTGCATTTGCAAGGACGTCGGCACCAGGTCGAGAGATACTCCCGCCAAAGAGGCGATCGGTGCCATCCACGGTCCGGCGACGTCGATCACGACTGGCGCGGTCCACGTGCCGCTGTCGGTGAGAACCTCCCAGTCGTCACCGACACGGGCCAACCCGGTCACCGGTGTCGACGGATGAACTGTCGCGCCCTCGAGTACGGCCTGACCCAACAGTGCAGGCCCGGCAAGATCCGGTTCGGCAAATCCGTCCCAGGGACACCAGGTTGCCGCCTCGATGGTCGGTCCGAGAGCGGGCAGTGCCCGCCGCGCCTCGTCGCCGGTGAGCACCTCCGTCGGGATGCCTGCATCCTGTTCCCATGCGTGTTTGGTGACGAGAGCGTCGACCTGCTGTTCGGTTTCGGCGACCATGAATCCGCCGCAGCGGTTGAGACCGAGCCCGGGCACGGTCTCGGCCAGGGAGTTCCACAACGTGCTGGTGGACTTCTGCAGAGGCAGCAACTGTTCGACGTCGACCGCCGTACCTTGTCCCGGCCTGCGGGTATGGATGGTCTGGATGTGAAGGTTGCCTGCGGTCGTGCCCGAGCCTGCAGTGTTGGGAACGGTTCGATCGAGCACGGCCACACGCGAGCCGGCGCGCGTCAGCGCGAGAGCCGTTGCCGCGCCCACGATTCCCGCGCCGATCACGACGACGTCCACCTCAGATCGCACGGATAGCCTCGGCCGGTGCATAGGCGTCGTATATCCCTGAATCCGTGATGACAGACCGGAGTCGGTCGAGGGTCTCGTCGTCGGTGACCGGCAGCAGTGGTTCGCGAACCGCGCCTCCTGGCTGGCCGAGGAGGTTCATCACGGCCTTCAACTGGGGAATGGGCGAGGCGTACACACCGCTGTAGTCCCCGGTGATGAGCCGTCCCGAGAATGCGCGGTAGCGGTCGACCCACAGGCGCGCGGTGTCGGCATCACGTGCGGCGACGGCGTTGTAGAACGGAACTGCAAACGGTGCGCCGACGCCACCGCCGTCGATGTTGCCGTCGCCACCCAGTTCGAGCAGCGTGGCCAGTCCGCGCCGATGGAGGAAGCTTCCGAAGACGCGGACACGGTCCGAGACTGCTTCGACGGTATCGAGCATGGCCAACCAGTCGCCGGTGCTGTCCTTGATCGCCACGACGTTGTCGAGGTCGGCGAGCCTGGAGAACAGGCCAGGGTAGGCGCCCATGTCGACCGCAACGCCACGCGGCCAGTTGTAGACCATGAACGGCAACGACGTTGCGGTGCTGACGGTTCGGTAGTACTGGAACGTCTCCTCGGCCGACGTATGCACGTAGGGGGGAGGGGTGGCGAGTACGCCGTCCGCGCCTGCCGATGTCGCGTGTTTCGCCAGCGCGGTGGACTGGGCTGCCGTGTACGCGCTCACGCCGACGACGACCGGGAAGCGGCCGGCGACCGCATCGATCGCGGCTTCCGCGACGATCCTTCGCTCGTCGTCACTCTGGCTGAACCACTCACCCGTGCTGCCGTTGACGAGTACACCGTGAACACCGTTGTGCGCGTAAAGATTCATCAAGTCGGTCAGTGCATCGGTGTCGACCTCGCCCGACTGGGTGAACGGTGTTGGAGCTGCGGGCCAGTAACCGGACCACGCGACATCATCGCGATTCATGAGGGTGTGCCTTTCGAACTTCGGAGCGCACGGTGGAGCGTCGTGCCTGCGTTTGTGGGATCGATTGCATAGACTGCCGTCGGAGTGGTTGCGCCGTCAAGCCGGAAACGTACTTGTAACGCGAGCACGACCAGAATGTGTCTGTCCGAGATGTGTATCGAGAGAACGGGAGGACCGATGGCGGTCACCTTGGTCGACGTAGCGGTCGCTGCAGGGGTTTCGCGCAGTACCGCATCACGTGCGTTGAGTGGATCGGCACTGATCTCCCCGGAGACGCGCGCCGCCGTCGAAGAGGCGGCCCGTGACCTCGGGTACCGGCCGAATCGCGCGGCGAGTGCCCTGCGTTCCAATCGATCGCACCTGGTCGGCCTCGTCATGAACAACTTGATCAACGCAACCTTCCATACCGTCGCCGAGGTGGTGCAGAAGCGAGCGTCGGCCGGCGGATTTCAGGTTCTGCTGTGTATCACCGACGCGGATCCATCGCGGGAGAACGACGTGTTGGCGATGCTGGGGGAGCATGGTGTCGACGGAACCATCGTCATCGGCAGCGGGCGCAGTGCGTCGGCGTCGAACGCGCTACTGGGGCAGGGCCGCGCCGTGGTCAACCTCATCAGATCGGTGAAAGGAAGCGCGGCGTCGACGGTGTTGGCCGACGACCTCACCGGTGCTCGAGATGCGACGTCCCATCTGCTGGCCCTCGGCCATCGCCGAATCGGTTACATCGGTGGCACCGGTGACGCGACGTCCGGGCGCGAGCGTTACGAGGGCTATCGACTGGCGCTGGCGGATGCGGGCATCGCGGTAGACGACTCGATCGTCCGCAAAGGACCGTTCACCACCGAGTTCGGCGCCGAAGCGGTGAACTCGCTGCTCGATGCCTCCGAGCCGATGACGGCGTTGTACGCGGCCAATCATGAGGCAGTGTTCGGCATTCTGCCCACGCTCGTGGGACGGGGTGTGTCCGTGCCGGACGAGCTGTCGCTGATCTGTCACGAGGACATGCCCTGGCTCGCGCTGTGGCAGCCGGCGATCACCGTCGTCGACAACGGTGCTGCCCAGCTGGCCAACGTCGCGATGGACCTGTTGTTCCAGCAGATCAACGATTCCGCCGAACCCGATGGGCGTACGTACCGGATCGGCGCCCGTCTGGTCGAGCGTGACTCGTGCGCGGCTGTGACGGGCGGCATGTGATGGCTGTGAGTTATGACGCCACGATGCTGCGATCGTTAACAATTGATGTACCGCGTGTCAGCCGTGTTAACCACGTTGACGGCGCCGAATTCATCTGTAACGCTTGGTGCAATCGATCCCATAGAGATCGAATCCTCCGGGAAATTCCGAACAGAATCGCTGTCGCACCGTGTCGAAGACACTGCGCCGCAGTAGATGTCGAAAGGCTCGCCCAATGCGCAAGATCATAGGAATCGCCGCTGCCGCAGTCGTGGCCGCAGGCCTCACCGCCTGTGGTTCGTCCACCGACTCCGCCGCTGCACCGACAGACTGCACACCGACGCTCGGAGCGGCGGACCTGGCCGAAGAAGGCATGCTGACGATGGCCACCAACGCAACACTCCCGCCCATGCAGTACGTCGACGCGAACGGCGACGTGATCGGAATGCGGGTCGACCTCGGCAAGGAGATCGCCAAGCGTCTGTGCTTGACGCCCAACTTCGTCAACATCGAGTTCGAGGCGCAGATCCCCGGTGTTCAGTCGGGCCGGTGGGACATGATCGACACCGGAATGTTCTACACGCCGGCACGGGCCGAGACGATCGATCTGGTTCCCTACGAGGTTCAGGCAGTGTCCATCTCGGTGCCGTCGGGTAATCCCGAATCCATCTCCACCGTCGACGATCTCGCGGGCAAGACCATCGGCGTCGAGGCGCCGGGCTACGAGTTCGATACGTTGACCGCCCTGGCCGAAGAGTTCGCCGCCGAGGGAAAGCCGGCACTGACCGTGCAGACCTTCAAGACCAACGCCGATGCGTACCAGGCTTTGTCCGCCGGCCAGCTCGATGGCACATCCATCGTCGAATCGGTCACGTCCTTCTATCAGGAAGACGGTCGTTTCGAGACCGCAGTCGGCGGAATCAACGAGGCCCCGCTCGCGATGGGCTTCGCCAAGGGGAGCAAGTCGTCCGCCGAGGTAGCGCGCGTGCTCTCCGAGATGCGGAGCGACGGATACCTGCCGGAGCTCTTCGAGCAGTACGACGTCACCGGCTATACCGGCGACATCGCCGTCAGTACCGGTCCTCTCGACAGCTGATCGAAATCGAAACAAGTCGAAAGGTAACCACATGTGGTCCTGGGACGCATTCTTCTCCATCCTGACAAGCACCCAGTTGCTCGAAGGCGCGTGGGTGACGATCTGGCTGACCGTGGTCAGCATGATCCTTGGTCTCGTCCTTGCCGTAGTGGTGGCCTCGGCGCGATCCTCGAAGCTTCTGCCGCTGCGCGCTGTCGCCGGGTTCTACGTGTGGCTCATGCGCGGCACGCCGCTGCTGGTGCAATTGGTGATCATCTACACCGGATTGCCGCAGCTCGGCATCAAGCTCGGCGTGATCGAGGCAGCGCTGCTGGGTCTTGTCCTCAACGAAGCCGCCTACCTGTCGGAAATCGTCCGATCGGGGTTGCTCTCGGTGCCCACCGGCCAAACCGAAGCTGCACGAGCCCTGGGGATGTCGCCCACCAAGGTCTTCCGGGTGGTGGTTCTTCCCCAGGCTCTGCGGGTGATGATTCCTCCGCTGGGCAACAGCTTCAACGGATTGCTCAAGACGACGACACTCGTGTCGGTCATCTCGGTGCAGGAACTCCTGCGCCGCACCCAGTTCCTGGTGCAGGTCAACTTCCGAGTACTCGAAGGACTGTGTGCAGCGGCGTTGTACTTCCTGGTCTTGACGACTCTGTGGGGCCTGATCCAAAAAATGATCGAGGTTCGTGTGGGACGTGGGTACGACCGTAACTACCGCAGCAAAGGCGTTCAGGCGACCCCGAAACTCGACGACAATGCAATGAAAGCCGAGGCCGTGAACCGATGACGAGTGCAATGACTCCGACCTCCACGACGATCACGACGATGGTCGAGGTCAGGAACATGACGAAGGCGTACAACGATGTGGTTGTGCTCGACGACATCGACTTCACTGTCGACAAGGGCGAGGTAGTCCTCCTTCTCGGCCCGTCGGGAAGCGGAAAGAGTACGCTGCTGCGGACTCTGAACTGCCTCGAGACGATCGAGTCCGGGACCGTTCGGGTGTGCGGGGAAATGATGGGGTTCTCGGAAGGATCGAAGCGAACCCCGTTGTCCGAGGCCCAGATAGCGAAGCAACGGCACCACACCGGCATGGTGTTCCAAAGTTTCAATCTGTTTCCGATGATGACGGCACTCGACAACGTCGCGTCGGGTCCGCGTCACGTCCTCGGGACTCAGAAGGACAAAGCGCGCAGGCAGGCGCAGGAACTGCTCGATCTCGTCGGTCTCGCGGAGAAGGGAGAGAACTACCCCTCGCAGCTCTCGGGCGGTCAGCAACAACGCGTGGCGATCGCGCGAGCGCTGGCGATGAAGCCGGAAGTGATGCTGTTCGACGAACCGACTTCGGCTCTCGATCCCGAGATGGTCAACGAGGTTCTCGACGTCATGCTTCGCCTACGCGACGAGGGAATGACCATGGTCGTGGTCAGCCACGAGATGGGCTTCGCGAAAGCGGCTGCCGATCGTGTCGTCTTCATGAGCGACGGAAAGATCGTGGAGGAAGCACCTCCCGGTGAGTTCTTCGACAATCCGAAGAACGCCCGTACGCAGCAGTTCCTGAGCCGCATCCTCTGACGGTCGATGTCGGCCGCGACCGGTCAGAGATCGTCGAGGGTGACGATGCCGTCTTGCAACGCCCGTGCGACGAGAGCAGCTTTGGTCGGCGCCGCGCGGCCGACGAGGGCGTACTTGTCTCGGATGCGCGTGAGATGGGTGTTGACCGTTCCCAATGCGATATGTAGGCGACCGCCGACCTCGAGTTTCGAATCGCAGTCCAGCCATGCCCGCAAGACGGTGACCTCCCGCGCGGTCAGACCCGCGCGGGCGTACTCGGGTGTGGGCGCCATCGCGTATCTCGCGCGAGTTCGCACTGGATCCGCCACCATGATCCGAGGCTGCACCGGTGGACGTTGGGTGGTCGACGTCATCAGCGTCCTCCTCCGTCTGGAAATCAGACGCCCGGGTCACACGACCGCAGACGAATTGTTCGAAACTTGACGCAATCTGACCACGCGAACGAAACCTCTGCAACACAAACGCTTTGGGCTTCAAAGCCTAAAATGTGCAGCACTATCCAGTGGTGTGTAGTTGGAACTACATGATGCGGATTGTCTGTTTCGGTTGATATAGTTCGGCGTCCATTCCCAGCAGTGAGCCACAGGTAGGTGGTTGTCGTTGACTAGCAGGCCAACCCCTCGTGAACAGTTACTCCGCGCCGGATCGCGGTTGCTCAGCCAGGTGGACGTGACTGATCTGGCACGTTCGCTGTCGATCTCGGCCGTCGTGAACGAGGCGGGACTTTCGCAACAGACATTTCACAACACCTATCCGGGCAAGTCCCGTGCCGGTGGAACGGGCGGCAAGGAGTCGTTCGTGGAGGACCTGCTGGAGAACCTCACCCTCGACTACACCGGCTTCCAGTCCGCGGCGGCCGACGGCGGGCGAACTGCCGCGGAGGAACGCTCGGCGAGAATTACCGGGGTGTTCGAGGACCTGGCATCAGGACTTCTGCGACGCCGCATGCTCGCGGTGCTGTTGGCAACCGATCACGACGGCGCGCGAAAAGCAGTCACCCCGGACTTCGAACGCCTCGACGCCGATTTCCGCACCTTGGTGGGGGAGGCTGTCCAAGAACGTGGCGGGTCGGTGCGCCAACCACTCTCGCTCACCGGCCTCTCTACCGTCCTCGGAGCTCTTCTCGATGGACTCGCTCTCCGCGGCATGCTCACCCCCGAGGCCGTGACATCAGGTGACATCACACAGGGGATCGAGTCGATTCTGAGGTGGGCCATCGACCCGGTGCACTCCGATCGGCCGCTCGAACGACCCGAGTCGACCGACAGCGGTGTGGACCTCGACCCGTTGCGCGACGACTTGGAAGCCGACATCATTTCGTCGACGGAGACACTTTTCGTCGACAATGGCTACTTCCTGGTCACGCTCGCCGACATCGCAGCGGCTTCACGCATTCGGATCGAGGATCTCACTCGCCTGTTTCCGAGCAAGATCGACATCATCATTGCTGCTCTCAAACCGCACTTCGAACGAGTTGTGCGATTGCGTGGCATCGACGAGAAGCTTGCGGTCGAGCCTGGTGTTGCCTTGCGACGGACGCTGACTGCTCTGGGGGAGTTCGTTATCGGCAATCGTGCCATGAGCACGGGGATGTTGTTGGCGCTGAGTTTCGAACAGCTCTATCAACCAACGACGGTCACCACCGTCCTGGAGAACTTGTATTTGCCGTCCGCGGTGCTTCCGATCCTCGAACGCGGCCGAGACCTCGGCGTGTTCGCAGGCGACGCACCTGTGATGGAGGTCGCCATCATGCTCACCAACAACGTGCTCTTCCGAAGCCTGACCAGGCCGACCGAGAGCGCCGCCGACGTCGTCGACGGTGTACTGAGGGTGCTGGAGCCCGGCATTTCCGCGCGGCAATGAGTTCTCGCTCTTCAGCCGATCTGCAGATCTGACATGTCGAGAACAAACCGATAACGAACGTCGTTGCGCACCAATCGATCCAGGGCAATGTTCACCGCTGCCGATGGGAGCGTCTCGATTTCGGCGACGATGCCGTGTTCGCCGCAGAAGTCGAGCATCTCCTGGGTGTACCGCCGACCGCCACTGCCGGCGGATGCAATACTCTTGCGGCCGACGAGTAGATCCAGAAAGTCGATGGTCGTCGATCCCAGATACCCAATCGTGCACAGTGTTCCGTCGAGTGCAACACACCGTAGATATGGTGTCAGTTCGTGCTCGACGGGGATGCAATCGATGATCAGGTCCAGCGTTCCGTCGAGAGCGTGCATGGCATCGTCGTCGGTCGAACGTACGACGTGATCGGCGCCGAGATTTCGCGCGTCGTCAACCTTGGCCGCACTAGTGGTGAAGACGGTGACCTCGGCCCCCAGCGCGTGGGCGAACTTCACCGCGAGGTGGCCGAGCCCGCCGATACCTGCGATGCCGACCTTCGTGCCCGGTTCGACGTTCCAACGGCGCAATGGTTCCCATACCGTGATTCCCGCACACATCAGTGGTGCGACAGCTGCAGGGTCGAGGCCCGCGGGGCGGTGGTAGACGAATCGGTCTCGGACGACGTACTCGTCGGAATACGCTCCGTACGTTGGTGATCGATCATGTCGATCATGACCACCGTAGGTAAGCGTCGGAAACTCGCGGCAAAAGTTCTCCTGACTCACCGAGCACATATCGCACACTCCGCAGGAGTCGACGATGTTGCCCACGGCGACAGGATCTCCGACGGAGAACTCGGAAACATCAGAACCGACGGCGGACACCAGTCCGACGAACTCGTGGCCGGGAACTATCGGAAACGCTCCGGGGCTTCGCGTCGAGTGCAGATCGGTATGGCACACACCGCAATGTGTCACCCTGACGGCAACGTCGTCGGAGCGAAGTTCACGGCGCTCGAAATTGCATCTTTCGAGTGGCGTGTATTGGTCGGCTGCACGATATCCGCTGACCGCTCTCATTTGATCTCCTGTCGATAAAACTAACCAGATAGTTGAAAAGCTAGTCGAGTGCGTCGATATTTTCAACCAGTCAGTTGGAAATGTAGGATTTCGGGATGGGAGATTCGGCTTTGACCCGAGCGCGGCTGTTGGCCTCAGCCACCGACGAATTCGCCGAACACGGCATCGCCGGCGCACGAGTGGACCGCATCGCCGCCGCCGCCAGGGCCAACAAGTCGTTGATCTACACCTACTTCGGAAGCAAGGACACGCTGTTCGACATCGTCTTCGATGCACGAGTCGATGCCGATATCGCCGAGATTCCGTTCACTGCCCTGGACCTACCCGGTTACGCGGTCAGTCTCTACGACATGTACCTCGGCGACCCAGCGCTCGTTCGCCTACTGACCTGGGCGAGGCTGGAGCGCACCCCGACCGGCTCGCTGTTCGACCGAGGGCCGGACAACGATGCCGACAAATTCGCCGCAATCGCCGGCGCTCAACAGGGCGGAGTGCTGGTCGACGACATCTCGGCCGAAGACCTGTGGTCGATGCTCATCTCACTGGCGGGGTCGTGGGCTCAGGCCGCCATCGTCTACACCGCCGCGGAACACGAACCGGCCGATGATCACCATCGCCGTCGAACAGCATTGGCCGCTACTGTGCGACGGGCCTTCTGCTGCGCACGGTGAGGGCTGTCATCTGACTGATCACCCTGTTTCGGCAATGGTGGACAACGTCGAGAATGTGGGCTCGTCGCCGGTGTCTGTAGTCGTAGTTTCCCCGACGTTCGATCCCCGGATCGAGACTATTTCCCTTTGCCGGTGTCTTTGCCCGAGGATGCGGGTTTCTGCGCTGCGGGGGCTTTGGTCCCAGACTGCTCAGCGTCGGCAGGCTCCGTGGCCCCCGGCTTCTCGACTGTCCGAGAGTTGTAGTGCTGGTCGAGGTCCGCTTGGTTCCCGGTGGGAACGATGTCTTCGTTCGTGATGTCCTCGTCGTCCGCGAAAACGAGAGTGCCCGAATCGAGGGCGACAGCCCAGCGGCGAGGCGGCGCCCAATCCCGACCCAGAACGGATTCAGTGAGTAGGTACGCGGCGAAGTCTTCGACCAGTTTGCCTGCCACTGGCTCGCCCTCGGCTCTATGGAAGACCACCCGGTCGCCCACGGCATGAGAGATTTCAGCGACTTTCTGGTTATCTTTCACCCGGTCATTCAATCAGATCGGAGGCTGATGTGCCCGTTCTGGCCAAAAGGCCAGTTCAGAGTGCAGGTGAATGTTGTCTGACTTCTGCTGTCAAGCTGATGAGACCCCTGAATTCGCTGTTCTCGGGATGTAGATTGGCATTTCAAGCTATTTATCAGCTATTATTTGGAGCGGCGGGCGCCGACACGCAGACGGCGTCGGCCGTCGGGCACGAGAGCGACCCCGCAGCTTCACTTCGGTCTCGTGCCCGACTCCTGGCGGAGGGGTCGGACTGCCGGCGGTAATTGATCCGGACGGCGTTGGGCATCAGAACGAGAGAGACACTGTGTATCCGTATCCGTTTTTGATCCCGGCAATCGTGATCGCCCTCGTAGTGCTCGTCGGGTCGTCGGCTCTTCTCTTCGTCGGAGAGTGTGTTCGCGTGGTGCGCGCGATGTGGGTGTGCCGAGGCGGTCGCCGGGAGAAGTGCGCATCGGCCGCGTCCGCCCGTGTGCAAGAACGATGAATTGGTTGCACTGATCGACTTTTGAAGTTCATTTGGTTAACAGTCAGCTATCCTTGTGTATCCGATGGCACGTATCGAAGTAAAGAGGGGGTTCACGTTCGTGATGCACTCGTCATTCGCATCTCGGCTGAACACGCTGTTCGAGACCGTTCACCCGCAGGGGCGACGAGCACACACCAATGCCGAGGTAGCAGCGGCGCTTGCTGAGGCAGGGCATCGAATCTCGAAGCCGTACATCTCGCAATTGCGTTCGGGGCACAGGACCAATCCTTCGAGCGACACCGTCGCCGCGCTTGCTCGCTTTTTCAAGGTGAAGCCCGATTACTTTTTCGACCACGTGTACGAAGCCAAGGTCAATCGGGATCTGGAAATTCTCGCCCAGCTTCAGGGACATGGTCTGCGACGATTGTCAGCGCGTGCATTCGACCTGTCCGAGGATTCGCAGAATTTGCTGTCCGCAATGGCCGAGAAGCTTCGAACGAGCGAAGGGCTACCGGCGGTTCCGCCGGACAGCACGCCGTAGGGTTCGTTTTGGATCTCCCTCGGCATCGACGTGCCGGTGCTCGGACGAATCGGCTGGTCCGGCCGCGCTCGCGGCGACGAGGGTGACCCACTGTGCCAGCGACATGTCCTCGGGGGCGACTACCCAACCGGTGCCGAGAACGGGATGGGCAAGTGGATCGCGGACCGTCCGCGCCAGAAGTGCCGCCCGTGTCGAGGGTGACTCCGGTGGAATCGGGTCATCGTCGTACTGACCGGCACCGACCAGCAGATACAGCGCGTCCATTGTGTCCGAGACGTGATCGGCTGCTCGCAGCACGGTAGGGGCGCCCGACCGCGAATCGTCGATAACTTCAGGAAAGCGTCGTACGAGCGTGCGGTGGAGATCCTTGATTCGGAAGAGCAGTACGCGTGCTCGCAACCACGTTCCCAGAAGAACCCACACCGCGCCGAGCGCCGTCGTCAGCGTACCGACGGTCAGAACTGTTCTGTTGGGCGAAGCGCCGAACAGAACAGTGACGGCGACGGCGATCGTGAAACACGCGCCGAGGCAATACAGGCCGACAGCGTGGCCGACCGGTGTTCGGTCCAGAACGCGGGCGCCGGTGAACACGACAACAGGCAACGAGACGAGCACGAATACCCAACCGACGGTGGGGGAGAGCAGCGATCCCACCATCGCCGCAATGCCGAGCGCGGCCACAAATGCTGTGACCACTCGGTGTCGACCGGTGGGAATCGACGGCCAGGCATGTATGGCGACGACCGCCGATGCTGCGCTGAAGCCCGTCCAACACACCGCGAGCGCGCTGTTCGCATCCCCGAGACGGTCGAGAGATCGAGCCACGTCATCGATTCCGACGGTGTGAGCAGCGGCGAGGAAGCAGACCGCAACGACGATTGCCACACGAACGGTGTTTGCATTGCGGACGACTACCCGTCCCACTCGTGCGCCCGCGGCAAACCACACCAACAAAGCTGCTATCCAGTCCATGTCATCCCAGAGCTTGGTCGAAGCACAGAACCGACAACGGCGCGCCTCGGGTGTTCATACGTCGAAGTCGCTGAAGCAGTTGTCCGGCAAAAGTTTCTGCTTCCCATTCGTCCGAATCGTCCTCGCCGTCCGTCACTGCGCCCTGCAGGTTTCGTTCACTGAGGAGATAGTTGAGCAATTCTTCGCTGATGGCATGGACGGAGTCCTCGATCGGTGTTCCGCTGTGGCGGAAGACGATGTGTCCGAGTTCGTGGGCCAGTGTCCGTTCGTAGTTCGGCAGGTCCGGTGCGAGGACGATGACATCTTTGCCCGGGTATGCGCGTCGTTGCCCACACACGCCTGTCGGCAGCGGTGCAATCTGGATGTCGATGGTCCGTCCGCGCTCACGAGCGACGGCGTCCACCACTCGGTCGAGCGCAAACTCGGACGACACCGCTGCGATGTCGCACACTGCATCGACTGCTGCCGACACACGCCGGTGAGACTTCATCATGAGAAGAACTCCGCGCGGGCGTGAGCCAGACGGGTCCTCGACGCCTGGGCGCCTCGGAAGGACAGTGCACCTGCTGCGGTGCCCGCCAATGCAAGGCCCGCGACTCCGCCGAGCACCGCGAGCGTCGCCGGTGGGGCCAGTGGCGCCGCCAGCGCTGTCGGGTCGACGTCGGGAGGATCGGATCCAATGGGGGATGCGGCGCGGCTGGTGGTTGTAACGGATGTACTCGGATCGGGCGCGGTGTTCGCCGGCGCTGTGTCGAGCGACGTCGTCACCGGCGATTCGACGCCAGGTGGCGTGGGGTCGTCGCTGCTGTCCGTCGCTGCAGTCGGAGCGCTGTTGTCGTCGCCGGCCGTGCTCGGGACTGCGGCCGCGGCGGCACCGGGAGTCGGCGCAGCGGGAACCGCTGATGGAGACGTCGATCCGTTGATCTCGGGCCTGGAGTCGGGCGTCGTTGCACGATCACGGCTCGCCGGATCGGGACGATCACGGTTACTGGATGACGCAGTCGTGATCGTCGGCACCGTGATCGTCGGCGCCGTGGTGGTGGTGGTCGTCGTGGTGGTGGTCGTGGTGGGAGCGGCAGTAGTCGTCGGGTGCGGCGGACTACTGGGGTGAGGGCACGTATCGGTGTACCAGCCGCACGGATGATGGGGATGTGCGGCCGAAGTCTCCGAGACCGAACCGATCGCGAACAATCCGATGGCGAGAGCGGCGCAGCACGAGGCAAGTGCGATCGCACGCCGCAGCGCAGCACCGTTCATCGTCGCTCCAATCGTGTGTCAACCGGCAGGTCGATCGTAGTCAGGGCTGCTCCGGCGCAGGCTCCGTGTTCTGGCTGTGGTGTTCAGGCTGCGGCGTATCGCACCAGTCTCTGGTGCACTTCGGGGCTGAGGTCGGTGGCGCCAGATCCGGCCAGCGCACGGCGCAACAGGCTGCGGTACTTGTCCACGCTGAGGCCGAAACACACGAAGATCTCCGACGCATCGGCGCCGCCGTAGGGTTCCCAGCGGCACGCGAATGCAACCAGGGTGTCGTCGTCAGCCGTTCTGGACATCGTGCCCTCTCTGCGTGGTGGTGCCGGCGTGGTGTGCGGACAGTGCCGGGATGCCGAGCAGTGCGCACGCGAGACCGATCACGCCCACAGCTGTGAATCCTGCGACCAATCCGAGCAGGGGTTGCTCGAGCAGCCAACCCAGAGCGAGAAATGCTATGGCCAGCCCGGCTGCGGCGGCCGTCGCAGCGGCGAGTTCTACGGCGTGCGCACCCGTGGCGGGCGCAGACGGCGCGGATGAGTATCGGCTATCGGCCATAACGTCCCCCTCGACTGGCTCGGTCCTGTGCTGAAGCAGGAATCTAACAGTCATAACCGAGAGCAGCAACTCTTCAGTTACCTTTACTGTCGGGCTCGGAGGTCAATCGTCGCGTGGCCCGAGCCCGATGAGGGTGCGTTCTCGTCGAATCGTCAGACATCACGATGCATCGACGCAGGGCGACCATGCCGGAAGGCGAGCCGTCGAATATGAATCATCCTGTGGTGCAAATACACTCGTCGAAAGCCGGGCTGGGTTTCAGAGGCGAGCGCGGCAAAGAGCCCGGCGTACAGCGTGATTACCACGGCACGGATCGAGAAATTTTGGACAGGCCCGACCCTGCAGCATCATGAATGCGAAGAAAGGCCCCGATGTCGGTGTATCCGACATCGGGGCCCATCGGTGCAGCTCTCCACGAGGGGAGGCGACGGACTGACCTACGACCGCCTAGTCGTCACCCCTCGGCGGCGGCTCGACATCGACGCCGCCCGAACCGTGCTCCGGACCCGCGTCGGGGTGACCAGCGGGGACTCGGCTTCTGGATTTGGCGGCTTCGCTGTCGGTCGAGGTCTCGGCGAACTTGCGTCGCCACGCTTCCTCCGGACGGTACGGGCCTGGCTTCGGCCGGGCCTCGCCCCCGGGGAAGGCGAGACGCGCGATGGTGCGATGCACCATGCCCCACTGCTGCATGAGCGGGCCGCTGTTGTACGGGAGTTGGTAGCGCTCGCAGATGTCCTTGATCTTCGGTGCGACCTCGGAGTATCGAGTGCTGGGCATGTCGGGGTAGAGGTGGTGTTCGACCTGGTAACTGAGGTTGCCGCTCATCAAATGGAACAGCGGACCGCCGTCGATGTTGGCCGCACCGACGAGTTGGCGGACATACCAACCGCCGCGGGTCTCGTTCTCGACCTCTTCCTGACTGAACGTGTACGCCTGATCCGGGAAGTGGCCGCAGAAGATGATGCCGTGCGACCACACGTTGCGGATGATGTTGGCGGTGAAGTTTGCTGTGACCGTGGAGAGGAATGTGCTCTCGATACCGCTGAACTTGCTGTCGAACAGCCCCGCCGCTTTCGTGGCCTTGCCGAATCGAGTGGAACTGCGAAGCCTGGAGGCGATCCTCGACCGCTTGCTTTCGCGGAGTCTTCCACCGCTGGCCAGCTGAGCGAGAGCGAAGGCACCCGCGCTGATCGTGGGCCAGCCGATGTAATCCTTGACGAACTGCCGACGAGCCTTGCCTGCAATGCCTTTCAGGTCGCCTGCAAGTTCCTTGATGGGCTTCTTACCGCGCCTGATTGCCTCGATGTCCAGATCGTGTAGCGCCACGCCCCACTCGAAGAATGCCATCAGCAGCACGTTGTATAGCGGTTGTGCGAGGTAGACAGGGTGCCACTTCTGCCTCGGATCGATACGCATGATCTCGTAGCCAAGATCTTTGTCCATGCCCCGAATGTTGGTGTACGTGTGGTGCACGTAATTGTGAGAGTGCTTCCAGGACTGAGCTGTCGACGCCGTATCCCAATCCCACACCGACGAGTGGATCTCGGGATCGTTCATCCAATCCCACTGGCCGTGCATGACATTGTGCCCGATTTCCATGTTCTCGAGAATCTTGGCTATGCCGAGGCACGCGGTGCCCGCCAGCCATGCTGGTTTGCTCGTCGAACCGAGCAACAGCACACGACCGGCGACGAGGAGTTGCCGCTGCGCCGCGATGACCGAGGTGATGTACTTGCGATCTTTCGCTCCGAGGCTCGCGTACACCTCGTCGTGGATGGCGTCGAATTCCTTGGCGAGCTCGGCGATGGTGTCGTCGCTCAGGTGAGCCAACGGATTGACCGGCTCTGTCCTGGTTGTGTCGTCGATAGTCATGAGTTCTCCTTGTCGAGATCGAAGCCGTAAGTCATAGTTCGATTTCTATGTCGCCCTCTGCTGTGTTCACACAGATGCGCACCGCCTGGCCCGTGGGTTCGGATACGTCCCCGTTGCGAAGATCTCGCAGGCGTCCTGATTTCAGCGTACCGACGCAGGTGTGGCAGATTCCGATTCTGCAGCCGAACGTCAGTTCCAGCCCTGCTTCTTCCCCCGCTGCCAAAATTGTCGAACTGCCGTCGCAGTCGACCACCTTGTCGCTGTTGAGGAAGGTGACCGAACCGCCCTCACCTGCATCGGATCCACCGCCGATGACAGGCTGAAAGCTCTCGTAATGGAAGCGGTCGCCATGGCCCTGGTCTTTCCAGAAGGCGCGCAGATCGTCCAGGTGTTCGCCGGGGCCGGAGCAGAATGCATCACGTTCGCGCCAATCCGGCACCAGTTCGTCCAGTTCGGATGCCTTCATGCGGCCCTCGTCGCTGGTGATACGCAATTTGAGCTGGAGACCGTCGTGCTTGGCATCGAGCTCGTCCAACGTATCGGCGAACATCAACTGCTCGCGGGTGTGCACCGAGTGCACCACGACGATGTCCTTCACCTGGGCGTGGTGATCGAGACTGCGCAACATGCTGATGATGGGTGTGATGCCGCTGCCTGCGCTGATGAAGACCATTTTGTCGGGGAGGGGATCCGGCAGGGTGAACTCGCCCTCCACCTCGCTGAGTCGGACGATGTCCCCGGTTCGGATGGTCCCGACGAGGTAGGGAGAAACAGTTCCTGCGGGTACCAACTTGGGACTGACGCTGACAAGGCCGTCCACCGGATCCGGATCGGACGTGAGCGAGTACGCACGCCAGTGATAGCGCCCGTCGATGAGCACGCCGAGCCTGACGTACTGACCGGGCACGTGCCCGGCCCATTCGAAGCCGGGCTTGATCAGCACCGAGACCGCATCGGATCCCTCCGGGGCGACCCCCACCACCTGACCTCGGAGTTCCCGCGTCGTCCACAAAGGATTGATCATCGATAGGTAATCGTCGGGTCTGAGCGGATTGAACAACATCCGAACAGCGCGCAACATAGTTCGTCGAATAAATGAAACCTGGGGCCTGGCCCCCCGCTCTGCCACTCATGCAACATAAACCCGCCGGTAACCTTGCCGCGCCAAAACGGAGAACAAACCCGAGATCCAAAGCAATCAAGCAGAATTGGAGGCTTGGGAGCCCATACGAATGCCCGGGCTATTGCAACCCGGAGGGGATTGCCCCATTCGGCGTCGAGGCAAACATCGGAGATCGGTTCCACGCAGGTGCAGACACCGCGCGATTACCGATCGCCGATGGGGTGATGCTCAGTCCTGCTCCGCACCGATCGTGACGCGAAACGGGCCCCGATGGGCGTGCATCGCCCACAGACGATCGGCCAGAGCATTGGGCTCGTACTGCGGATCTCCACCGCCGATTGCGCCGGGGACGATCAACTGGCCGACGTGGACTCCGCGGTCGCTGACGGCGTCGTGAAGTATTGCTCCGTAGGCTGATTCGGCAGCAAATGCAACGGAGGTGCCGGCGACCTTGCCGTTGGGAATTGAGGCGCTGGATCCGTTGACCAGCAAGATCGTCCCTGATCCGCGCACCGTCATGGCCGGTAGCACCTGCTGGACCGCGGTGACCGAGCCGTAGACCGAGAATTCGATGGCAGACTTGAAATCCTCGACACCGGTATCGAGCACCGGCCGCAGAAACTCGGGCGCTGGAATCGGGCTGTACTGCAGCACCTCGACCGGTCCCAAGTCCTCGGCGGCGGATGTAAGCGCTGTGGCGATGGATCCGGCGTCGCGGGTGTCCGCGACATATCCTCGGGCGGTGATGCCGTCGGCACTCAGCTCACCGGCCAAGCGATCCACGTTTTCCCTGGTCCGCGACATCAATGCAATCGAGAACCCCTCACGTCCGAATCTGCGGGCAACGGAAGCTCCCAGGCCGGGGCCTGCTCCGATGATTGCGATTGTCGACATTTCCGTAGTCCTCCTCGGTCAGCGGCAGGTCACGCGAGGGTGGCAGTGTCGATGACGAATCGGTACCGCACATCCGAGGCGAGCACGCGCTCCCAGGCGTCGTTGATCTTGTCGGCTGCGATGACCTCGATCTCGGCCCCCAGATTGTGCTCGGCGCAGAAGTCGAGCATCTCCTGGGTCTCGCCGATCGAGCCGATTGCGGACCCGGCGAAGGTTCGACGAGAGCCGATGAGAGAGAAGATCTGCACCGGCAATGGTTCAGCGGGTGCGCCGACGTTGACCAACGCGCCGTCGACATCGAGCAACGACAGGTGGGCGTCCAGGTCGATCACGGCGCTGACGGTGTTGATGATCAGGTCGAAGGTGCCTGAGAGTGCGGTGAACGTATCGGGATCGCTGGTTGCATAGTAGTGATCGGCACCGAGGCGGATACCGTCCTCTTGCTTCTTCAGGGACTGAGAGAGGACGGTGACTTCGGCGCCCATGGCGTGAGCAAGTTTCACGGCCATGTGGCCGAGTCCTCCCATTCCGACCACGGCGACCTTCTTGCCGGGGCCCGCACCCCAGTGCCGAAGAGGGGAGTAGGTGGTGATCCCTGCGCAGAGCAAGGGAGCAGCGGCGTCGAGCGCAATGCCTTCCGGGATACGTACGACGAAGTTTTCGGTCACGACAACCTGTTGCGAGTATCCACCCTGGGTAGTCGTCCCGTCACGGTCGACGGCTGCGTAGGTACCGACGTTCCCGACGAGGCAGTACTGTTCGCGGCCCGCGACGCACTGCTTGCATTCTCCGCACGAATTGACCATGCAACCGACACCGACACGATCGCCGACGGCGTACTTCGTTACTGCGGAACCGATTTCGGCAACGGTTCCGGCGATTTCGTGGCCGACGACCAAGGGATACGCGATCTCGCCCCACTCGCCACGTGCGGTGTGAATGTCGGAATGGCAAATCCCAGCGAACTTGATGTCGATCCGGACATCGTGTGGTCCGACGTCGCGCCGCTCGATCGTGGCGGGCGTCAGCGGCTGGTCGTGGGCGGTTGCGGCATAGGCTTTCACAGTGGTGGGCATAGTGATCAGTCAACACCCCTTTGGATGATCCAGGCAGTCTCTGTCGGAGGGTGTACCAGCAGAGCACCCCTCGAGTCGGCAGCAGGACTTATTCTTCGGAGATGGACAACAAGGCCGAGGTCCGCGAGTTCTTGATGACGAGGCGGGCGAAAATCACTCCGGAGCAGGCCGGGTTACCGGCAGGCACCAATCGCCGGGTGCAGGGTCTTCGTCGGTCGGAGATCGCTTCGATCGCCGGCGTCAGTGTCGAGTATTACGCCAAGCTCGAGCGCGGCGCTCTCGCCGGCGCGTCCTCCTCGGTTCTCGACGCCGTCGCCGGCGCGCTGCAACTCGACGAGACCGAACGGGCTCATTTGTTCGATCTGGCGCGGGCGGCGGACGGCATTCCGGTGTCGGGTCGCCCGCGTCGGCGATCGTCGAAGTCCGTCGCTGCGCGCCCCAGTTTGCACTGGGCCCTGGATGCGATCACCGATGCTGTTGCTTTCGTGCGTAATTCACAGCAGGACATCATTGCGGTGAACGAGCTGGGCCGCGCGTTCTTTTCCCCGATGATCGGTGACGGCGGCCGCATTCCCAACATGGCCCGATTCCAATTTCTCGATCCGAGTTCGCGTGACTTCTATCCGGACTGGGAGCTCTTCTCCGAGATGTGCGTGGCAGTCATGCGTGCCGAGGCCGGCCGTGATCCTCACGATCGGGGGCTACAGGATCTCGTCGGCGAACTGTCCACGCGCAGCGAAGTATTTCGAACGCTGTGGGCGGCACACGATGTCAGAACGCACGGTGCCGGCACCAAGCGTTTCGACCACCCGGTCGTCGGCGAATTGGCTCTGGCCTACGAGGAGCTGTACGTCACTGCAGAACCGGGGCACGTGATGTTGATCTACACCGCGGAACCAGGCTCACCGTCCGCCGAACGACTGCAGTTACTGGCGTCGTGGGCACGAACGGAGAACGTGGCCCTCCAGGCTGACCGATCCCCAGGCCGTTCGCCATCGGACAATCCGAGGGAATAAGTACGCGGCAGGGCGAGTTGGATCTGACGGTAGGCGGTGATTCTGCCCTGAGGTTTGTGAACGATGTGTAATAGCTGCGCCACCAAGGCGTTGAAAGTGGGATTGATGATCGCCAAATTCAGAGAACTATTGCGGCGATTCTGGGACACGGACAATGTGGCCGACAATGCGACCGGCCGGTCGACTACGCAATTCCTCCCGTGATTCTCGCCTGAGACAACACGTCTCGACTATCACCGAAGAAGCAGAGTGGCCCCGAACACCTCGGTGTTCGGGGCCCACTCTGTCGTGATGGTGCCGCGTCAGGCGTTCTGGAGTTCGTGGGCGTGCGCCATCGCCGACATCTTCGCCGACGAGATGACGAGCCCGAAGATGGCCGCGAGTACTGCCGCCACCGCGCAGATCGTGAACAGAACACGGTAGGCGCCGAGGGACGGGATGTCGGTGCCGCCGACCGTGATGGTGATAGCCGCGAGCAAGCTGCCGCCCACTGCACTGGCCAACGTGCTGCCCAACGAACGTGCGAGAGAGTTGATTCCGTTCGCTGCAGCGAGATCTGCTGCCGGGGTGTGGACGTTGATCAGGGTCGGGAGGCAGGCGTACGCGATGCCGGATCCAGCGCCGACGATGGTCGCTCCGACGATGATCTGCCACAGCGCTCCGGTCGCGAAGATTCGAACGACGAGACCGACTGCGATGACGAGTCCGCCCACGAACAGAACGTAGCCGCCTCCCCATTTCTTGATCAGCTGGGCCGCGACGGGCGCCAGTACCAGCATCAGCACACCGCTCGGGAGCAGGCACAGGCCGGCCACGAGAACTGATGAGCCGAAGCCATATCCGGTGATCTCGGGGGCCTGCACGTAGCTCGTGGTGCCGACGAAGCTTGCGAACAGCGCAAATCCGACGAACACCGAGGCCACGTTGGTGATCGCGACGGGAGGATTCGACAGTGCGTGCATGTCGACAAGGGGGTTAGTGGCACGACGTTCGACGAATACGAGCGCAGTCAGCAACACGACGGATAGTACGAGGAGGCCGATGGTCTTCACCGATCCCCATCCCCACGCCGAACCCTGCGACAGCGGCAGCACGAGCGAGACCAGTCCGGCGACGAGCAGGACGACACCAGGCAGATCGATCGAGCCCGCGCGGGTTCCGCGGGGGTTACCGACGAATGCGAGGATCATGCCGATGCTCAGAACTGCGCCGATTGCGCCGATCCAGTACAGGAATCGATAGTCGAAGTTGTCGGCGACAAGCCCTGCCAAAGGCAGTCCGAGGGCACCGCCGACTCCGAGCATCGCACTCACCAGTGCCACGGCCGAACCCTTACGCGCGTCGGGGAGTACAGCGACGAGCAGGCTGATGCCGAGTGGAATCGCCGCTCCGGACAAGCCGGTCAGGGCGCGCCCAGCGATCATCACGGCGATATTGTCGGTCAATCCGGCGACAACCGACCCGACGACGAGAGCGCCGAGTGCGACGATGAGCATCGGCCGACGTCCGTACATGTCAGCGAGTCGGCTGATGACCGGCACCGCAGCAGCGCCGACGAGCAACGTCGAAGTCAAGAGCCATTGCGCCTGAGTGGTGGACGCACCGAGATCTTTCGAGATCACCGGGAGTACCGGCAGAATCAAGGTCTGCGCCAGGGCGGCCATGAGCGCACCCAGTCCGATCGCGGCAATTTCGATGTTGGCGCGCCAGCTCGGGACGCCGGTGTGCGTCGCGAATGCACCGGTTGTGTGACTCAAAGTTGACCCTCGATCGTAGGCAAACGGTTGTTTACATCGACGCTAGTCCGATGTGGCATTGTGGTCAACATGCGTTTACACAAGGACGGCGAGGCGCTTCCCAGCGACGGGCGAGAGCGTAATGCGGCGGCGACCAGGGCAAGCTTGGTGAAAGCCGCCAAGCGGCGGTTCACTGTCTTCGGCTTCGAGCGCACCACGGTGCGCGATATCTCATCCGATGCCGGTGTGAACGTCTCGCTCATCAATCGGTACTTCGGTTCGAAGGACGGTTTGCTGTCGGCAGTCCTGGCGGAAACGGCGGAGAACCTCGACAGTGACGAATCGGGCGACGGGTCGGCCTATCCGGATGTGTGGGTGAAGGGTCTTCTTCAGGGACTGCGGCCGGAGGCTTGGCCCGAGTTCGGCCACGAACACCCCTTACTACTGTTCATTCGGGATGTGGCGAACGACGAGTCCGCAGGAGTGCTTCGGCGTCGAACACTGCGGTCGGTGATCGCGCGGATGAGTGCCGATATCGAGGAGGCGGGCCACGGCGACGAGTCTCGGATCCGCGCGACGGTGCTTCTCGCTTTGACAATGGGGGTCGTCGCGCTGAATTCCGCACTGCCTGAAGGTTCCTTCGACGACACTTCGGCCGAGGCTCTGCGGAATGTTCTTCACGAGGCTGCGACGTCGATCAGTGGGATCTCTCGCTAGCCTGTTCGCTTCCGGCCAACAATATGGACGCGATCAGTTCCGGGTTGTCCGTCATCGGAACGTGCCCGACACCGGGAACCTTGATGATGCGTGCGTGCGGAAATACTCCCGCAACGTTACGGCGTTGGTACACAGGGAGAACAAGATCGCGCGAGCCCCACGCCACCGTCACCGGAACGGGAGGGTTCGACAACGGTGGGAAGGAGAACTGGTCGGTGAGATCGGTGTCGAGCATCGCATTCGTGGTCAACGACGCCGTATCGACCACCGCCGACTCGTATGAGATACGGCTGGGATGTGCGAAGAACGCCGACAGTGCCGGATACCGAATTGCCTTGTAGCGCAGCGCAGCAGGAGCATGACTTCCCATTCCGCGGGCGAGCAGCCGCAGAGTCTTGAAAGTCATCATGCTACGTGCCTGATCAGTGGGGCTGTTCCAGAAACCTGCCGGTGAGAGCGCTGTCGCCGACGCGACCACGCCGCGAGCAGCGAGTCCGAGGGCAAGATATCCGCCGAGGGAGTTTCCCGCGATGTTGGCGCGTGTGCCCGGTCGTGCCACCGATTCGACGAACGCCTGCAACTCGTCGAACAGCGCGGCCGAGATCCCTTGGTCGCTGTGGGCGAGCGCGGCCGTCTCACCGTGACCGGGGAGGTCGACGGTCACCACGGTGCGGTAGGGGGTCAGCAGGTCGAGGACCGAATTCCACGCCTGGCGACGATGTACGACGCCGTGAACCAGAACCAATACGGGACCGGTGCCTGCGATGTCGTGGCTCAGAGTCATGCGCGGTAGCATAGCCCGGCCGAGCCCTCCGGTTCGCCTGCCCTCGAATCGACCAGAACTGCGGTTCGCGAGTGAACAGGAACGCCGACATGATCCTGCCTGCGGTCAGAGACGAGCGTTTCACCACGATCCGCCGCGGCGGGACGCTGACCGATGCCGACCATCACCTGCTGGCGTTGTGGGCAGCCACGTGCGCCGAGCATGTACTTCACTTCTTCGAATCTGCTCGGCCCGAGGACACCAGACCGCGGGAAGCCATCGAAGCGGTGCGTGCCTGGGTGCGCGGAGACATGAAGATGATGGACGCACGAGCATCCGGTGGGCATGCGATGGGGGCAGCGCGAGCACTCGATGGGCCGGCTCGACGTGCTGCCTACGCCGCTGGTCAAGCTGGAGTCGTCGCTCACGTTGCAGCACACGAACTCGGTGCTGCCGCATACGCCGTCAAAGCCGTTCGTGCGGCCGAGGGCGTCGATGCAGGCAGTCGCGAATGCCACTGGCAGCGCGAGAAGCTGCCCGATGCAATTCGCGAACTCGTTCTCGACGATCAGCGGCGGCGAAACAGCATCTGCTGGAACGTGTTCGACTGCTGACCACGGAGACGCTTCACGGCCTGCGCGTATCGGCCAACGCCGATGCGATGTCCTGCACCGTCAGCGGGTTGCCGAAGTACGGCCCCTGCGCGAAGTCGCAGCCTGCGGCCGTTGCGGCTTCCAACTGGTCGACATGCTGAATGGCGTCGGCGACGACTCTCGCGCCCACGGCATGGATGAGTGCGACGACCGATTCGAGCACGACCGCGAAGTGTTCGCGGAACGTCGCCGCGACATCGCCGTTGTCGACCTGGAAGAACTCGAAGTACGGAAACTGCGCCAGGTTTCTGATCGAACTGTGCCCACCACTGCTGTTGTCCAGCAGGAGTCGAACGCCGCGAGAACGTAGCTCGGCCAATGCTTGTCCGATGCGTTCGTCGGCGGGTGTCAACGCCGACTCCGGTACCGAGATGACGAGGTTGTTCGCCGCGATTCCCGCAGAATTGACCGCGGCCATCACGGTACCGATGAATCCTTCCTGGCGGATCTGTGCAGCAACCACATCGACCCTGACTTCGATCGAATCGTGGTCGGCCAGCCACGTCGCTGCATCTCGGCAGGCGCCTCGAAGCACCCACGACCCGAGCGCCTCGATCAATCCGGTTCTCTCGGCCGTCGTCAGGAACTCGTCGATGTTCAGCACTCCGAGGGCGGGATGTTCCCAACGCGGTGCAGTGGAGAAGGACGTGATCGCTCCGGTCCGAGTGTCGTGTATCGGAACGTATCTCAGTGACAGTTCGTCGTTGTCGATGGCCGCCCGCAGATCGGTGGACATGGTGAGGTGGTGGCGGGCCTGACGGTCGTCGTCCGCGTCGTAGACCGCGTGGTTGCCCGGCAGCTGCGACTTCGCGCGGTACATGGCGACATCGGCGCGGTGTACCAGCTGTCTTGCCTCGATATCTTTGTCGGACAATGCGATTCCAATACTCGCACTCAACGGGACGCTGCGCCCCTCGATGGTGAGGGGTATTCGTAATGCTCGACCGATTCCGAGTGCGGTCTTCGTGGCGGCCGAGGTGTCGGTGAGAGCTTCGAGGAGGATCAGGAATTCGTCACCCCCGAGTCGGAACACGTGGGCGGAGTTGCCGGTCGCTTCGCTGTCGACTGCGTCGCTCAGGCGGCGGGCAACAGCCACCAACGCGATATCGCCGATGTCGTGACCGAAATGGTCGTTGATCGACTTGAAATTGTCGAAGTCCACGAGCAGAACGGCAACACGGGTGTCGGTGACGGCACCGTGTTCCAATGCGCGGGCAAGGTGCGTATCGATGAGCTCGCGGTTCGGGAGACCGGTGAGTGGGTCGTGCACGCTCCGATGGCGGAGCCTTTTCTCGAGCTCGCTACGCCTTATCGCTGCGGACAGGATGTCGCAGACAGTGCCGAGAAATGCGATCTCGCGTGAGCTGTACAACCGGGGTTCGGTGCTGTGGACGGTCAGCACACCCCAGGGCTCCGTGTCGCCGGTGATCGGAACCGAGACCCCGGATCGCAAACCACGCGCAGCCATGCTGTCCGTCGAGAACCGGCGCTCCTGCTCTCGGTCGGCGCACACCACTGCGCCTGCGATGTGCAATGCGTAACCAGGCTGAGAGTTCATCCCCGCTGGAACGGTGGTGGGAGCGGGCGTCGGTCCCGCGTAGGCGGCAAGTGCGAGGTCACCGGTGCCCGATGTCGGCCGAAATACCGATGCGCATCGAGTGTCCATCAAACTCAGTGCTGCCGTAACCGCGAAATCGAGGAGCGGTTCCAGATCGTCGACGAGTGCACGCCGACTGATCTCGGCGACCACCTGTTGTTCTCGCGCGATGGAGGAACCAGCGGTGGGGCGGTGTCCATCCGCCTCGCGTCGAATCGAGACGATGAACGGCGTTCCGTCCTGGTCGTGGACAACCACCGACGAGACGGACCGTCGGATCGAGGCGTCGGTCGATCCGGTCCATACTCCGACCGTGCGCAGTTCTTCCACTATGTCTGCGGTCAACACGGTCGTGATCGACGACGTGCGCTCGAGTGCACGACCCGCTGGATTGGCGTGCACGAGCACGCCGGCGAAATCGGTCACGGTCACCGCATCCGGGGAGCTCTCGAACAGCGAGGACACGGAATCAAGGTTGCCCACCACTACCTCCTCGGTCTCCGCTGCCGTCCTCACCAGCGCTCGTCGCTGTTCGCCGATGTATCGCTGCAGGAGCTCCGAGCGTGACAGATGCGGATCAGATGTTACTCGGGCGCGCCGTCGGTAGCGGCGGTCCTGGCATTCCTACCCCTGGAGCGGCGCAGGGATCGAGAGGATCGTGCAAGAACTCCGTTCGATCGTGGTGGTACTTCGACGTGCTGAGCACGAGAGTTGGTGATGACCGTATTGAAAAAACATGAGGAGAGACATGGACATCGTCATCGTTACCGGTGCCAGCGCGGGAATCGGCCGTGCGACCGCCATCGAACTGGGTGCGAGAGGAATGGGCGTCGTCGTCACGTACAACCATCGGGCCTCGGACGCAGCCGACGTCGTTCGGCACATCGAATCCGAGGGCGGAACTGCCGCAGCTCTACAGCTGGACGTCGCCGATATCGCCGCACTTCCGGGCTTCGTGCAGCGACTGATCGCGGTGCTGGAGGAGAAATGGGAAACCGATCGACTGTACGGGCTGGTCAACAATGCCGGGATCGGCGGAGGGGCCCCGTTCGCCGAGGTCACGGAGGAGGAGTTCGATCGATTCCACACCACGTTGTTCAAGGGACCATATTTTCTTACCCAGCAACTTCTTCCGATGATTTCGGACGGTGGAGTCATCGTCAATACCGGAAGCACATCGGCCTTGCCGAGCGGGACGGAGGCCGGCTATTCCAGTTACGCGTCGCAGAAGGGGGCCGTTCATACCCTCACGCGATGCTGGGCCAAGGAATGTTCACCACGGCGCATCCGAGTGAACGCGGTTGCGCCTGGATCAACGCGTACTCAGATCGCTGACGACGCCTTCACCAGAATGCCCGACGCTGTCGCGGCAGCGGCAAGCACGGTGGCACTCGGGCGAATCGGCGAACCCGAGGACGTTGCGCGCGCCATTGCGTTTCTTGCGGGCCGAGACGGAGGATGGATCACCGGTGAGGTGATCGAATGTTCGGGAGGTCAGAACCTGTGACGTCGACGGGAGCGAGTCGGACGCGGCTGCTCGAGATACTGAGCCGACTCATCGAGCGCAACCTCGGCCGAGAGTGGGACGACCTTCCTGGGGTGAACCTCTTCTCTACCCAAGTGGTCGAGGAGAGGCCGACGGCGTCCATCGCCGAGCCGACCTTCGCCTTCGTCGCGCAGGGTGCCAAGCGCATCGCGGTGGGCGACTACGTTCTGGACTACGGACCGGGCGAGTACCTCGTCGTGCCTGTCGATCTGCCGGTGTCGGGGCAGTTCACTGCGGCGAGCAGAGACGAGCCCTTTCTCGGGATCGGCTTCACTCTGAATCCCGACGCCATCGCCGAGATGGTTCTCGGGTCGAGCGCGACGAGCGCGGGCACCTCCCGCATGGTTCCTGCGCTCGGAACTGCGCGTGCCACCGTCGAATTGCTCGATGCCCTCGTCAGGCTGCTGTTGTTGTCGGACGAACCTGTTGATCGCGCCGTGCTCGGCCCGCTGGTGCAACGCGAGATCCTCTGGCGTGTGCTCCGCGGCGAGCAGGGTGAGCTGGTTCGCCGGATAGGGATGAGGGGGAGCAGTCTTGCGCATGTCGGAGAGGCCGTGCGCTGGATCAGAACGCACTACGCGGAACCTTTTCGAGTCGAGCACCTTGCCGCCGTGGCCGCGATGAGTCCGTCGACGTTCCATCGGCACTTTCAGGCCGCGACGACGATGGGGCCCATTCAGTTTCAGAAAAAGATCCGGCTTCAGCAGGCGAAGTTGCTGCTCATCGGTTCGTCGCTCGACGTCACCCGTGTGGCAGCGGAGGTGGGATACGACAGTCCGTCGCAGTTCAGTCGTGAGTACCGCCGCGAACACGGTGCAACCCCGCGCAGCCACGCGCGATCCGGTGTGCAGTGAGCCTTCAGACCGCTGCAGCGGACGGTTGGAGGAAATCCTGCAGCACCGGCAGACGATCGGCCGAGCGGTTCGCGAGCGTCGGGACGCAGCCGAGCAGGCCCTTGGTATAGGGATGTACAGCCGCCGACGCAATGGTGGACGACGGCTTCTGCTCCACGAGGCAGCCGCGGTACATCACCAGCATGGTGTCGGAGAATTCGAGGCACAGCTTGATGTCGTGGCTGACGATCAACAGTGAGGTTCCCTGCTCCTGGGTGAGATTCCGGAGTAGTTCCATCGTTCCACGGGCGAGCGACGCATCGAGCGCGCTCGTAGGCTCGTCCGCGATCAACAAGCGAGGCGATCCGCACAGCGCCAGCGCCGTCATGACCCGCTGGCGCATTCCGCCCGACAGCTCGTACGGTCGGCTCTTCATCACACGCTTGGTCTCGTGCAGTCCCACCTTGTCGAGCCAATGCTCGGTGAGCTCGGCCCGCTCGCGTCGTCCACCCACGCCTGCACCGGCGAGGACGTGCTTGAACTGCCCGCCGATCGTCCACACCGGGTCGAGCGCTGTCATCGCGTCCTGGAACACCATCGCGATGCCGTCGGTACGACGAGGGAGACTTGCCCCGGTGCTCGCACGCCGGCTCGTTCCTTCGAATTGGAGGACGTCGGCTTCGACCGTCGCGCCGCTGGAGGCATCGACGAGGCCTGCCACCGTCATCGCCAGAGTCGATTTTCCTGAACCGGATTCACCGACCAGCGCAACACTTTCGCCCGGCGCGATGTCGAACGTCACGTTCTTCACGGCGGCGACCGCGGAATCGCCTGTGCCGTAGGTCACGTCGAGATTCTTGACGCTCAGTCCAAGTGTCGGGTCCGAACCCGAGCGCGTCACCCTGGTCTCGTTGCCGTGCAGCGCTTCCGAGAGTGTTTCTCGTTCTGCCGTCGTAGTCATTCAGGCTCCTGCTGCATCGGTAGGTTTGCGGTACGGGTCGATACTTCCGGTGGGGTGTTTCCCCGAACAATCCCGTTGGTTAACAACCGATTACGCGGACTCGAGGCACCGCCTACGGTGCCTCTGACATGCGGATTCGTCAGTGAGTGGCCCCCATTCGGCCGCAACGTATTTCACGGGCTTCTGCCGCGATGTCGGATAGACTGGTCGTATCGGTTGATCTCACCGGCGCGGCCAACCAGTGCTCACAGCAACGCAACACACTCACGTTCGCACGCGCGTTCCTTCGGGAGGTCTCCTCGTATGTCTCGACCGTTTTTCGACGATGAATCCGGGTCTGTCGCCGCACACCGGCGCCGTCGAGCAGACGAACAGCGCGCCCGGTATCTTCGCGCTCAGGTCGCGAGGTCCGACAAGTTCGTCACCTCACCGCGGCGTGTCTACGAACTGATTCGATCGGGGATCAGGCGCGGAACCATGCCACACGACGAGACGCTGTCCGAGCAGCATTTGATCGACTCGCTCGGAGCCACCAGAAATGCGGTACGCAAGGCGCTGCAGATGCTGGCCGAGGACGGCGTCGTACTCCGTGCCCGCCGGGCCGGGACGTCGGTGGCACACGACATCGTCTCGGTGCGCGACGGCGAAGTCGGACCGAGGGCGTGGGCCGGGATGCCGGACGAAGGGCGTCTCACCGTCGACACATTGGAATGCCGCCGAATCGGTGCGCCTGCAGTGCTGCAGAATTTCATCGGTGCCGAGGTGGAGACGGTGATCCTGCTCGAGCAGGTAGGGCGGATGGGCGGGAAACCGTTGTACCTCAGAGTCGGCTACTGCATCACCGATTTCGAGGCCGACGAATTCATCGCTCGCATCGAGAGCAATCACTCGGAATACCCACCGATCGCGGTGGCGCACAATCGAATATTCGGCACCGTCTACGGCGGCAGCAGCTCGGTCGTCGAGGCGATCTCATGTCAGGAACGTGCAGCCGAACTGCTGGACATGCAGGTCGGTGCGCCGGTTCTGCTGCGCGAGTTGATCACCCGAGACGTCGACGGCAATCCGTCCGAGCTGAGCTTCACTCATTTCCGCGCGGACCGCGTGGCTATCATCGGATCCTCCGAGCATCAGGCTGCGACGCCGATCGGCTGAACCGAACGGTGGGCGGGGCCGCCGTTCCGGCCCCGCCCTGTCGGTTCAGAACGCGAGCAGATTGTCCCTGAACTGGCGGTGTTCGTAGTCCTGGCGTACGAGTCCGCGTCGTCGCAGCGCGGGTACCAGGCCATCGGTCACCTCGGTGTAGTACCGACGACCGAGTCGTCCGGTCATCAGGAAGCCGTCGCCGCCGACCGCATCGATGACGTCCTCCATTTTCTGCGCTACCGTATCGGGCGTTCCGACGAGGGGTACCGAGGTAATCGACCAGGCGGCAGCCAACTGCCGCAACGTCTTCGGTGAACCGTCGTCGTTGTGTGTGCTACCGCCCGACCCGGCGAGAAAGTCCGCGAGCGTCGTTCGATGCCCGTTGGTCGACAGTGCCGGGGGAGGTGCGTCGACATCGAGGGTGGACAGATCGTTGCCCGTCACCGCCGAGATGTGCGCGAGCGCGGAGTGCACGCGCGCGTCGGTCGCCTCCCTGGACCTGGCATCGAGGTCTCGTGCTTCGGAATCGGTGTCCCCGAGGACAGGTGAGACAATGTAGAGAATCTTGATGGAGTCGGGATCGCGGCCCAGTGCGTCGGCGCGCGCACGCACGTCCTCGCGGTAGGCCTTCATCGCCTCGACACCCTGCGCCTGGCAGATGATGGTGTCGGCATTGCGGGCAGCGAATGCGCGTCCACGTGGAGAGCCTCCGGCCTGACAGATCACCGGCCGCCCCTGCGGCATCGGAAGGGTGTTCAACGGCCCTCGAGTGCGATGAAACTTGCCGACGTAGTTCGCGTCGCGGACCTTGGTGTGATCGACGTAGGTGTTGCTCGCCCTGTCCATCACCACGGCATCCGGATCCCACGAGCTCCAGAGTGCGTTCACGGCCTCCACGAATTCTTCGGCGCGGTCGTATCGTTCGTCGTGCGGTGGAAGCGCGTCCATGCCGAAGTTCTGAGCCGCGCGATCCTCGCTCGAGGTCACCACGTTCCACCCCACGCGGCCGTGCGACATGTGATCGAGGGTGGCTAACGTCCGTGCCAGCAGATACGGCGGATAGAAGCTGGTCGACATCGTCGCGACGATCCCCAGCCGCGACGTTGCGGCGGCGAGCATCGGAACCAGGGCAACCGGATCGTGCTTGGGTGCGTACTGGGCCTTGGCAAGATCGAATTCGTTGGTCCCACCGTAGATGTCGGATACCATCGACGAGTCCTCCAACATGAGGTAGTCGAATCCGGCGCGTTCGAGAGCGCGCGCCATGTCGACGTGGAATCGCCCGTCTGCCCAGCTGTCGGTGTCCGATCCGGTCCACTGCGACGTCCACACCGGCGGGCGGAAACTGGTGAACCAGCCGAGATGCATCCTGGGTTCGGTCATCGTGCACCTGCCAGATGGTCGCGAAGGGTGATGCCGCGGTATCCGGTGCCGGCGAGCCCGCGTCGAGCAAGCACCGGCATCAACCCGTCGCACACATCGTCGACATACCGGCGGTTCAGCACTCCGCCACCGCCGCCGAAGAACAGGAACCCGTCACCGCCGACGTCGTCGATGACGCTTTCCATCTCGTCGGCAACGGACTCGGGCGTACCCACCAGCCGCAAGGACTCGGTTCGCTCGGCAGCGACGGTCTCACGGATGGTGCGCCCGGCCGCCCACGTGCGAAGGTTGTCGAGAATGCTCGTGCTGGCCTCGGTGCGAAGTCCGTCGGGTATCGGACTGTCCACGTCGAACTGCGAAAAATCGATGTCGCCGGAGAGCATGATGAGCCGTCGGGCGATCGCCGCATCGGTGGGTTCGTAGTAGCGCTCGGCAGCGCGCCGAGCGGCGTCCTCGGTCTCACCGAGAATCGGGGTGACCATGTACAGCACCTTCACGTCGTCCGGATTGCGACCGAATCCCTCTGCGCGGGCTCGTATCTTGTTGCGGTATGCCCGCATTGCCTCTCGTCCCTTCGGGGCGGAGACGACGATATCGGCGACCCGGGACGCCAATTCGATCCCTGCTTCCGATGCTCCGGCCTGGCAGATCACGGGTTTGCCCTGCGGACTGGGCAAGGTGTTGAGCGGCCCTCTCACCGTGAAGTGAGGACCGTCGTGATCGACCGTCCGTACCTTCGTGTGATCGACGTAGGACTCGACGCCCGGTTCGAGGTGAGATGCCGCATCGCCGTCCCAAGACCCCCACAGAGCGTTGGCCACGTCGACGAACTCCTCGGCCACCTCGTAGCGAGCATCGTGACCGGGGAGGGTGTCCTGCCCGAAGTTCTGAGCGGCCCGGTCGCCGGTCGAGGTGACGATGTTCCATCCCATCCTGCCGCGGCTCAGGTGGTCGAGCGTCGAGAGGAGTCGGGTCAAGAGAAACGGTGGATAGAAGCTCGTCGACGCGGTGACGACGATACCGATCTTGTCGGTTTCGTACGCCAGTCGCGACGCGAGAGCCATCGGGTCGTGTTTGGGAGCGCGGGGAGTCCACTTGAGTTCGGACTCGAACGTGCCGCCGTAGATATCGGTCAACGCCGTCGAATCTTCCAGCATCACGAAGTCGATTCCCGCTCGTTCGAACTTGCGCACGATGTCGACAGCGAAAGAGCCGTCGGCCCAGTCGGTTCCGCCGGTACCGGCCCAGGGTCCCGTCCAGTCGGGTACGAGATAGTTGGTGAACCAGCCGAGGGTGAACGGGTGAGACATCTTTCCTCTTTTCTCGAGCGTGGGTCGCGTTGTTCCTGCGCTGACGTGGGTCTGATGGACGGAGCGGGAGTCGCCGATTCCTCCGTGACGACGACCTTCGATTCGGGAACCGAGACCCGATTGGTGTGCCAGGGGCGAAGGGCAAGGAGAACGGCGAGAGCGGCAACCGGGATGCTCGCAGTGAACGCGAGCGAATACGACGCCTGCGCGGCAACGGCCCCGGCGACGAGAGGGCCGAGCATCGTCCCCACGTCGAAGGTCACCTGATACAGGGCGACGGGAGTTCCGCCGCGTCCTTCCAGGACATCGCCGACGGTCGCGGCGCTCGCGACCATCGCACAGGTTCCGCCGATTCCCCACAGCGCCATCGTCAACACGAGCACCGGCAGGGTGGGAACGAGCGCGAGAGCGGCGACGCCGAGCAGGATGAGCGCCGAGCCGGTTGCCAGCATCGGCCTGCGTCCCCAGCTGTCGACCAATTTTCCCGCAGGTCGGACAACGACGATCTGGACGACGGCGCCCACGACGAGTACCAATCCGGATACGAACGGGCTGCCGCCGATCACCGAGGCGACGAAGAGCGGTATCAAGGTGAAGCGAAGTCCGTTGCCGACCCAGCCGTTGGCGAAGTTGGACATGATGGACGCTCGGAACCCCTGGTGCCGCAGCGCCGCCCGGACGGACATCTGCCGCGGGCGCGTCGAGAGATCGTGTACCACCCCGGCCGCTGCGTCCTTGCGGTCGCTGGAGCGGAAGGCGAACCACACGACGATGACGCCGACGAAGAGCGTCACAGCATGAGTCAGGAACGGGGCGCGCAGCGACAGCAATGCGACTGCCCCGCCGATCACGGGTCCGAGAACCCCGCCGATGAGGAATCCCGATTGAAAGACCGACGCCGTGCGGCCACCCGTCGTCGAGGTGCTGTAGCGGAACAGCAATTGCTGGCCCGACACGGTGAACATGGCCGTGCCGACTCCGCCGACGGCGCGGAGCAACAACAGCGCGAGGAAGGTGGGGGCGAATGCAGCAGCGAGGCTCGACAGTGCTGCGAGTAGCAGGCCGACGGTCAGCACGGTGCGCTCGTCGAATCGCAGCAGGATCCGGCTCGCGCCGAACGAGGCGAGCACTCGCGTGAACGCGTAGATGCTCACCACCGATGACGCCGCGAGGTCGCTGACGCCGAAGTCTCGCGCGAACACCGGGATCACCGGGGCGACCACACCGTAGCCGAGACCGATGCACACGTTGACGAAGGCCAACGCGTACACCGGTCCCGGCACCGCGGAATCCCTGCGCAAGAAAGGCATCAGAAGGACATGAGGTTGTCGCGAAACCGATCGTGGGTGTATTCGGTGCGCACGAGGCCGCGACGCTGCAGTGCCGGTACGAGGCCCTCGGTGATTTCACCGACGTAGCGTCGCCCGATGTTGCCGGTGATGAGGAACCCGTCGCCGCCGACGATGTCCATCGTCTCGCCCATCTGTTCGGCGACGGAGTCGGGAGTCCCGACGTAGTGCACGTTCTTCATCGACCACCCGAGGGCGGCCTTGCGCGGAGTGTTGCCATAGGAAAGAAAGTCGCCGAGCGTCGTCCGGTGCCCGTTGGTCGAGAGCTCGGGGAACTCCTCGTCGAGTTCGTATGTCGAGAGGTCGATCTCGGTCAGAGCCGAGATGTGGCCGAGAGCCGATTCGATGCGTGAGTCGACGTCGGCCGTCATACGCTCGACCTTTGCCTTGGCGTCCGCGTCGGTATCGGCCAGGACCGGTTGAGTGATGAACATGATCTTGCAGCTGTCGGGATCGCGGCCCGCCTTTTCCATGCGCAGGCGGATATCGTCCCGAAACTCCTTCATCGCTGCAGGATCCTTTGCGGCGCTGAGAATCGTCTCGGCATTGCGCGCCGCGAACTCACGACCACGCGGCGACCCGCCTGCCTGGCAGATGACAGGTTCGCCCTGTGGCGACTTCGGAAGGTTCAGCGGACCACGCGATGCATGAAACTTTCCACGGAAGTTCGTGACGTGGACCTTCGTGTGATCCACGTAGGTACCGGTCTCTCGATCGAGAACCATCGCATCGTCGTCCCACGATGCCCACAGTTGCTTGACCAGGTCGACGAATTCGTCGGCGCGCTCGTATCTCTGGTCGTGTTCGGCCAGCTTGTCCATGCCGTAGTTCTGGGCAGCGCGGTCTTCGCTCGAAGTGACCACATTCCATCCGACGCGGCCCTTGCTGAGATGGTCGAGGGTGGAGAACCGCCTCGCGAGCAGCCACGGGGGATAGAAGGATGTGGAGCAGGTCGCGATGATCCCGATGTGCGACGTGGCCGCCGTCAGCATGGGGACGAGAGTGACCGGGTCGTGTTTCGGCGCGTAGAGGCCGTACTTCAGATCCACCCGTGAGGTCTGCTCGAAGGCGTCGGAGACCATGGACGAGTCCTCGAGCATTATGTAGTCGAAGCATGCCCGCTCGAGCGCGCGCGCGAAGTCGACGTGCAGCTCGCCGTTGGCCCAGGTCGTTCCCTCCTCGCCGGCCCAGGTGGTGTTCCACGGCGGGTTGGAGAAGTTGGTGAACCAGCCCAGATGAAATTTGGTCATGCCGAGTGCTCCTTGTTCGATGTGGTGGTGCGGTGGGATTCCGGACGAGAGGTTCGCTCGGCGGTCCGCCGTAGCGAGGCGGGTTCACCGTCGTGTGCGCCCCGAAGCGCCGCGGGGATCGTCGCGAGAACCGCGGTGATCGCCATGGCGGCGACGGCGATGGCGAATCCATGTGTCAACGACTGTGATTCGGTGACTGTGAGCCGATCGGTGTCACCGGAATAGACGAGTGCGCGCAGTGCAGGTGGTAGAGCGGAGACTGCGAGAACCAGTGCGAGCGCTGTACTGAGTGTGACTGCAGTATTGTCCAACGACACCCTGAGACCGTTGGCCATGCCGGATCGGTTGGCGGGAACACCGACGTTGATCGCTGCGGCATTGGCGGTCTTGAAGATTCCACCGGTGAGGCCTTGCGCGAACAGTAGGACGAAAACAGGGATCCCAGCAGCAGGGCCGGCGATGTGCAGCGCCAGCACTGTCAGAACCACGGCGGTACCGAGTGTCGACACGGTCGTGAGCACGCGCGTCGCTACCCTCGTCGCCAGTCTTCCAGCGATCGGCGACATCACCGTCGTGCCGACCGCGAGGGCGGTGATCTGCAGCCCTGCCTCGATCGGAGTGTTGCCCTCGACGCTCTGCAGGTACAGCGACATCGTGACGGCCACAGCGCCCTCGGCCATCGTGACCAGGAACGACGCACCGTACGCACTACCGCGGAAACGATCGACAAGAATTCTCGGATCCACGATCGGATCCGCGGAACGGCGTTCCCACCACCAGAAGAGCGGGAGCCCGCCGACAGCGACGAGAAGTGGAATCAGCGAGGACGTGGAACCGAAACCGGCACTGCCGCCACGGTTCACGCCGTACACCAGACATCCCAGGATCACCATCGACCCTGCCGCGCCGACATAGTCGAACGGAAGGCGCTGCGGTCGCGCGGTACGGCGCAACGTGACTGCGGCCCAGACCGTACCCACGACGCCGAGTGGAACCACGACCGCGAACACCCCTCGCCATCCCACCGTCTCGGTCAGCACACCGCCGAGGAGTGGGCCGATCGAGATCGCGAGCGACATGATGGTGATGTTCCAACCGATCCCGATCGAGAGCAGTCCCGGTTCGAACGCCTCGACCAGAAGCGCTGTCGTGTTGGTGATGACGGCTGCTGCGCCGATGCCTTGGACGATCCGTAGGCCGATGACGGTGGAGGGATCCTGAGACAGCGCGATCACCAGACCGCTGACGGTCAACAGAGCGAGCCCGGCGAGATAGACGGGCTTGCGACCGATGATGTCGGCGACCTTACCGAGAACGAGAATGAAGATCGCCGTGGTCAGCAGGTACGCCAACATGAACCAATCGGACTGTGCTGCAGAGGCGCCGAGTCCAGCGCTCATCTCGGGCAATGCAACCGGCAGCATCGACACCGACACGAACGTGATGCTCATGCCGAGGCCGGTGACGGACAGCACTCGCCACGGATAGCGGTCCGCCCCTGCAGTGACGATCAGAAGTCCATCAGGTTGTCGCGGAACAGCCGATGTGCATAGCCGTCGCGAATCAATCCGCGTTTGCGCAGCTCCGGTGCCAGACCGTCGGTGATCTCACTGATGTACCGGCGATGAACACTTCCGGCGATCAGGAATCCGTCGCCGCCGACCTCGGCCGCGATGTCGCCCATCTGCTCGGCGACCGAGTCTGCGGTTCCGATCAGATCCACGGACTTGCGGATGTCGGAACTCGCGGCTTCCCTGAGCGTCATGCCGGTGGTGTTGGCACCGATCAATGCCATGGAGCCGCGCCCGGCGTTGGTTTCGACGGTCGGGATCGGGGCGTCGAGGTCGAACTTGGAGAAGTCGATGCCACTGGCATAGGACATCGAGGCGAGATTGAGATCGATGTTGTTGCGGAAGCCGTCGAGAACACGTTCGTGCTTGTCCCGCGCCTCACGTTCGGTTTCACCGAGGACGGGGCTGACGATGAACATGATCTTGCAGGAGTCGGGATCCCTACCCTCGGAGACCATTCGGGCACGTACGTCGTCGCGGTAGACCTTCATGGCCTCGACGCTCTCCACCTGAGCGAGAATCGTCTCGGCGTGTTTTGCGGCGAAACCGCGGCCTGCAGGCGATCCGCCTGCCTGACACAGCACCGGACGCCCCTGAGGAGTCGGCGTTGTGTTCAGCGGACCACGGGACGAGTGGTACCGGCCTGTGAAATCGATCGAGTGCACCTTTTCGAAATCGGCGTAGATACCGGCGTCCCGGTCCAGACGCACGGAGTCCGGTTCCCAGGATGCCCACAGCTGCTTGACGAGTTCGATCCATTCGTCGGCCATGTCGTAGCGGTGATCGTGCTCGAACATCTCCTCGTAGCCGAAGTTCTGGGCCGTACGCACATTGTGTGACGTGACGAGATTGATGCCGGCGCGGCCGTTGCTCAGATGATCGAGCGTGGCTGCGGTTCGCGCCGCCATGTACGGCGGGTGGAACGAGGTCGTCATCGTTCCGATCAGGCCGAGGTGCTCGGTGAACTGACTGAGAATCGGCAACAGTGAATGGGGATCCTGCTTCGGCACCGATCGTGCATTGGCAAGCCACCATTCGGCGGATCCGCCGAACGAATCGGGGACGAAGGAACCGTCTTCGAACATGATGTAGTCGAAACCGGCACGTTCCAGCGCCTGTGTCATGTCGATGTAGAGCTCGGGGTGGTTCCATTCGGTACCGCCCTCGCCCGACCACATCTGATTCCACGACTGCACCTGCCAGCTCAGAAACCAACCCAAGTGGAACATTTTTCCTCTTTCCGGACGTAGAACAGACGAATCAGAATGCGCGAAGGTTGTCGCGGAAGTGTTTGTGCTCGTACGAAGTACGGGTGAGGCCGCGGCGTTTGAGAGCCGGGACGAGGCCGTCGGTGATCTCGGCGACGTAGCGACGGTTCATCGGAGCACCGGCGATGAGGAAGCCGTCGCCGCCGACGTCCTGCATCACGCCGTCCATCATGTCTGCGATGTCGTCGGGGGTCCCGACGAACTCGAGGGTGTCGATCGCGCTGTGACCGGTGATGCGCTCACGGAGAGTCTGCGTTCCGTCTCCCTTGAACTCCGAGAAACTGCTGCGGTGACCGTTGCTTTCGAGGTCGGCGGGCAGAGGCTCATCGAGATCGAACTTCGAGAGATCGATGCCCGAGAGATGAGAGCGACCGGCGAGCAGACCGTCGATGTTGCGCGACGCCGCATCCTGGCGGCGCTGCTGCTTTGCCTTGGCCTCCGCGGTGGTCTCGCCCACGATCGGTGAGATGAGGTACATGACCTTGACGTCGTCGGGGTCGCGGCCCGCCTCGAGCGCGCCCTGGCGGATGTCTTCGCGGTAGCGGCGCATCTTGTCGGTGCCGTGTGGATTGGAGATGATGGCGTCGGCATGCTTGGCCGCGAATTCCTTACCCTTGTCGGAGCCTCCCGCCTGCAGGAACACGGGTCGACGCTGCGGACTCGGCACGGTGTTCAACGGTCCACGGGACTTGTAGAACTTGCCTTCGAAATCGATGCGATTCACTTTCTCGTGGTCCGCGTAGATGCCGCCGGGCGCAGTGTCCGCGACCACGGCACCCTCCTGCCACGAATCCCAGAGCTTGCGTGTCAGTTCGACGAACTCGTCCGCCATGTCGTAGCGCAGATCGTGTTCGGGCATGTCGAACCCGTAGTTCTGGGCCGCCCGAGTGTTGCTGCCGGTCACGATGTTCCAGCCGATGCGTCCCTGAGCGATGTGGTCGAGTGTCGACATCAACCGCGCAACCGTGTACGGGTGGTAGAAGGTAGTGGTCAGGGTCGGGACGATTCCCAGGTGTTTCGTGGTGTACGAGAGGATGCTCGCGAGCACGGCCGGATCGTGTTTGGGGGCAGCCGAAGCCGTTGCGAGGTAGTACTCCATCGACCCCTTGTAAGTGTCGGACACCTGAACCGAGTCCTCCATGATGAGGAAGTCGAAGCACGCGCGTTCGAGCGAGTGCGCCAGGTCGACGTATTGGTCCGGCATCATCCAGTCGGTTGCGCCGGTACCGGACCACGGCTGGTTCCAGGATTGAACTCCGAAACCTGCGCCGAGAAACCAGCCCAGGTGAAACTTGTTGGCAGTCATGTTGTTCTCCAGTGATGAGTGTGGCGGTCAGAACTCGAGCAGGTTGTCGCGAAGGTGATCGCCGGAGTACTCGGTGCGCATCAGCCCTCGTCGTTGCAGCGCAGGCACGAGGCCATCGGCTATTTCGCCGATGTAGCGTCGGTTGTGGGGTTGGCTCCAGATCAGGAATCCATCGCCGCCGACCTCGTCCATGGCCTCGCCCATCTGCTCGGCGACCTCGTCCGGGGTACCTACCAGTTCCATCGACTCGGTCCGGTACGCGACGCATGCCTCGCGTAGTGTTCGGCCGTCGGCCCATCGGCGGAAGTTCTCGAGCGTCGACTGATGACCGTTCGTGTGGACGTCGTCGGGGAGTGGCTTGTCGAGATCGAACGTCGAGAAGTCGATTTCCATGCTTGCCGACCATCCGATCAACGGGCCCATGGGATTGGCGCGCACAGCATCGGCTTTACGAGCCTGGCGAGCGAGCGCGTCCTCACGGGTCTCGCCGAGTATCGGTGACACGACGTACATGACCTTGGCCGAATCGGGATCTCTCCCGTGATCGACCATCCGCCTTCGAATGTCGGCCCGATACTCCTTCATCGCAGGCACGCCCTTCGGGAGGGCCATGATCATGTCGGCGTGTTTTGCCGCGAAGTCGCGTCCGGCTGGGGAACCGCCTGCCTGGGTGATGACCGGCCTGCCCTGAGGCGAGGGCAACGTGTTGAGCGGGCCGCGGGACGAGTAGTACTTGCCCTGGAAGTCGATCGTGTGGACCTTGGTGTGGTCGACGTAGGTCGAGGTTGCTCGGTCCATCACCACGGCGTCGGCGTCCCAGGAATCCCAGAGCTGTTCGACGAGCTCGACGTATTCGTCGGCGCGTGCATACCGTTCGTCGTGTGGCGGCAAGGAGTCCATACCGAAGTTCTGCGCGGCGCGGTCCTCGCTGGAGGTCACCACGTTCCAGCCGATTCTTCCCGAGGACAGGTGGTCGAGGGACGAGATCGACCGGGCGAGCATGTACGGCGGGTAGAACGACGTCGAGGCCGTGATGGCAATGCCCAGGTGCTCGGTCGCCCGCGTCAGCAGGGGAGCGAGAGCCATCGGATCGCCCTTCGGTGCCCAACCTCCCGTGCGCAGTGTTGCCTCCGAAGTGCCGCCGTAGGTATCGGAGACCATCGACGAGTCCTCCAGCAGAAGGAAGTCGAAGCACGCCCGCTCCAGGGTCCTGGCGAAGTCGACGTAGAAGTCTCCGTTCAGCCAATCCGCGCTGTCGCTGCCCTCGAAGCCGGTGTTCCAGGATGTCGGTACGAAGCTCCCGAACCAGCCGAGATGAAACCTGTTGTCTGTCATAGTCAGTTCGTCCTTACCGTGTTTCGTCGACGCTCGTGTACAACTACACCGCGGCGATGTTTCTGCGAGCTTCGTCTTTGGTAGCTACCTGATTTCGCCGTCCTGAGAGCGCGTTGTCGCACGCAGGGCGGCCGGTGACCGTCATATGACCACCCGGCCGCCCTGCGATGACTGTGCGGACCTACTGTGCGAACGTCAGATTCGAGTAGTCGATACGAAAATCGGTTCGTTGCACGAAGCCGTCGATGCCGGCTTTCAGAGCCACCGACGGGCGGACGCGTGCGATGAAGATGTACGGAGCTTGCTCGGTCATCCGCAGTTCGGCGGCGTTCCAGAACTCACCTGCTTCGGGGCTCAGTGCATCGCCGGCGTCGAGGCCCTGATCGACGAGTGCGAGAAACTCGGGGTCGTTCCACAGTGCGATGTTCGAGCCGCCACCGGGCTGAGTGAGTAGCTGCAGCGAGTACGGCGGGGTCATCGTCACCGAAGCGCCGATGCTGAGGTTGGCCTGCACTTTGCCGGCCAGGGTGTCGGCATTGAGCTGTGCTGCAGGTACTTCGGCGATGGTGACGTCGATTCCGGCCTCGGCGGCATAAGACTGAATCTGGATTGCAGTGTCCTGGGCTGCCGGCAGCTGGTTGTTGACGCTCAGCGTGAATGCGAAACCGTCCGGCATGCCTGCATCGGCCAGCATCTGCCGTGCCCGTTCGGGATCTCCCTCGAACTGTGGTAGATCGGATCCATCCCAGTTCGGCGCCTTGTCGTCCAGAACATGGTTGTACTTGTATGCGCGCTCGGAGAACACGTCGGACATGATCTTGTCGTACGGGATCGCGTACGCCATCGCCTGGCGAACTCGAACGTCGTCGAACGGTGCGGTCGTGGTGTTCATCGAGTAGAGCAGGTACTGGTTCGAGGTGGTCGTCGGTACCGTCACCGCGTCGTTCTGCTCCAGTGTTGCCTGATCCGAGGATCGAAGTGCCAGAGCGATGTCCGCGTCTCCTCGGGTCACCATGTTCGCGCGAGTCGCAGGATCGGCCACCACGCGGCGGATCATCCGCTTCACCGCAGGCTCACCGAATACGAAGTTCGGATTGGCCTTCATGACGATTTCCTGGCCCGGCGTGACCGACTCCAACATGTACGCGCCGTATCCGAAATTGCCACGCATCATGTCCTCGGCGCCCCACTGCACCGCGTACGGATCCTCGGGGGTCGAATTCTCGATCAGATAGTCGCTGTCGTAGATCGAACCGATGTTCTCGGCGAGGTTCGCCAGCAGGGTGAGTCCGTATCCAGCCTTCGCCACCGTGAAGCTGACGGTGTGGTCGTCGATCTTCTGGATCTGACTCGCGGGATCGGTCAGCATCGGCTTGTAGTAGCCCGCCATGCCTCCGCCGGGAGTCGCGAATTTGCGCTCGAACGACCAGAGCACGTCGTCGGCGTCGAGTTCGTTACCCTGCTGGCTCAGCACGCCCTGACGCAGCTTGAACGTGTAGACCAGCTTGTCCGGGCTGACGTCGTAGCTTTCGGCGAGGTAGGGCTCGAAGTTGTAGAAGTCCTGCACCTGCGCATCCGACCCCTCTTCTTCGACATAGGGTTTGCGGATGAGCTGGGCGTGAATATTGTTGGTGACGTCCTGATTGTCCGTGCCCGCGGTATAGCCGTAGTCGCGGACGACGTTCGAGGCCTGATCGGGCGTGACGACGACGATCTCGCCGGAGGACGCCGAGTCGGTCGAGGCCGACCCGCCGTCGGAACAGGCACCGAGTACGAGCGCGCCGGCCAGGAGCGGAATTGCCCACCTGAGTCCGGCGGAGAAACGCGTGGAGGTTTTCACTTCAGGGTGCTCCTGTTCGATGCACGATGATGTTCGATGCATGGGTGATCACCGGTCGTTCCCGAGTGCGACGACCGTGCGAATACAGCTGTGCGGAAATTCGAGGCGAATGGACTGCGCTGTCCATTCGTGGGGGTCGAAGATCAGTGAGATCTACGAGCATCCTTGGTGAGTCGACGACCCACGACGGCCACCGAGACGACTGTCAGGCAGAGTGCGAGCGCGGGCGCTCCAGCGGCCCAGAGCTTTCCGATTGCGGCGTCGCCGGCGCCCCTGGTGATCATCGATCCCCATTCCGGAGTGGGCGGGGGAAGTCCGACGCCGAGGAATCCGAGCGCGGCGGTCAGAATGATGGTCAACCCGAACACCACCGATGCATTCTGCATCGCCGGGACCGACGAGTTGGGTAGCACATGACGGAACACAAGCTGGGTTTCGCTCAGCCCTGCCTGCCGTGCGGCATCGAGGTAGGCATCGCCGCGCACTCGCAGTACTTCGGTGCGGACGAGTCTGGCCTGGATCGGAGCGAGGATGACCGACAGCGTGAAGATCATCGTGATCGAAGAGGTGCCGAAGAACGACACCACCACGAGAGCGACGATCACGGTGGGGACAGCTTCGAGCAGGTCGAGGAAGCGGGCAGCACCGCGGGCGAGGAAACCACCGAGCCGTGTACCCGCTTCGTTCATGCCGATCGTCAGACCGACGAGAATTCCGGCGAGGGTGGCAGCAATGGTCACGCACAGGGCGATCGTGACGTCGATGCGCGCGCCGGCGATCGTACGAGAGAAGACGTCGAGGCCGGTCGAGTCGGTACCGAGCAGAAACTCCGAATCCGGTGACAGCGACGGTGCCCCGACCACTTTCGTCGGATCGAACGGCACGATCCATGGTCCGACGAGAGCGAGCAGTACGACGATCGCCAACGGTACGAACAGCAGAATTGTGGTGATCGACACGGTTCGTGTCGCTCGAACCGCGCGAGTGCCCTTGTCCACGGTCGTCATCTAGGACTCACTTCCTTGTCGGCCCGGCTTGCGCCTCGGGTCGAGCAACATGTTGATCAAGTCGACACCGAGAAAGACGAGCAACGAGATCGCTGCGACCACGAGTAGAAAGCCCTGCAATGCAACGAGATCCGTTGCGGCAACGGCCTGCACCGCGTAGGTTCCCATTCCTCCGAGTCCGAACAATGTCTCGAGGATCACGGCACCGCCGAGCAGTGAACCGAAGACCATTCCGAACAGAGACACCGTGGGCGGCAGTGCACGGCGATAGGCGCTGGCGTACACGTACTTCCGGGCCGATCCGGTCGCGATCTTGAAGAGAGTCGGCCCGGCAGTCAAGCTCGAATCGAGCGCAGTCAGAAGCTGTTTGAGAAGAATCGGCGACACCGAGACAACCAGGACCGCTATCGGAAGCAGGAGATGCGAGATCATCGAGGACACCACGACGGTGTCTCCGCGCAGGATGGCGTCGAGCAGCGGTAGCGAGGTGAGTGATTCGGGCTCGGTGAGTCCGGGCCGGACGCGCCCTGACGGCGCGGGCACTACCTGCAAGGTCGCATAGAACAAGAAGATTCCGACGACACCCACCACGAACTCGGGTACTGCACCTGCGGCCTGTGCGTATCCGCGGACAGCACGCGCAGCGATCGAACGTGGCCGTGCGACGACGATTGCCGACAGCGCCAGCGTGATGGCAACCAGGAACGTGAAGGCGATGCCTGCCAACTCCAGCGTGCCGGGTAGTCGGTCCGCGATGTCCGTGACGACGGGCCTGCCGGACATGATGGCGTTGCCGAGGTCGAAATGAAGCAGCTTGCCCAGGTAACTCATCAGCTGGGTCCAGAGGCTACCGTCGAGCCCCAGTTGCGCTTTGGTGGCGAGATAGTCGGCTTCGGTCGCTTCGGGTCCGACCACCTCTCGGGCCGGATCGCCCGGGATTGCACGAACGAGGAAGAAGGCAGCCACGGCGAACACGAGGAGGTGCAGGGGGAGCACAGCCACGCGCCCGAGCCACCAGCGCCGGCGCGCGAAGAAGCTGCGTACGGCGGTCATCGAGCGGCCGCCACAGCGAGTTGCTCGACCTCGTCGAGACCCGTGTACGCCTCCAACAGCTGTTCGGTGTACGGATCCTGCGGATGTTCGACGATGTCGTCGGTTGTGCCCTGCTCGACGACGACGCCGTTTCTCATCACCACGATCTCGTCGGCGATGAACGCGGTAGCCGGAAGTCCGTGGGAGACGAAGACGAGGCCGCAGTCCTCGGCGCGGCAGTACTCCTTCAACATGTTGAGGATGGCCCCCTGCACGGAGACATCCAAGGCGGACACCACTTCGTCGCACAGGAGAATTCGAGGTTTCACCACGAGCGCTCGGGCAATGGAGAAGCGTTGGCGTTGACCACCCGACACTTCGGTGGGATATCTGTCGGCCATCGCCGGATCGAGCTCGAGCGATTCCAATGTGTCGTTCACGCGGGCATCGGCAGTCGCGGCGTCCATTCCCAGAAGCCTCGTTGCAGGCAACCGAACCGCGTCGCGCAACGATCGTCGCGGGTCGAACGAGGATGTCGTGTCCTGCGCGACGTACTGAACGCGCGATCGAAATTCCCGTCGGCCGCCGCGGGTGGACAGCACCCCGGCAAGGGGCGCGGCGTTGTAGGACACAGTCCCCGTCGTCGGCGCGAGCAAACCGCACATCATCCGCACGAGAGTCGACTTGCCCGAACCGGATTCGCCTACGATCCCGATGGCCGAGTTGGATGTGACTGTCATGCCGATGTCGTTCACCGCGGCTTTGCCGGATCCACGGCGATGGAAACTCTTGCCGAGGTGCTCGACGTCTATCTCGGCGTATGCGCCTCGCCCAGTGCCACTCATCACGATCCTCCATCCCGTTCGACTTCCACAGATCTACTGCTTGACGACAGAGCTTTCTGGATACGCGTTACTGAAAGTGACCCAAGGCGTAACTGAAGTATTACGCCGGGCAAAAATGCTGGTCAGCGCGTTGTCTGTGGTTTAAACGCCAGAGTGATCTAGGTCTCGGCGGCGTTATCGACCGGCGTCGCAGTCCTCAGCAGGCCTTGTGTGCGGCGTAATCGCTCATTTACGAACGCGCGACTTTTGTTAATGCGACTGCAGGAAGCTTCACTGCGTGAGCAGCGGCACCGCTGCTCGGCCGCGTGCAGCACATCCGCTGCGCCGGACATTGTGAGAGGAAAGGTGTTGTCGCATGATGCATCTCGGATGGTTCTTCACGACAGGGTTCGGTGTGTACGGGTGGAATCAGCCATGGTCCGGCAACGTCGCCTCCGACGTCGGCCGCCCCGATCTGTTCGTGGATGCGGCACGCAGTCTCGAACGCGCCGGATTCGACTACATCATGCTGGAAGATTCGTCCGTCCTCTCCGATGTGTACCGAGGGACCTTCGAGAGTTCCGTCAGACGGGGCACGACGGTTCGGTTCGACCCGATGCCACTCGTGCCGCTGATGGCCCAGGCGACCGAGCGAATCGGAATCATCGCAACGGTGGCTACCACTTTCTATCCGCCCTTCCTCGCCGCACGGCTGATGGCCACTCTCGATCACGTCACCAAGGGCCGTGTCGGCATCAACCTCGTTACAGCAAGCGCGGACGGCGCAGCCCAGAACTACGGACTGCCGAAACAGATCGAGCACGACCTCCGCTACGAGATGGCCGACGAATGGGTCGATGTCGTTACCCAGTTGTGGGACTCGTGGGACGAGGACGCGCTCGTGCTCGACACCGAAACCGGTGTCTTCGCCGACCACGAGAAAATCCACAAGATCGGCTTCGAGGGCAAGTACTACTCTTCGCGTGGCCCCCTCAACGTTCCGCGGGGGCCGCAGGGCAAACCTGTGATCTGCCAGGCAGGGGGATCACCGGCCGGGCGTGCGTTCGGTGCGAAACACGCGGACACCATCATCGCGAATGTTCGAGGGCTCGATGCGATGCGCGAATACCGAGAGGACATCAGCCGCAGGCTCGTCGAGTACGGGCGCAAGCCCGACGATGTGAAGGTGTTGTTCCTCGTCAGCCCCATCATGGCGGACACCGATGAGGAAGCCGCAGTCAAACGCGACCGGATGCGGGAAGTACAGAAGAACAACATCGATGGTGTTCTGGCGGCGATCTCCTATCTCAGCAGCACCGACTTCTCGCAGTTCGACATCGATGCTCCGGTTCCCGACCTGACCCAGTACAACGGGCACAAGAGCACCCTCGAAGACATGGCGAAGACTGGAAAAACGTTGCGCGAGATCATTGCGAACTACCCAACCGTCGAATCCATGGAACTCGTCGGAACCACCGAATCCGTTGCAGCACAGATGGACGAGGCCATGGACTACGTCGGCGGCGACGGATTCCTCATTGCCTCGCCGGTGACGCGCAAGGCGATTTCCGAGATCAGTGACGGCTTGGCTCCTGCGCTACGTCGCCGCGGATCGATTCGAGACGGCTACTCCAAGCCGACGTTCCGCGAGAATCTGGCGGCCTTCTGATCCTCGGGGCGAACTCCTCGGTTGTCCAACCCGAACCGCGTTCGGCGGTGGGTGGCGTGCCCGGGAGCACCCACCGCCCTGCAATACTCGAAGTGCTGCGAGCGTTCCATACGGCAGCAATCGAGGATCAGTGGACTGTGGAGGAGTGGAATCGATGTCGACAACGTCGTATGTCATCGCGGGTTCGGAGGCTACCGGGGGAGCTGGTCTCCAAGCCGACCTCAAGACCTTCGAGAAGCTCGGCGTCTACGGTGTGGGCACCATCACGTGCATCGTCTCCTTCGATCCGAAGTCCGGTTGGGGTCATCGGTTCGTGCCGATCGACAGTTCGGTCATCGCGGATCAGATCGAGGCAGCCACCGCAGCGCACGATCTCGATGTCGTGAAGATCGGCATGCTCGGCACCCCCGAAACAGTTGCGGCGGTTGCGGATTCTTTGAAGAAGCAGCCTTGGCGGCACGTCGTGGTGGATCCGGTTCTGATCTGCAAGGGGCAGGAACCGGGCGCAGCCCTCGACACCGACAACGCGTTGCGTACCGAGATCCTTCCGCTGGCGACCGTGGTGACGCCCAACCTGTTCGAGGCAGCCACCCTCGCCGGCATGGACGCTCTGGAAACCGTGGACGATCTGTCCGAGGCCGCGCGTCGCATTGCCGACCTCGGACCCCGCTATGTGGCGGTCAAGGGCGGCGTCGGTCTGCCCGGAGACGACGCGATCGATGTGTTCTTCGACGGAGAGGACGTGACGGTTCTGCGGGCACCGAAGATCGGAAACGAACGAGTTTCCGGTGCGGGATGCATCTTCGCGGCAGCGATCACCGCCGAACTGGCCAAGGGCGCCGCAGTGAGCGATGCCGTGGCGAGTGCAAAGGAATTCGCGCATGCGGGCATCGTCGGGCGGATCACGACCAACGCACCGTTCACCGCAGTGGGATGGCAGTCCTAAAGGGCATTCGAACTGCAGTCTTCGACGAACTGGGTGGCTAGATCGCGCAGCTTCTTGTTCGTCTTCTGGGACATGTCGACGAGCATCTCGAACGCGGCATCGGCGTCGATCCGGTGCGTTGCCATGAGAATGCCCTTGGCCTGTTCGATGGGTGCGCGGTGTTCCAGGGTGAACCTGAGACCCGATGCCTCGGCCCGCACACGGTCGAAGCGTTCGTAGTCGCCGAGTGCGCCTGCGAGCGCGCCGGTCAGAGCAGTTGCAGTCTCGATGTCGTCGTCGGTGAATGCGGACGGCGCTTCGCCGTACAGGTTCAAGGCTCCGAACCTCGTGTTCGCGCCGTACAGGGGAGCGGCCAGAAACGAGTGAATGTTTTCGCTTCTCGCCGACTCGGCGAACTCGGGCCAACGCTTCTCGGCGCCGATCGCATCGACACGAACGACTTCGCCGGTGCGAGCAGCATGCAGGCATGGCCCGTCGCCTGCCTCGTACTGGTCGGTGTCGACGATGAGGGTGCGAGCATCGCTGTACACCGCAGTGAATGTGCGATCGGAGATGGTGACAGTCACGCCACAGCTCGCGGCGCCGTCGACGGCTTTGCCCGCGAGTGCGACGAGCACCCGGAGCGCTGCCCCGAGGTGCTCGTCGTTGTCGATTCTCGTCCCCAGCGCATCGGCGAGGTCAGCCCCTTGCCCAGGATGTCCCCATCTGATGGTCGGCGCGGTCGTCTCCTGGAATGTTCCTTCCGTTGCCGCGCGCGTGTGTCCTGCTGTCATGTTTCGATTATCGACGCATCTTCACGGGGAGTGAAGCAACCGGGTCCCAGGCGAATGCCCTTTGACCTGGCATTTAGCCACTCGATATCGTGATGTTACGACGCAGGTGCCGATTCGTTATGCTTATGTTACCTACCTGAGGGTCGATTCGCCCTTTTCACGGCAGAGCGACGTACTTGGTTTCGAGATACTCCTCGATTCCTTCCGATCCACCTTCGCGACCGAAGCCGGACTCCTTCACGCCGCCGAACGGAGCCGCCGCATCCGAGATCGCGCCTCGATTGACGCCGACCATTCCGGAATCGAGGGCAGCCGACACCCTCAGCGTTCGCGCCAGATCGCGCGTGTAGAAGTACGCCACCAGTCCGTACTGGGTATCGTTTGCCGCCGCGACCGCCTCGTCCTCGGTGTCGAATCCGATGATCGCGGCCACGGGGCCGAAGATCTCGTCGCGAAGCAGATTCGCGGTGGTCGGTATCTCGTCGAGGACAGTGGGGGTGAAGAAGAAGCCGTCACCACTCGGTGCTGTGCCCCCGGTGCGCACCCGGGCACCCTTGGCGACGGCGTCGTCGACGAGGGCGGTGACCGTTGCCCGCTGTTTCGCGTTGATCAGTGGCCCGATGTCGGTGCCGTCGGCGACACCCGAGCCCACGGTCAGCGCTGCAATGCGCGCGGTCAATTTCTCGGTGAACTCCTCGCGCACGGAATTGGCGACGTACAGGCGGTTCGCCGCCGTGCACGCTTCGCCTCCGTTGCGCATCTTGGCGAGCATCGCGCCCTCGACCGCGGCATCGATATCGGCGTCGTCGAAGACGATGAACGGGGCGTTGCCACCGAGTTCCATCGAGGTACGCAGCAATCGCTCGGCAGATGCGCGCACGAGAAGTTTCCCCACACCGGTGGAACCGGTGAACGTCACCTTGCGAAGTCGCGGATCTTCCATCAGTGGCCCGCTCACTCCGGCCGCATCGGACGTCGGGAGTATCGACAACACCCCTGGCGGCAGTCCGGCATCGGCGAACACCTGACCGAGCAGCAGCATCGTCAGGGGAGTGTCTTCGGCCGGCTTGACGATCACGGTGCATCCCGCGGCGAGTGCAGGTCCGATCTTTCGAGTTCCCATCGCCAACGGAAAGTTCCACGGTGTGATCGCCAGGACCGGACCGACCGGACTCTTGGTCACCAGAATCTGGCCCGTGCCCGCGGGGGCCTGTGTGAAACGTCCGCCGATTCGCACCGCTTCCTCGGAGAACCATCGGAGGAATTCTCCGCCGTACTTCACTTCACCGTGGCTCTCCTGCAATGACTTTCCCATTTCGAGGGTCATCAGAAGTGCGAAATCGTCGGCCCGAGAATTCAGAAGCTCGAACGCGCGGCGAAGAATTTCGCCGCGTTCTCGCGCCGGTGTCGCTGCCCAGGACGCCTGGACAGCAGCGGCACCGTCGAGCGCGGCGACGGCATCCGCGGATGATGCGTCGGCGACGGAGGTCAGTACGGCACCCGTCGCGGGATCGACAACGTCGAAGCGTGCACCTGTCGATGCCGGGGTCTGCACACCGCCGAGCCACAGGTCGGTAGGCAGCGATGCGATCGAGATGGAGGGAGCGGTCATATCAATTCTCCTGTGCCACGGTGCGAATGGAGTCTTCGAGTACGGTCAATGCTTCGTCGAGAAGGGCGTCGGAGATCACCAGCGGCGGTAGTAGGCGGATGACGTTGCCGTAGGTGCCGCAGGTCAGCACCACGACACCGTTTTTCAGTGCCTGTGCCGCAATCGCTTTGGTTGCATCCGCATTCGGTTCGCGCCCGCCGGGAAGAACCAATTCGACGGCGAGCATTGCACCTCGGCCTCGGACCTCGCCGATGATGTCGATGTCGTCGCTCAATGCATTCAACCGCGTAGTGACGGTGTCCTCGATGAACCGGGCGCGAGAGTTCAGATCGAGAGACTTCATCTGCTCGATCGAAGCGAGTGCAGCGGCGCACGAGACGGGGTTGCCGCCGTAAGTTCCGCCGAGGCCGCCAGGATGCACGGCGTCGATGAGATCCGCGCGGCCGGTGACCGCGGCGAGCGGCATACCGCCTGCGATGCCCTTGGCCATGGTCACCAGGTCCGGAACGACTCCTTCGTGCTCACTGGCGAACCAGGCGCCTGTCCGGGTGAACCCTGCCTGGACTTCGTCGGCGATGAAGACGACGCCGTTGCTTTTCGCCCATTCGGCGAGTGCGGGCAGAAATCCCTCGGCGGGGACGATGAATCCACCCTCGCCCTGAATCGGCTCGATCACCAGGGCCGCCACGCTGTCGGCTCCGACCTGCTTCTCGATGACCGAGATCGCGCGTGCCGCTGCCTGAGCCCCAGTGATCGCGCTGCCGTCGGAGTTGAGACCTTCACGGAACGGATACGACATCGGAGCGCGGTATACCTCGGGTGCGAACGGTCCGAAGCCGTGCTTGTAAGGCATCGACTTCGCGGTCAGCGCCATCGTGAGGTTGGTGCGGCCGTGGTACGCGTGGTCGAAGACCACAACGGCATCACGTCCGGTCGCGTGCCGAGCAATCTTGACCGCGTTCTCCACTGCTTCCGCGCCACTGTTGAACAGCACGCTTCGCTTCTCGTAGTCGCCGGGAGTCAACTCGGCAAGCTTCTCTGCGACCTCGATGTAGCCCTCGTACGGCGCGATCATGAAGCAGGTATGGGTGAAGTGCGCTGCCTGGTCCTGCACTGCAGCGACGACGGCAGCGTTCGACGCACCGACGGTCGTCACCGCGATGCCTGCACCGAGATCTATGAGGGAGTTGCCGTCGACGTCCACGATGACCCCGCCGTCGGCATCGGCGACGTAGAGCGGCAGGGTCGACGCCACGCCTGCGCCGACCACCGCTGCACGGCGTCGAGCCAGGGCAGCCGACTTGGGTCCGGGGAACTCCGTGGCGATGCGTCGCTCCTGCGGGAGTCGGTATTCGTATTCGGTCATGGCTTCCGTTCCCTTCGTGGAACTTCCCGAGTGAGATTCATGGTGGACGTCGTTGTCCCTCGTCGATCAGTATCGGTCAGTACGGACCGGCAACCGAGTGCCGAAATGTCCACTACCATCGACTAGGCGCACCACTTCGGCGCGTCTGTGCCCGGGTCGCGAACAGCGTGGAGCACATGGCGTACGACAGTGCTGAAGGAGCGACAGCGTGACGGTCTCCATCTCGTGGTTGCTCCGGCAGCAGCACCTTGCCCTGACGCAGCGCGGTGGCTCGGGCGGGGCGGTACGAGAAATCCGGTTCGTCCAGCCGACAGAACTGCAAGATCCCTCGCCGTGGCTGTCCGGTGGCGAGTTGGTCCTCACCACCGGGCTGGACTTCCCCCGCGCTGTGGCAGGTCTCGCGGCGTACGTGGAGAGGCTCGACCGAGCCGATGTCGCGGCGCTGGCATTCGGCACCGGACTTTCTCACGCCACGATCCCCGACGAGTTGGTTCGGGCTGCAGATCTACACGGACTCCCACTGCTCGAGGTGCCGCTGCGTACCCCGTTTGCCGCCGTGACCAGGGCAGTCATGGCCAGGCTCGCCGAGCAGGATTACGAGCACGTTCTCCGCGCCGCCACAGTCCAGACGCGGATGACGCGCAGTGCTCTCCGCGGGGGTTCCTCAGCTGTCGTGCGTGAGCTCGCTCTCGCGACTTCCAGTGCGGTCGCCCTCGTCGGGGAACGTACCGCGGTGGTCCATCCGCCGGATCGACGGGAAGTGTTCGACGAGGCTCGTGCGGCGATCGAGCGCAGTGGCGCGGCCGCGGCGGGCGCGTCGATCACCGTCGGAACTCCGGATCGCACTCTGACCCTTCAGCCGGTGGGTACCGGAACAGGAGCACGTGACTATCTCGCGGTGTCCTCGACAGGTTCTCTGTCCAACATCGACCGGATCCTGCTCGGGCATGCGGTCTCGCTGCTGACCATGGAGCTGGAAAAGTCGACACGGCTTCGATCTCGTCAATCTCGGCTCAACGCAACAGCTCTTGCGTTACTGCTGCACGACGGAGTGTCGGCGGAGTCTCTGGCGACGGTGTTGGAGGACGCCGCCGACGCCGACGGCAACGTGAGAGTGCTCGTGCTCCATACCGGCTCGGTAGATGCCGTCGAGGATCACATCGACAGCGTTCTGGCGCGTACCGGGCGAAACCTTTTCGCTCGCAGCGATATCGAGATGCTCACCGTGCTGCTCGGCGGCGGCGAGGATCTCGAGTCGGTGGAAGAGATACTCGCCGGGTTGCCCGAGGCGGTCCGGATGTCGCTACGGGCAGGCTTGAGCGAGGTGCACCCGATCGTCGACGCCGGGAATGCGCTCGACCAAGCGCGCCTGGCCGCCGACCTGGCGACACCGCAGTCCCCGGTGTGTGCGTTCCGTGCCCTCGGGGAGGACACGGTGTTGGCATCGCACTCGGCGCGCGAGGTGCTCCTCACTATCGCCGCGACCATCGTTCCCGTGCTGGCGCAGCACGACGGCGCGCACAGTGGGACTTTGGTGACGACTCTGCGCACGTACCTGGAAATGAACGGTCAGTGGGAGGCGGCGGCGTCGAGGCTCGGCATTCACCGCCATACTCTGCGGGCTCGGGTGGCTCGCATCGAGGAGGTGCTGGCATGCGATCTCGGTCAGGCGCGGGTTCGGGCCGAGATCTTGCTCGCGCTCCTCGCCTGGGAGCGAAGCGATCAGTGAACCGGCGCGTTCACCGCGCTCCGGGGCGGTTCACCTCGAAGAACTCGCAGGATGTCCTGGGTCGCCGCCAAGGCGGCCGTCGCGCGAGCCTGTTCGGTCTGGCCCCCGAGGTGCGACGTGATCACGAGATTCGCAACACCGCGTAGCGGGCTTTCGACGGTCAGTGGTTCGTGCGACACAACGTCGAGGGCGGCTCCGGCGATCACGCCGCAGCGCAGTGCGTCGGCTAGGGCGTTCTCGTCGACGAGCGAACCTCGGGCCGTATTGATGAGATACGCAGTAGGTTTCATTCGACCCAGCAGGCGCGCGTCCATCAGTCCGACGTTGGCTGCAGTGGGTCGCGGATGCAGCGTGAGGAAATCTGATCGTGCCACGGTCTCCTCGAGCGACGCGTAGGTAAGTCCGTAGGCGGCAGCGAAATCTCGGTCCGGGTACGCGGTGTGGGCGACGATGTCGACTCCGAAGGCATGGGCCAATTCGGCCACCCGTCGTCCGCTCGGGCCGAGCCCGATGATTCCGAGTGTCGACCCACCGATTTCACGGGTGTCGTGACGGGGCCAATCGCCCTGTTCCACAGCGAATATGGTGTCGCGCGCTTTGCGGGCGCACATCAGGACAAGCATCATCGTCATTTCGGCGACGGCGTTGCTGTTGGCACCCGGTGTGTTGGTGACGAATATTCCGCGAGCGGTCGCGGCGTCGACGTCCACCGAGTCGTACCCGACGCCGGTCCTGGCGACGACCTTCAGATTCACTGCCTCCGAGATCATCTCGGAGGTGATCGGTTCGCTTGCCACCAGCGCCGCATCGGCGGTGCGCAAGAGAGCAGCACGCTCCGCTTCGGTGCGTTTCACGCCCGCGGGCCGGTGTACGGTCTCGTGGCCCGCGCCTCGCAGCATCGTATCGATCGAGTCGCCGGGAATCAGGTAGTCGGTAGTGATGACCACGGTGCTCATGGCTGTGCTCGGCTCATCGGATCGCCGACATCGAGGTGGCGCGCACGAGTTCGTCGCGCACGGCCGATCCAAGTTCGGCGGTGGTGGCGGTTCCGCCGATATCGGGGGTGGAGTGCTCGCCCCTGGCCAGTACCGTCTCAGCGGCATGCAGCACCGCGGCGCCGGCCTCACGCTCGCCGAGATGGTCCAGCATCATGGACGCACTCCAGATCTGCCCGACAGGGTTGGCGAGACCACGCCCAGCGATATCAGGGGCAGAGCCGTGCACCGGTTCGAACAAGCTGGGGAATCGGCGTTCCGGGTTGATGTTGCCGCTCGGTGCCACTCCGATCGTGCCGGTGCATGCAGGCCCGAGGTCGGAGAGAATGTCGCCGAAAAGGTTGCTTCCGACGACGACGTCGAACCAATCCGGATGCATCACGAAGTTCGCGGCCAGAATGTCGATATGGTACTTGTCCACGCGCACACCGTCGTACGAGGCTGCCATGGCTGCCACGCGCTCGTCCCAGTACGGCATCGTGATCGAGATGCCGTTGCTCTTCGTGGCCGAGGTGAGATGCCGAGCGGGCCTGCTCTGGGCAAGGTCGAACGCGTACTTGAGTATTCGATCGGTACCGGTGCGGGTCATCACGGTTTCCTGGATCACCGTTTCGCGGTCGGTCCCCTCGAACATCTTGCCACCGATCGACGAGTATTCGCCTTCGGTGTTCTCTCGCACGACGTAGAAATCGATGTCGCCCGGCGCGCGGCCTGCAAGAGGGCTCGGCACGCCCTCGAGAAGTTTGACCGGTCGAAGGCTGACGTACTGATCGAAGTGCCGGCGAAACTGCAGCAGGCTTCCCCACAGCGAAACGTGGTCCGGGACCACCTCGGGCCATCCGACGGCCCCGAAGAAGATGGCGTCGAAGGCCGACAGTCGATCGAACCAGCCGTCGGGCAACATCTGGCCCGTTCGAAGGTAGTAGTCGGCACTGGCGTAATCGAACTGCTCGCAGTCGAGTTCGAAGTCGAATGCCGCTGCGGCAGCGGCGAGTACTTTCAATCCTTCCGGCACGACTTCTTTGCCGATGCCGTCACCGGGGATGACGGCGATGCGATGTGTCCTGCCCATGGGGTTCCTCCGGAGTCACTGAACACTGGTGACTCCAGCGTATGGAGCAATAAGGTGAAGCGAAAGGTGCGGATCGGCAAGACAGAATTGCCAAAATCGAAAGAAGGGCCGATTTGAGTGCACGGGAGATCGACGACGTCACTTTCTTCGATGTCGTCGCACGATCAGCCAGCCTGACCGAGGTCGGACGTGCGCTCGGCGTATCGGTGTCGGCGGTCAGCAAAAGGCTGGCGCAGCTGGAGCGACGTCTGGCAGTACGCCTGGTAACCCGAAGTACCAGGAGGCTCACCCTGACCCCGGAAGGTGAACGCTATGCCGCCGGGGCGGCAGTGATCGCCGCCGAGGTGGCCGAGCTGGAAGAATCGGTCACCGGCAACGTGGCCGACCTCCGAGGAAGAATTGCCGTCCACTCGTCGGTGGGACTCGGACGAGCGCATATCGCGCCCCTGCTCGCCGAGTTCGTTGCCGAAAATCCGCGGGTTTCCCTCGACCTGGAGTTGTCGGCTCGGCCGTTCAACATTTCCGGGACGTCGTTCGATATCGCGATCAGGGTCGGGCACCTGCAGGACTCCCGCCTGACGGCGACACGGTTGTGCGCCAACCGGAGGGTGGTGTGTGCCTCGCCGGGTTATGCCGCCGGTCATGGACTGCCCGCGAGCATCAAGGATCTGGCCGACCACAACTGCATAGTGCTCCGTCAGGACGAAGGCGACTTCGCCTTGTGGCGATTCGGGTCGGGCGGCGCGGAAACCTCGGTGCGCGTCGAGGGGAACATGATCAGCAACGACGGCGACGTCACCACGAGATGGTGCGTCGAGGGCCGGGGCCTGTTGATGCGCTCGTTGTGGCACGTGAGGCCGCTATTGGATTCGGGTGAGCTCGTGCAGGTACTTCCGGATCTGGACACGCCCGCCGCCGATATCAACGCGGTGTTCTCGTCAGCGCCTCAGGTGCCGCGCCGCGTTCGAGCGATGGTCGACCACCTGCGTTCGGGATTGGCCGACCGCCTCGGTCGGTGAGCAAGTTGGCGTTACCGATCTGTTATTTTCCGTTACCGATTCGTGATGCTCGCGACCGGTGCCTCGACACTCGCCGTGGACAGACTCGATGGCACGACGACAACACAACCTCGGCCTCGGCGGTCGTGAACCGTGCCGCCCCCGCCGTGTCTCGTCGATCTCAGCGCGAACACCCACACAGCTCATGGAGGGACATTTCATGACCGCCATATTGTTCGGATCGATCAGTACGCTCGCGGATACTTCCGAATTGCAGAGACGAGCTTTCAACGACGCCTTCGCCAAGCACGACCTCGGATGGACGTGGTCTCGCGAGGACTACGCCGCGATGCTCGGTAACAACGGTGGTGCATCACGAGTGGCGGATTACGCACGGAGCAAGAATCAGGACGTCGACTCTGCTGCAGTACATTCGACCAAATCGGAGATCTTTCGCACCCTCCTGTCCACGGAGGGAATCGAACCGCGGCCGGGTGTACTGGACACCGTCGCGAAGGCCAGGGAACACGGCTTCAAGCTCGGGCTCGTCACCACCACTTCATCGGAAAATGTGTCGGCTCTACTGGATTCGTTCGAAGAGCTGAGTGCAGACTCGTTCGATGTGGTCGTGGACACCACTCTCTCGCCTGCAGTGAAGCCGGATCCTGCATCGTATTTGTTCGCCATCGACAGCCTCGGTGAGGACGCAGGACACTGCGTCGCAATCGAAGACAACGAAGGTGGAGTCGCATCGGCATCGGCCGCGTCCATCCGGTGCGTTGCGTTCCCCAATTCGAACACGACCGGAGCGGACTTCTCGGCAGCGGTGGAGGTCGTCGACCGTCTCGATGCGGATCGGGTGAGTGCGCTGGCCGAAGGAGTTCACGAATGAGCAGCATGGCGGCCAAGGTCACCGCGACGGAACGCGCTTTTCACGTCGAGGGCTACGAGAAGATCGAATACGATCTCGTGTACGTGAACGGCGTCTTCGAGCTCGAGAACAATGAACTCGCCGAGAGCTATCGGCCGTACGGCCGGTGTCTGATGGTGGTCGACGAGGCGGTGCTCTCGATTTACGGAGACCGAATCGAGGCGTACTTCTCGCATTTCGACATCGACCTGACGGTAGTGCCGGTCACGATCGCCGAAACCGCCAAATCTCTGGAGACGTTCGAGCGGATCGTCGGCGAGTTCGACTCGTTCGGGTTGGTGCGCACCGAACCTGTGTTGGTCGTCGGTGGCGGCTTGACCACGGACGTAGCAGGATTCGCATGCGCCAGCTACCGACGAAACACACCGTACATTCGCATTCCGACCACGTTGATCGGGCTCATCGACGCCAGTGTCTCGATCAAGGTTGCCGTCAACTACGGAAAGCACAAGAACCGCCTCGGGGCGTATCACGCGTCGCAGAAGGTGTTGCTCGACTTCTCGTTCCTCGGAACGCTTCCCGAGGATCAGGTTCGGAACGGGATGGCCGAGTTGATCAAGATCTCCGTGGTGGGGAACTCGGGTATCTTCGACATGCTCGATCAGCACGGAACAGAGTTGCTGCGCACCCGATTCGGGCATCGGGACGGCAGTGCGGACCTACGCGCGGTTGCCGACGCTCTCACTTATCAGGCCATCGAGACGATGTTGGAACTCGAAGCCCCCAACCTGCACGAGATCGAACTCGACCGCGTGATTGCGTTCGGTCACACATGGAGTCCGACACTCGAACTGACACCGCCCGCGCCGTTCTTTCACGGTCATGCCATCAACATCGACATGGCGTTGTCGACGACGCTCGCCGAACAGCGTGGGCTGATCTCGTCGGACGAGCGCGATCGTGTTCTCGGTGTGATGAGTGGTCTCGGCCTGGCTCTCGACAGCCCGCACCTCACCCCCGAACTGCTCGTCGATGCAACGGCATCGATTCTGAAGACGCGGGACGGCATCCTTCGAGCGGCAGTTCCCGCTCCTATCGGGTCGTGCCGTTTCCTCAACGACGTCACGACGGACGAACTGGGCGACGTGCTGACCTTGCACAAGAAGATCTGCCTCGACTTCGACCGGGGTGGGGAAGGTATCGACATGTTCACCGACGGTAAAGCGAATGCCTGAAATACACACGCGCACAGCGCGACCGGTCACTCCGACCACAATTTTGGCGGCGGAGTTGACCGGTCTGGCCGACATGCTGGATTCGATCGACGCCTCCGCGGAGTTCTCGGCACGGCTTCGTCGAGCGCGCGATCTCGCCGTGGGCCTCGATCCGTATCTCGACACGTGCACCACTGCAGAGTCGTCGGCATTGGCCGAACTATCGCGTCGAACGCGCGAGATGGAGTGGACGTCGCGATCGATCGTGTCGGGATCGGGCCCGTTGGAGCAAGAAATGCTCTCGGGACACGTCGAGGGCCGGCTTTTGCAGTTCCTGGTGCACCTGACCGGAGCGAATCGGGTTCTGGAGATCGGTATGTTCACCGGCTACTCGGCACTGGCGATGGCCGAGGCGCTGGAACCTGGAGGCGAGATCGTCGCGTGCGAGGTGGACGAGTTCGTCGCCGACTTCGCCCGATCATGTTTCTCGGAATCGGCGGTCGGTGATCGCATCACCATCGAGGTCGGCCCGGCATCGGATACCCTCACGCGGCTGAACGGCAGTTCGGCGCCGTTCGATCTGGTGTTCATCGACGCCGACAAGACAGGCTATCTCCACTACTACCGGTCTTTGATGGACAGCGACCTGTTGTCACCGAACGCTGTGATCGCCGTCGACAACACTCTGCTCCAAGGGACGCCGTACGCCGGACCGGACGACAGAACCGCCAACGGCGATGCGGTGCACGAATTCAACATGTTCGTGGCTCAGGATTCACGTGTCGAGCAGGTGCTGCTGCCGATACGTGACGGGGTGACACTGATTCGCCGGGTTCGGAACTAGGCAGTCATGGACCTACGTGCAACCGTGCGCACTGCCGGTGCTTTCGCCGGACTGCTGCTCACCCTCCCCGTCGACGCAGCGATCGTCGGGGTCGCGTTGGTGCGCGGACGCCATGACCCGCCCGCACCGTCGGGGCGAACAATTCTGGTGACCGGGGGCAAGATGACGAAAGCCCTCAGCCTGGCGCGTGCATTTCACCTGGCAGGGCACCGCGTCGTGATGGCCGAATCGGCCAAGTACCGGTACACCGGCCACCGGTTCTCGCGCGCCGTCGACAGCTTTCACTGTATTCCCGAACCGACCGAACCAGGTTATGCGAGAGCACTTCTGGAACTGGTCGAGTACGAGAACGTCGATGTGTTCGTCCCCGTGGCGAGCCCGGCAGCGAGCATTCACGATGCGGCGGCGCGAACACTGCTCGACGAGTACTGCGAGGTGGTCCACGGCGACTCGGCGGTGGTCACGATGCTCGACGACAAGGCCGCATTCTCCGAGACTGCAGCCGGTCTCGGTCTGTCGGTGCCGCATTGGGCGCGGATCACCGACCCGGAGCAGGTAGCGTCGTTCGATTTTCGACCCGGCCGCGACTACATCCTCAAACGAATCGCGTACAACCCGGTCGGGCGAATGGATCTGACCACTTTGTGCGCCGAAACCCCCGAGAAGAACGTGGCGTTCGCGCGCAGTCTGTCCATCTCCGAGCGCGATCCCTGGATACTTCAGGAGTTCATCGCGGGTCAGGAGTACTGCACGCACGGAACGGTCAGGAAAGGCGTGTTGCAGGTCTACGGGTGCTGCGAGTCCTCGGCGTTTCAGGTCAACTACGCCATGGTGGACAAGCCGGAGATTCTGGCCTGGGTGGAGAAATTCGTCGGAGCACTCGGCGTCACCGGTCAACTGTCGTTCGATTTCATCGAGGCCGCCGACGGGCAGATCTACGCGATCGAGTGCAACCCGCGAACACACTCGGCCATCACCATGTTCTACAACCATCCCGGACTCGCCGGCGCGTATCTGGAAACCACATCCGAGATGCTGATTCCGCGAGACGATGCCAAACCTACCTATTGGATCTATCACGAACTCTGGAGGTTGATGACGCGCGCCGGGCGACGGGGTCGACTGAGAGTGATCCGCCGCGGAACGGATGCCGTCTACGCCCGATGGGATCCGCTGCCGTACCTGCTGGTGCACCATCTTCAGATTCCGAGTCTGCTCGCGGCGAACCTGAAGAGCGGACGTAGTTGGTCCCGTATCGATTTCAACATCGGCAAATTGGTCGAGACAGGCGGTGACTGATGGCAGTACACACCGTGCTCGCCTTGGTCGGTTCGGCAGTGGACGACTTTCATGCCGAGTTATCTCGGGTATACGCAACCGGCTTTCTCGACGCCTTCGCCGGTGAGCAGGACTACCGATTGATCGTAGCGTTCGTCTCTCCGGGAGGGGGCTGGCGCTTTCCCGACGGCATCGAACCCGGAGACATCGTTGCGGCACAGACATTGTCACCGGCAGAGGCGATCGAGCGGATAGTCGAGAGCAATGTCGATGTCATGGTGCCGCACATGTTCTGTCGTCCGGGAATGACGTCTTATCGCGCGCTCTTCGATCTTCTCGGCGTGCCGTACGTGGGAAATACTCCGGAAGCGATGGCGGTCGCCGCCCACAAGAACCGAGCGCGTGCACTGGTTTCGGCCGCGGGTGTACCGGTTCCGCGGGGTGAGCTGGTGAAGGCCGGGGAAGAATGTGGAATTTCCGTGCCCGTCGTCGTGAAACCCGTCGACTCCGACAATTCGATGGGTGTTGCGTTGGTTCGTGATTCAGCTCTGGTCGACAGCGCTGTCGCCGATGCGCTGCGCTACGCGGACGCAGCCCTCGTCGAGGAATACATCGAACTCGGCCGGGAGGTGCGCTGCGGAATCATCGTCGCCGACGGGAAGCTCGTCTGCCTACCGCTGGAGGAGTACTCCGTCGACGAGCACACGAACCCGATCCGTGGGAGAGCAGACAAACTCGATCGAACCACCGACGGAGAGTTGTATCTGGTCGCAAAGACCGACACCCGAGCGTGGATCGTCGACCGCGACGACCCGATCACCGAGAAAGTATGGGCAGCAGCACGTCTGTGCCACGTGGCGCTTGGTTGTCGCCACTACAGTCTCTTCGATTTTCGAATCGATCCCCAAGGTGACGTTTGGTTCCTCGAAGCCGGACTGTATTGCTCGTACTCGCCGAGCAGCGTCGTCGCGGTGATGGCGGCCGCTGCAGGGGTGTCGGTCACGGAATTGTTCGCGCTGTCGTTGAAGGAGATGGCGCGGGAAGGGTCGACAACATGAGATACGAAGTACTCGCGCCGATCGGCGTTCGCGTCCACGACGTCCACATCGGAAGCCTTCGATCCCAGGACACCGCGGAGATTCGACGACTGCTCGCGGATCACGGCGTTGCTGTCATCCCGAACCAACACATCGGAGACGACGACTTCCTCGCATTCCTTCGATCTTTCGGCGAGATGGTGTTCACCGACGGCGAGACTCCCGTGGACGGCTACGCGGACTTGAACGTGATCAGCAATGTCGGTCGCGCGACGCCGCCGAAGTCCACCTTCCACGTCGACACCACCTATGTTCGGCACCCCCCTGCATATACGGCGTTGCGTGCGGTGGAGGTTCCCGAAACCGGTGGCCAGACGCTCTTCAGCAACCAGTACAACGCGTACGAGACGTTGCCCGCCGCCGATCGTGAGTTCATCGCTCGTCGGAGGGTCACGCACCGGGTCACGGGGCTCACGGGTATGGACGGTTCTGCCGTGCATCCGCTGGTGTCGAAGCACCCGCTCACACATCGGAAGGCGCTCTATCTGTCTGCACCGGCTCGGTGCGTCGCCGTCAGCGGAATGTCTCCGTCGGACGGTGCGGAATTCATCGAGTACCTCGTCGATCACTCGACACGAGACGAAAACGTGCACCGGCATTCGTGGTGCGCGGGCGACCTCGTCATGTGGGACAACCGATGCGTGATGCACCGGGCCGACCACTCCGGTGTCGTCGGCGATCGGATCATGCATCGAGGAATGGTCGCCTGAGATCGACGACCGCAAGTTTGTTTCGTCCGTGGCCGAGGGCGACCTGGCCGGACGGCTCAGCGGTAGATCTTGTAGTACCCGAGCTTGCGATAGAGAGTGGCCCGACTGACGCCCAGCATCTCGGCCGCCTGCGCCATCGTGGGTGACCCGGTGGACAGTACGCGTACGATTTCGCCGCGCTCGAACGCTTCGATGCTGGACAGGCGTCGTGTCGGTCCGGTCAGCACTTCGGTCGGCAGAACATGGGTGTCGACGACGTCGGATCGACTGACGGCGTGGCTCACCGCTGCCTTCAGTTCGGCCACGTCGTGTGGCCAGTCGTAGTTTCGCAGTACTCGTTCCGCCGCTGCGCTGAACGAGACGTCCCGGCCTCGGATCTCTTGAGCGAGATGGTGAGCGAGGGGCAGTACGTCGTCGGGACGCTCGTTCAGCGGTGTCACGGCGACAACCGAGTCGATCAGCGACCGTAGTGCAGTCGGAACGGCATCGAGATTCTCGGCCGTCATCGACACCGGCATGGTGAGTACGTCGGGTGCGAACAGCAGACTGCGCAGCTGTTCGGCGGCATAGGCAGGCAATACGTCGACGTCACGCAGAACGATCGCGGTCTCCGGTCGATCGACCTCGAACGGCCACAGGTCCAACCACGTCTGGAGGTCGTTCGGAGTGGGAGCGGCGGCGACCAACACCCGGTGGCGCGGGAAAGCCTCTCGCGCAGCTTGTTCGAGTAGCGTCGACCGCCCGGTGCTCGGTCGCCCGACTGCCGCGACGATGAGGCCTGCATTCATCGCGCCGCGCGCATTCGCCGCTGCACCGGTCCATTCGGGGCCGAGGTCTGCGGTGGTACCGGCTGCAGCGTGCTCGATCCTGAACAGGTTCCTGCGGGTGGTGGGGCGGGGTTGGTGGCCTGACCCCCGGGCGAGCATCGAGGCGCGGATGGTGCTCGCGGCCGATCGCGCCAGCGTCAACAACAGATCGCTCGATGTCCTTGACCAGGTCGTCAGATTGACAGCCCCCTCCAGGCGCCCGGTGGCCGGGTCGATCACCGGTGCCGCGGCGCAGGTGAAGCCGGTCAGGCTGTGCGAGTAGTGCTGGTCGGCTCGAACCAGGGTCGGCGTCAGGTCCGCGAGTGCGAGACCGAGCCCGTTGGTGCCGACTTCGCGCTCCGAATAGCCGAAACCCGGGGCGAGGTGGACTGCGTCGAGTGCGCGAAGGAGGCTGTGGTCGCCGCTCACGCGGCTCAGCACGACGCCGTTCGAATCCGTGAGCATCACTCCGACGGGCTCGCTCGACAAGGTGCGATGCAGATCGACCAGTACCTCGTTGCCGCATTCGTGGAACAACGACTCTGCCGGTTCGGTACCGGCGAACATGGGTTCGACGGAGTCGAGTGAGACTCCATAACGCTCGCTTCGTAGCCAGGACGCGCGCAATCTGCTCGGCACCGCGGCGGCGGCACTCGCGCGCCGGTGCGTCACGTCGGGTAGGTCGTCGGTCAAGCGTCTTCCTTCAGCGGGATGCGTCCTCGGCTGCTGTATGCGACCCGAGGCATGTGACTCAGGTTACATCGTCGACCGACTGAGCAGGCGTCTCAGATTGAGACAGTGGAGGGGTCTGCAGCAGCTGTTTCGCGTCCTACCGTCGATATCAAGAACTGTGGCGCCAGTCACAGCAACGAAGGGACGCGAGATGTATTCAAAGGGTGACGACAGCTTCTTCATCGTCGACGCGCACGTAGCGCTGTGGGACGCACGCGCCGAGAACCAGCGCAATATTCACGGCAAGCAGTTCATCGACTGCTTCTACGACTATCACCGAAATTTGTCACCGGAATCCGAGCTCTGGACGTACGACGAGTACCTCTACCAGGGCGGCGAACGGCTGATCAAGGATCTATTCGTCGATGGCTACGTTGATCATGCAATCTTTCAGCCGGCGCACCTTGGGGAGTTCTACGTCAACGGCTTCGGCCAGACCGAGGAAGCGTGGGCGCTGACGCAGAAGCACTCCGATGTGCTGACCTACAACCACAACTTCGATCCCCGCGACGGGGAGCGGGGCCTCGACCAGCTGCGCGCCGATGCCGAACGGTTCGGTCTCAAAGGCGTGAAGCTGTACACGGCCGAATGGAACGGCGACTCGCGCGGGTACAAACTCGACGACGACTGGACTCGTCGCTACCTCGAGGTATGTCTCGAGCTCGGTATCAAGAACATCCACGTGCACAAGGGGCCGACCATTCGCCCGCTCGACCGCGACGCCTTCGACGTTGCCGACGTCGATCACATCGCAACGGACTTCACCGATCTCAATTTCGTCGTCGAGCACTGTGGGTTGCCCCGGCTGGAAGACTTCTGCTGGATCGCAACGCAGGAACCGAACGTGCACGCCGGCCTCGCCGTTGCGATGCCGTTCATGCACACTCGCCCGAAGTACTTCGGCCAGATCATGGGCGAGCTTCTCTACTGGCTCGGCGAGGATCGCATTCAGTTCTCCTCGGACTACGCACTGTGGACTCCGCGGTGGTTGATCGAGACGTTCGTCGACTTCCAGATTCCCGAGGAGCTGAACGAGTACCCGCCCATCACGGTCGATCAGAAGAAGAAGGTTCTCGGCCTCAACGCGGCCAAGATGTACGACATCCCGGTTCCGGCCGACCTCCAACTCGCCGATGCCGACGAGACGGCTGTCGGTCCCCGCGGCGCCGAGAACGCGGCCGACCAGCACCTGGTCGGAGCCTAGCGATGGGCAACGGGCGCTACGCCGAGGCAATGCTCGCCCTCGGAGCTGTCATGGATCCCGAACTGGATCAGCCGATCACCGATCTGGACTTCGTTCAATCGCTGGCAGTCTCGGACCGCGGTGACATAGTGCTGCATCTGCGCCTTCCGACGTCGTTCTGTGCTCCGAACTTCGCCTACCTCATGGCGTCGGACTCGAAAGACGTTTTGTTGCAGCTTGACTGGACGAACGATGTCACCGTCGAACTCGACGACCACCACGACTCGGCGATCATCAACGCAGGGCTCGCCGCCGATGCTGGTTACCGTGGCACCTTCCGCCACGAGGCGGAAGAGGATCTGGAGGAACTTAGGACGATCTTCCATCGAAAGGCGCACGTCGCGGCAATGGAACGGTGCCTCACCGGGCTTCTGCGTCTCGATCCGTCTCGGGAGATGAAAGAGATGGGACGGGTGGTGCTCGGGGAATTGCCTGCCGACGACACGACTCGGGCACTGCTTCAGCGTCGCCGAACCCTTGGGCTTTCCACCGACTCGGACAGTCTCGTCATGGTCGATCACGACGGCAACGACTACGCCGAGATCGACGTTCCGTTGGCACTGCGACGCGCGCGTTCGACGCGCATCTCGATCGACGGTAACGCCCACTTCTGCCGGGGTCTGCTGCGCACCCGCTACGACGACCCGGACCGCACGACCGTCAACGTCTGACACCGACCGAGAGAGAACAAGATCATGAGCACGATGAGAGCCGTACAGGTCGTGGGCTATCACGACAAACTGCAGATGGCCGAGCTGCCGATTCCCGAGCCGACCGGCCCGTTCGACGTCGTTGTGAAAATCGGTGGAGCAGGCGTGTGCCGCACCGATCTTCACATCCTCGAAGGACAGTGGGCCGAGAAATCCAATGTCCAACTTCCGTACACGATCGGTCACGAGAACGCCGGATGGGTGCACGCAGTCGGCTCGGCGGTGACCAACGTGAGCGAAGGCGACAAGGTGATCGTCCATCCGCTCATCACGTGCGGACTGTGCCGTGCGTGCCGATCGGGCGACGACGTTCACTGCGAGGTCAACAAGTTTCCCGGCATCGACACGAACGGCGGGTACGCCGAGTACCTGAAGACCTCGGCGCGTAGCGTCGTCAAGATCGACGACTCTCTCGAACCCGCCGATGTGGCCGCGCTCGCCGACGCAGGGTTGACGGCGTATCACGCCGCCGCCAAAGCGTCCAAGCATCTGACGCCGCGCGACCGGGTCGTCGTGATCGGAGCAGGTGGTCTGGGCCACATCGGAATTCAGGTGTTGAAGTCGCTGACCGCGGCGGAAATCGTCGTCGTCGATCGCAACGCAGCGGCGGTCGAACTCGCCAAGTCGATCGGTGCCGACCACGGCATCGTCGCCGACGGCACTCACATCGAGCAGGTTCTCGATCTGACGAACGGTACCGGAGGAGAAGCCGTCATCGACTTCGTCGGCGAGGGCGGAGCGACGAAGGAAGGTGTCGCGATGCTGCGTCAGGCAGGCAACTACTACGTCGTGGGATACGGCGAGAACATCGACGTCCCGACCATCGACATAGTCTCGTCGGAGATCAACATCATCGGCAATCTGGTGGGGTCCTACAACGACCTCTGCGACTTGATGGCGCTGGCGGCCAGAGGATCGGTCGTGCTGCACACCGCGAAATACGCTCTCGACGACTTCCAAAGTGCCATCGATGATCTCGATGCCGGCGTCATTCGTGGCCGCGCAATTCTGACACCCTGAGGAGGGATCCATGATCTTCATCGTCGTCAAGTTCGAGACGAAGCCCGAGTGGACCGAACGTTGGCCGGATCACGTGGCAGAGTTCACCGCGAACACCCGCGCCGAGGAAGGGAACCTGTGGTTCGACTGGTCGAGGAGTCTGGAGGATCCGTCGGTCTTCGTGCTCGTCGAGGCCTTCCGTGATGGCGACGCCGGGGGTGAGCACGTGAACAGTGCACATTTCGCCAAGGCGGTGAAAGAACTTCCACAGGCGCTCGTCTCGACGCCCAAGATCATCAGCGAGTCGATCGACGCCCCCGGTTGGGGCGAGATGGGAGAGATGACAGTCGGCGGCTGACGTTCCGCCCAGATCGAAGTTGTGTGCCGATTCGAGCAAATTTCGGTGCACAACATCGATCTCGGCGAGCGGGGTCAGCGAGAAGCGAAACGCGCTATACGCGTGACCGAATCCGCGGACGTGCCCACGAGCCAAGCACACGGCTTCGGTCGACGCCTGATCGAGGGGCGTCGGCTGAGCGGCAACGTCCCCTGTGTGGACTATCGGATGGTCTCGGAGTTCGCACGCGCGGCAGCGTCGCTGTACAGCGCCATCAGCCGCAGCATCGTGGTGGCGCGCACAGTCCACGAGTGCTTCGACGCGGCCTCTCGACGGGTTGTCGAGAGCGCCGAGTTCTTCTCGGCAGCAACATGTTCCGACACTTTCTCGGCGAACTCGCGAGGAGACTGGGCGATCGCGACGTGCTCCGAATCGAGCCAGCGGGTGGCCGGTAGATCTGTCGTGACGACGGCCAGGCCCGATGCCAGATAGTCGAGTGGTTGAGCGGGAAAGCGGGCTCGGTTGAAGGCATCGACGACGAAGGGGGCGATACCGACAGCCGCCGCCGAGAGGTGCCGATTCGTCGCCGGGCCCGACGGCTCGTCGAGCCAGTGGACGTTGGGACGAGACAGGAACGATTCCACTCTGTTCGCGGTCGCCGCGTTGGTGGTGTGCTTGGTACCGGTGGCCACGATGTGGATTCCGGTGAGCGCCACGGCATCGAGAATGTCGTAATCGAGACCCTCGTCGAGGGGGCCGGAGAGAGCGATCGGCGATGCGGCTGCCTGATCCCGTTGGTGCACGTGCACGTGCACGGTGGGATCGACGATGCACCCCGGCGGCACGACGCGCACGGCGTCGATGGTCTTCGAGTACAGGTGAAGACGCAGTGCCAACGTATGTGACACCGCGGCGACGGTATCGGCGGCGCGGCAGTTGCGCTCCACGGCGGCTCGAACCGCGCGCCGTTTCACTCCGTACTTCGCTGCGCCGCTGACCCAATCGTCGGTGATGTAGTAAAGCTGGTGACCGCCGATGGACTGAGGGAAACTCCCTGTCGGATCTGCCAGCACCACAGCACTGCTGGTAGCGCCCAGTTCCTCCAACGCTTCGGAGATGGCGACGTCCTGTCGGCGGCGCGCAAGGTGACGGCTCAGTCTGCGGCTGGGGCAGGCAGGGGAGCTGACGCTCAACCGCGAAAGAGTAGGTGTGATCCGTTCGATTCTCGATCTGTTCGACGGCGCATCGACCCCGTCCGTGGCCGGTTCGACCCACAGAACGTGCACGAATTCGGAGATGGCCTCGGCCAGGCGCACGTCGAGGTCGGCGGCGAAATCCATGCTCTTCCCGGCCAGGTACACGACGGTGCTCATGACGATGCCCGCGCTGTGTAGGGGCTGTGTGTCGTTCGGGCGCGGCATGGCTATAGCTGATCCTTGGATGGAGGGGGATTCGGGTCAGCCCGAAAACCAACTCCGAGAATAGTACTTCGAACGAAAAAAGTACAAAAGATTGTTATGAGGGATACGACGACGAAGCGGCTGGATGGGCGCTGTGTTCGATCCCAGGTGACGCGCGACCTTCTGGGAAGTTTTCCGAAGACCCTTACCTGTGATGGCAAGTTACTGGTAATCTTCGTAACAGCTAACCCGACTTCATCGTCGACGAAGGGAATTCGCATCATGAACAGCACACCGACCGGACCCACTGCTCTGCTCGAAGCCGAGGACGTGTCTGCGCGACTGCTCGATTCTGCTGCGCAGCTCTCCTACGATCCGATGGAGGAGGTGGCGTGGGACGAGGACCTCGACCCGTCGTTGTACGGACTGAACCCGGAATGGAGCACGCTGTACGGAACAACGATGTGGAACGAGATGAGCGAGGAGCAGCGCATCCTGCTCACCCGTCACGAGGTCTGCTCGATCATGAGCACCGGAATCTGGTTCGAGATGATCCTTCAGCAGATGGTTCTGCGTGACCAGTACTGCCAGGACTCCTCGGATTCGGACTTCCAGTTCGCGCTCACCGAGATCGCCGACGAGTGCCGCCACTCGATCATGTTCGCTCGTGCATGCACCAAGATGGGCATCAAGGCCTACCTGCCGCGCAAGATGTCCCGCGAACTGGGCCGCGGCTTCAAAGCCCTGGCCTCGGCGGAAGCTGCCTACGGAGGCATTCTCGTCGCCGAAGAGGTTCTCGATGTCATGCAGCGCGATTGGATGCGCGGCGAGAACGTTCTGCCGCTCGTGCGCACCACCAGCAAGATCCACGTCGTCGAAGAATCGCGCCATATGACCTTCGCCCGCGCTCAGATGCGCGAGCGCATCGAAGGTAAGAGCGCGCCTCGGCGCAAAGCCAGTGCGCTCGTGGTTGCCATTGCAGCGCGCATCATCGTCTCCAACATGGTGAACAAGGCCGTCTACGTCGCTGCGGGCCTCGATGGTGACCGCGCGATGAAGGAAGCGAAGAACAACGCGCATCACCACATGATGATGCGTACCAGCAGTGAGCACCTGATGGCGTTTCTGCACGACTGTGGCCTCGTCACCAAGCCTGCAGAGGTAATCTACAAGCGCCTGCATATGCTGTGAGTTCTTTCTCGACCAGCTCGACCTTCTAGGCATCACCACAGACGACGGAGACGTAACGTGGCCTTCGCCATCACCCAGAACTGCTGCAACGACGCGTCCTGCCTTTCGGTGTGCCCGGTCAACTGCATTCACCCCACACCAGGGGAGCCGGATTTCGGTAAAACGGAACTGCTCTACATCGATCCGCGTAGTTGTATCGACTGCGGTGCCTGTGCGGATGCGTGCCCGGTCGACGCGATCACCAGAGTGTCGCGACTGTCCGACGACCAAGCCGTCTACGCCGATATCAATGCCGACTACTACAAGGACCGCCCAGCGGTGGCCGAGTGGGATGCACCCAAGTTTCCGCCGGCCACGATCAACACGATGCCGCGGTTCGACGTCGCCATCGTCGGGACGGGTCCGGCTGCGTGCTACACGGCGCAGGCTCTCCTTCGGGTCCCCACCAGCAGAGTCACTTTCTTCGACAAGCTGGGCGTTCCCGGTGGTCTCGCGCGCTTCGGCGTCGCGCCTGACCACTCGGGCACGAGACGGATCGGCGAGCACTTCCGCAGCTTGTTCGTACATCCGAGGGTGACGATGAGGTTGGGCGTGGAGATCGGCGCCGACATCTCTCACGAGGAGGCTGCTCGAAGGTTCGATGCCGTCGTCTATGCCGTCGGCGCGGACAACGATCGCGCACTGGACATCCCCGGAACCGAGCTGCCCGGATTCATCAGCGCTCGCACACTGGTCGGGTGGTACACCGGGCATCCCGACGTGCCTGCCGACGCGGTCGATCTCAACGGGGTTCGCCGGGTCACCATCATCGGAAACGGCAACGTGGCGCTCGACGCCGCTCGAATTCTCACCGCCGATCCCGACGCTCTCGTGGACACCGAAATCTCGCGTCACGCTCTCGCAGCCCTACGCACGAGCACGGTGACCGAGGTGGTCATCGCGGCTCGCCGAGGCCCCGAGTTCGCGGCATTCACTCGATCCGAGTGTCAGGCACTCGTCTCGCGGCCTGATGTCATGGTCGCAGTGGCAGGCCCGGAGGGCGTTCTCGCCACCATCGACGATCTGCCCTCGACCGCACCTGCATCTGCACTACGCGGTGCACCGACCGTCGACCTCGAAGCACCCGTGACCCAGCGTCGAATAGTGTTTGCGTTCGGTAGAGCTCCCAAGGCTCTCACCGGCGTGGGTCGCGTCGAGTCGGTCGAATTCAGCGACGGAATCACGGTGCCGACAGACCTTGCGCTTCTTGCGATCGGGTATCGAGGAACACCTTCTCCCGGAATGCCTTTCGACGCCGCAGTGGGCGCTATTCGGAACGTCGACGGGCGCGTGACGGACGACGACGGCACTACCGTGCCGGGCCGCTACGTTGTCGGCTGGGCCAAGCGCGGAGCGACAGGAGGCATCGGGGACAACAAGGTCGATGCCGAGCAGACGGTCGAAGCAGTGCTGACCGACATCGCGGCCGCGCCACCAGTGCCCAAGGCGAGATTCCCGCGGCTTCGTAGTCGCTCGAACTGACCGAGCCACGCGAAAGCACGTCCACACTCGTCGAGATCGAGGTTGTGTACGCAAATCCTTGCGGAATGCGTTACACAACCTCGATCTCGACGGGTCGGGGTCAGGCAGGTGTCAGCAGGCCCAATTGCTCCAGGTCGGTGAGATACTTCTCGATCAACGCACGATCGAGGTGAGGGATGTCGCCGTCGCCCTCGTCGATCACCGCGGCGCGGAAGCCCTCCGCCGGCAGATGCGCTCCCGCCGCGGGGTATTCGGCTTGTTCGTAGGCATGCAACAGCGGCAGAAGCGATTTGGTTCGCTGCGGCTCGGGTAGGTCGGCTACAGCGGCGGAGAATCGCGCGAACCACTCGTCGTAGTCGTCGATGCGTTCGATCGTGCGACCCGATTCGATCATCCAGTCGACGAATGTGTCGAGCGAGATACCGTCGTCGTGCGGGTTGAGCACGTCGTAAGTGGTGTAGCCGGACGTGGACTCGCCACCGAGTGCGGTGATCGCGGCCGCACTGAAATCGGCAGGCAGACCGTCGTAATGAGCGCGGGGGCGGCCGGCTTCGTCGATCGGAGAATCTGTGTCGGTGCGGTAGAACGACTTCGGGGCGATTCCGGTCGCGGCCACCGACAGGACCAGGCGTGTGAACACGTCGGGCACGTTCAACTGCCCGGTCCACGTGCTGTGCGCCAGGATCATGTCGGACCTGAACACAGTCACCGGAAGGCCGAGCAGGTCGAATGCGTTGCGCAGCAGAACCTCACCGGCCCACTTCGATGTGCCGTAGCCGTTGGCATACGACTCGTCGACACTGCGTGTTGCGCTTTCTTTTCGGATGTCTCCGTTCTCGACGAAGTTCTCGACGCCTGCTGCGACGGCAACGGTGGACAGGTAGGTCACCGGCTTGAGGTGATCGGTTACGGCCAGTCGGACCACTTCGGCGGTACCGACCACGTTCGGGCCGAACATGTGCTGATAGGGCAGTGCGTGATTGACCAACGCGGCCGGGTGAACGATACGATCGACGCGGGTCGCCAGAGCGCCCCACGTGTCGGCATCGAGGCCGAGTCGGTTGTCGCCGATGTCGCCTGCAACCACTTCGAGTGCAGCGTCGGCGAGCGTCCGGTATCGGGCGGACAGTTCGGTGTCACCCGAGTCGAAGGCGGCGTCCAGGCGGGCGCGTGCGTCGGCGGCATCGCGGCCACGGACGAGGCACACCACGGTTCCGCCGACATCGGCCATGCGCTGCAACCATTCCAAGCACAGGAAACGTCCGAGGTAACCGTTCGCGCCGGTCAGAAGGACTGTCCGCGTGCGTGCGCGGGGAGCATCGGCATCCTGGGCCGCTTTGAGCGTGTCGGTATCGAGAAATGCGTCGAGGGTGAGGTCCTCGGCGCGGACAGCCGAAGAATTCTTGCCGTGGACCGAGTCGAACGTGACGGTGTCGGCAGTGGAGCCGAGTCTCGCTTCGATGTATTCGGCAAGCGCACGCAGGTCGGACGACGGCCCCGTGACGACTCCGACCGGAACCTCGACGTCGAAGATGTCGCGTAGCAGGTTGGAGAACGTCAAGGCGGACAGCGAATCTCCACCGAGGTCCACGAACCGTGCATCGGGACTCACGTCGGTGCCCGCGCAGCCGAGCAGAGCGTGCGCCGAGTCTCCGACGGTGTCGAGGATCGGGGCATCGGGACCGCGACGACGTAGTTCACTGAGGCGATCGGTCTGCGATTCTTCGAGATCCGTGTATCGAGCTTCGAGGATGGAACCGTATTTCTCGACGAGTTTGGGGCGCAACTGCTTCCCGGCTCCGGAGAGCAGACCGTTCTCTTGCGTGAACGGCGCCTCCTCCAACACGATCTCACGAGGGATCTCGTACGAGTTCAGTCCTTCGTCCCGCGCCAGCGACTGAAGCGACGCCCCGACCTCTCCGGCCGAGGTCACTCCCGGTGCCGCGACGACGACCGCCAGGAGAAACGAGCGCTGGCTGTTGCCGTACACGAAGATCTGATCCACGAGATCACTTGTGCCGAACAATGCTTCGAGGCGGGCAAGGGCGACGAACTCGCCCTGGGCCAGCTTCAGGACGTTCTTGCGTCGATCCACGTAGGTGAGGTGATCCGGGGCGATCTCGGCGACTACATCGCCGGTGCGGTAGAACCCGTCGGCGTCGAACATCTCGGCCGTGACGTCGGGACGCTTGTAGTAACCGGGGATGATGGAGGTGGTCTTGAGCAGCAGTTCACCTCGTGGATGTGGTGTGTCGGTGGAGAAGTATCCGAGTTCCGGAACATCGTCGAGTCGGTAGTCGATCACCGGCGGACGCTTGACGATTCCTTCGCGTAACACCATTCCGGCTTCCGTCGAGCCGTAGTTGTCCTGCACAGCGACATCGAGCAGTTCGGCCACGAAATTTTTGACTTCCTCGGCAATCGGTGCGGTGCCGACCACCGCTGCGAGAATCCGCCCACCGAAGGTGACATCGCGGAAGTGGGTGAGAACCTCGCCGCGGACGCTGTCGGGGTCGGCTCCGGTGCTCAGACGCTGGTCGATCTCGGCGATCGCCGTGTGCCTGATCATCTCGCAGACGCGTGGTACCAGAAGCGCGAGTGTCGGTCTCGCCAGGGAGAAGTCCTCGAACAACGTCGAGAGATCGCTCTTGCCTGCGAAGTTGACCGTTCCGCCTGCGGCGAGCGTCATGAAGACCAACCCGCGTCCGGCAAGGTGACTCATCGGCAGATAGTCGAGAGTGATGACCGGAAAGCTGGGCGTCGAGTCGGTCGGATCGGTTGCATTCCACGCACCGGTCCACGATCCGGCAACGATTCGCTCGGTGTGAATCGCGCCCTTCGGCGTGCCGGTGCTTCCCGAGGTGTAGATCAAGGTCGCGAGGCGATCGGGATCTCGAGATTCGACCAGTGGATACGGCGTCCGGGACCGGCCGCGGGAGATGGTCTCGGACAGTGGTTCGACGACGATGGACAGCGGCGCCGCAGATTCTCTCGCAGCGGTGATGCGCTCGATGTCCAGGTCGCCCCGCCCGTCGTGATCGAGCACCAGAATCGCTCGGACACTGGGACATTGTCCGGCTACCTCGACGGCGACGGCAAGGTTGTCACCGTCGGCGGCGATCATCGTCGGCTCGGTCTCACGGGCGATGTCGGTGAGGGCGCGTGCGCTGGCTCCTGCCTGGAGGGGCACGGCCACGGCGCCGAGTCTGAGCGTGGCGAGCTCGGTCACGACGTAATCGATACCGGCGAATCCGAGAGTGGCGATGAAATCGCCTGTGGCCACAGCGAGCTCGCCCGCACTCAATTCGGCGGCAAGTGCGCCTGCGCGATTCCAGGCTTCGGCGTAGGTGATGCTCTCCATGCGTGGCAGCAGCGAAATCTCGGATCTGCCGTTGCGTTGCACGACCTCTCGTGCCCGGCGCCCGAGGGCCGGGCGATCGGCGTAGCGCTCCATGATCTCGGCGACCATCCGGGTCAGTTTCGGCTCGATGGCCGCAGCGGCGGCCGTGACGGCCGAATCCGGCTCGGCGCTGCGAAACTGCTCGTCCGATCGGTGAAGCTCGGTGAATCGCTTGAGTAGTGGTGAATCCATGGCGGAAGTCATGCGCGAAAATCCCCTCCGTAGTCGGCACAGGTAACTGGATCGACAATTCATTACCCAAGGTAAGGATATGCCCGTGAGGTGAGGGGTCAATCGTGATGCTGCTCATAGTCCGGGTTGTCCGGAAAGTCGCGAAACGGAATGTGATGTAGAGCTTTTCGGTGGTCAGACCCCGAACTGCGCGTGAAGTTCGGGGAGAAAACCAGCGAGATGGTTCATTTCCTGGCCGCAGTGCAACATCAGATCCTTCGCGAGGTCGATGCTCAGTATCAAGTCGCTCGGATCGACCGAGGGGCCTCGTCCGATGGCGCACGCCGCCTGCTCGAGATTCGGGACATGTAGTCCGCGAAGGTTGAGATAGAAACGGCTGCGCATCTCGCAGCCATCGATTGTCGGCCGAACCTGGTGGGCCAGCCATCCGAGATCGACCGGGGCGATGCTGCTGCCTACGCGCCCGAAGATGACCGTGTGGTCCGGCGGTACCGCGAAGCCGTGAGCGAGCGGGTCGCGAAATTCGATCGCCAACTGTTGAAGTTTGGGGCCGACGTACTCGTCGACGTAGGTGGTGTTGCCGATGTACTTCGCTCGGTCGGGAACGGAGGCGCCGGTCAGATCGGTGCGGAGCGCTGCGTGCAGATGCGCGTCGGGGTGCCACAACTTGTAGCGAGCGGCTTCGGTGGAATGCCAACCGAACCACCAGTCCCACATTGCCGCGGTGACGCGAGGCATGACGGTCCTCACTGCTGCGAACACGACACCGTCGGGCAATCGGCCGTAACCGGTCTCGATCGGCGAGTAACCGTCGACTCCCAGATCTCGTGTCATGTTCTCGAACGAGGGGATCAGATTCGGATCGGCTGGTTGCCCCGCGTGGGCGTCGAGCACGCCGCGGGGCGCCGGGGCGGTTCGGTCGGCCATGAAATGCGCGTAGGGGAGCGTGCGGTCGTACGCGCGGTATCCCTGGTAACGATCGCTGCACACTGCCGGCAGCAACGGGGCCGCCTGGCTACGGTGGGCGGTTCCCAGCGCGGCGGCCACTACTCCTGCTCCGGCAGCTCCGAGAAGCGTGCGACGACTCGGGTTCCAATTCCTCAACATCCGTTGAGGCTAGAGATACGGCCAGGGGGCAGTCAAGGGTGTCGTACTGTCCATTCATGTCGCCGACACGGAAAGCCCTCCTGGCCGTCGCCTCGGTGACGGTCCTGGCCGAGCGTGGCCCCCGCGGGCTGACCCACCGGGCAGTCGACGCCGCAGCGAAGCTGAGTGCAGGTGCGGTCAACTACCACGCCCCGAATCGGGCGGCCTTGCTCACGCTTGCGCTGGAAGAGGTGTTCGCGGCGGACATGGCCACAGCGGCAGCCCATTTTTCGCTGGAGGAGTGGTCTCACGATTCCGTCGTGGCAGCGGTCGTCGGATTCGTCACCGACATGTGTTCGGTGGACAACCGCATCAGGGTGATCGCGCGACATCACCTTCGAGGTGAGGCGATGAACCATCCGCAGTTGCGTGCGACGTTCGATCTTCAACTGGCGGCATTCACCACGCTGGTTCGAGACGGAATGGTCGCCGCGAAAGTGGAGGCGACGACCGCCTCGGCTGAATTGTTCGCGCTGTCGGTCGACGGGCTTCTGCTGCGGCAGGTGATGGTGGGTGCTCAACCGCTCTCGGAGCGGGACGTTCGAGCCATCGCCGACATGATCGCTCGCAGGCAGTCCTGAACGGTCTGTACAGCGAATGGCCCGGCATGCTCGGGGAGCTGTGGTCTCAACCCTCCGAACACGTCCGGCAGCGACACTTGTTCGCCGCCGACTACGGCACTACCCACTGAAGTCACCGAGACAAACATCGCACTTGTCTGGCGGTACCGTTCAGGTCATGTACCGGAGCACGATGGCACTCTCGCACCACCCTGCCCGTGACGGCACCCGAATCGAGATCGATCACGTTCCCGCCTACCTTGCGTTGGAATTGGCGAGCCACGCATGGGCCGAAGCACTGGCAGCGGCGAGCAATTCCCTCGTCACTGCTGCCGAGGTGATGGTCGTCCATATTTCCTCGGACTTCTCGCGCGAACTCTTTGTGGGATCGGCCGATGTCCAGGTGGTGGTGACCAGGCTCGGGGTCAGTTCGCTCGTCGTCGACGTCTCGATCTTCCAGAACGACGTTCGCGCTGCCGTCGCGTCCTTCACGCTTGTTCGTGTGGTCGACGGTTCGTCCTCGCCGCTCACCGACGCCGAACGCGCGTCGATCGCCTCGCTGGTCTCCGAGGGGGCGTTGCAGGTTTGAACCTCCACGAGACGCGGCACCATGAAGGTATGCATCCGACCCGACCCGTCGTGACCGAGTACGTCGTCCTCGTCGGCGAGGACGGACGTGCCGTCGGGACGGCGCTGAAATCGACCGTCCACACCACGTGCACACCGCTGCACCTGGCGTTCTCGTGCTACGTCTTCAATTCACGCGGTGAAGTCCTGATCACCGAGCGGGCACACGAGAAGAAGACCTGGCCCGCGGTGACCACCAATACCTGCTGCGGTCATCCCGGCCCGAACGAAAGCCTCGCCGATGCCGTCGTACGCAGGTTGGAACAGGAACTGGGCATCGCCGTGGACGGTGTTCGGCTTCTCCTTCCCGATTTCAGGTACCGCGCCGTGATGGACGACGGTGTGGTCGAGAACGAGCTGTGTCCGGTATACGGCGTGCTGTACGACGGCCCGGCGCCCACTCCCGATCCGGCCGAGGTGGCCCGGGCGGAATGGATCTCGTGGCGGGAGTTCTCGCGGTTCGTCGACGAGGGCGGAGCTGTGTCGCCGTGGTGCCGCGAGCAGATGCCGCGGCTTCGAGCGCTCGGTGAAAACCCGGCCGACTGGCCGTCGGGCGACTCTGCGAACCTTCCACCTGCGGCGCGTTCGGTGGGTAACCCCGGCTGACCTCGACATCCTTCGAGCGAGGTCATTCGAATGACCGACGCCGGACCCGATATGGTTGATCGGTGTACTACGAGTGTGAATCGCCGAGATCGATGATGCGACGACGTCGATCGGTCGGTGTCCATGCAGCAGCGTGCTGAGGACACTCGCCAGGCCGTGCTCGTCGGCGCGGCGACCAGTTTCGAGAAGTTCGGCTACGGAACAGCGAGTCTGTCGACCATCCTGGCCAACGCCGGAGTGACCAAAGGCGCGATGTACTTCCACTTCTCGTCGAAGGAAGACCTCGCGCACGCGGTGATCGGTGCCCAACACCAGATGGCAATGGACGGCGTTCGTCTGGTGGTCGCGCAGGTCCCGTCCGCGCTCGATGCTCTCATTCTCGTGAGCCAGGAGATGGCTCGCCAGCTAGTCGACGAACCTGTTGCTCGCGGAGGAATGCGGCTGACTCTGGAGATCGGCAGCATCCAGGGACCGGTGCAGCGGCCGTATCTCGATTGGATCGAATCTATTCGGGTGCTGGCCCAACGGGCGCACGACGAGGGCGATATCGCCGAAGGCGTCGACGTCGACGCCCTCGCGAAGTTCGTGGTCGGTGCGTTCACCGGAGTCCAGACGCTGTCCGAAGTTCTGTACGGGCGGGCCGATCTGTATGCCCGTCTGACCGAGATGTGGGAGTTGCTGATTCCCGCTGTCGTTGCCCCTCGTGCACGCACGCGCGCGCGGGGACTCGCCGGGGCGCAGCCACGACACTGGACCGAACCGAGCACACCGTCGTAACGTCACTCGACACCGCCTTCGCACGAACGGACTTTCCATGACCGAGGTACTCAACCGCCGTGATCTCGAGTTCTTGCTCTACGAGTGGCTCGACGTCGAATCGTTGACCGATCGGAAACGGTTCGTCGAGCACTCCCGCGAGACCTTCGACGCCGTGATGGATCTGTGCGCCGACATCGCGCACAAACACTTCGAGCCACACAACCGGTTGTCCGATGCGAACGAACCTCGCATGCGTGCCGACGGCACAGTGGAGATGATCGACGACGTGAAAGCGGCTCTCGCGGTGTATTCCGCTGCCGGCCTCATAGCGGGTCAGTTCGACGAGAGTGTCGGCGGAATGCAGTTGCCGACCACGGTCGCCCGCGCAGCGATGGCATGGTTTCAGGCTGCGAACGCCTCGACGTCGTCGTATCCGTTCTTGACGATGGCGAACGCCAATTTGATTGCCACGTACGGCACCGAAGCGCAGATCGACGACTACGTTCGACCGATGCTGGAAGGCAAGTACTTCGGCACGATGTGTTTGTCCGAGCCCGCCGCGGGATCGTCTCTGGCCGACATCACCACGCGTGCGGTGGTGCAGGACGACGGCAGTTACCGGATCACCGGCACGAAGATGTGGATCTCCGCCGGAGACCACGAATTGACCGAGAACATCGTGCATCTCGTGCTGGCCAAAGCAGCAGGCGGTGGCCCGGGCGTCAAGGGCATCTCACTGTTCATCGTGCCGAAGTATCTCGCCGACGGAACACGGAACGACGTTGCGCTGGTGGGGCTCAACCACAAGATGGGCAATCGCGGCACCACCAATACGCTGCTGAACTTCGGTGACGGATCCTTCTCCGACGCAGGGGGTTCCGGTGCGATCGGATACCTCGTCGGCGAGGAGCATCGAGGCCTGTCGTACATGTTCCACATGATGAACGAGGCCCGCATCGGTGTCGGGTTCCTCGCGATTTCTCTGGGCTACGTGGGCTACCTCAAGTCGCTCGACTACGCGAAGGTGCGTACGCAAGGTCGCCCGATCGGAGCCAAGGATCCGGCATCTGCGCCCGTCGCCTTGATCGAGCATGCGGACATCAGACGAATGCTGCTCGCTCAGAAGTCCTACGTGGAAGGTGCTCTGGCATTGGGCCTGTACTGTTCGCGGCTCGTCGACGAGCAGGATACGACCGAGGACGAGGCGACGAAGGCGGAGTCCACGCTGCTGCTGGACGTGTTGACTCCGATCGCGAAGAGTTGGCCCTCGCAGTGGTGTCTGGAGGCGAACAGTCTCGCCATTCAAATTCACGGTGGATACGGCTACACCCGTGACTACGACGTGGAGCAGTATTACCGCGACAACCGGCTCAACCCCATCCACGAAGGTACACACGGTATTCAAGGTCTCGACCTGCTCGGCCGTAAGGTGACGATGCAGGGCGGTGCCGGGCTCGTACTGTTGGGTGATCGCGTCGCGGGCACTGTTCGGGCTGCGCGCGTGATCTCCGGGGAGACCGCCGAAATGGCCGATGCGTTGGAGTCGTCGTTGAACCGGGCAGTCGCTGTGACGGCCGCTCTGTGGTCCACCGGCGATCCGGCCGTGGCACTGGCGAACTCGACGATCTATCTCGAGGCGTTGGGACACATCGTCATCGCGTGGATGTGGCTGGAGCAGCTCACCGCGGTCGAGAACAAGACCGGTGACTTCTATGATGGCAAGCGCAGCGCAGCCCGCTACTTCTTTGCCTACGAACTGCCCAAGGTCGGGCCGCAGTTGGATCTGCTGGCGAGCCTGGACAGAACCACTCTCGACATGAAGCCGGAGTGGTTCTGAGCCGAGCTCAGCTCGAAGGCGTCGGTACCGCCAGAAGGGTGAACGAGTGCTCGCGGATCAGAATTTTCGGTCCCGAGTTCTCGTAGGCCTGCTCGGGATCGCTCGAGACGACCTGAGTCCAGCCTGAATCCTCCTGTTCGAATTCGTTCGGCAGCGTGAATTCGACGGCGCCGGAGGACGAATTGACCATCCACGCGAAGATGGTGTCGTCCTGCGCCGACGCCATCACGACCAGTAGCGACAGCGCCGAACCGTCGGACCAGTCGTCGTCGGACAACTTTTCCCCGTCGGCGCGGTAGAAGTCGACGAACGTCTTCCCATCCGACTCGCTGTCGTGCCGGAACCAGCGGGGGCGCAACGCGGAATGGCCGGATCGAAGGCGAATCAACTCGGCGGTGAACTCCTGAAGTGGCGTGTCCGCGGCAGCCCAGTCGAACCATGAAATCTCGTTGTCCTGGCAGTACGCATTGTTGTTTCCGCCCTGGGTCCGGCCGATCTCGTCGCCGCCGAGGACCATCGGAACCCCTGCCGAGAACAGAAGCGTCGCCAACTGATTGCGTTGCTGACGAGCCCGGAGCGCGTTGACGCCTTCGTCGTCCGTCGGCCCTTCGGCGCCGCATCCCCACGATCGGTTGTCGGATTCGCCGTCCGCGTTGTCTTCGCCGTTCGCGTCGTTGTGCTTGCTGTCGTAGCTGTAGAGGTCCGCCAACGTGAATCCGTCGTGAGCGGTGACGAAGTTGACGCTTGCCAGCGTGGGTCGTCGACTGTTCTCGTAGACGTCAGGGCTCCCGGTGATGCGCTGAGCGAACGCGCCGAGCGATCCTTCTTCGCCGCGCCAGAAATCGCGTACGTCGTCGCGGAACTTGCCGTTCCACTCGGACCAGCGGGCAGGGAATCCGCCGACCTGGTAGCCCTGAGTGTCCCAGGGTTCGGCTATGAGTTTGACGGCCGCGAGCGTCGGATCCTGATGCACGAGGTCGAGGAATGCGCTGTGCTTGTCCAGGTCCGAATCCTGACGAGTCAGTGTGCTGGCCAGATCGAAACGGAATCCGTCGACATGCATCTCGGTGACCCAGTACCGCAACGAGTCCATGATCAACGCCAGAGCAGCCGGGTGTCCGACATTGAGACTGTTGCCGGTTCCGGTGGTGTCGAAATACGAACCGCGGTCCTCGTCGACGAGCCGGTAGTACGAGCGGTTGTCGATGCCCTTGAGCGAGAGCGTTGGACCGAGGTGATTGCCTTCGGCCGTGTGGTTGTAGACGACGTCGAGTATCACCTCGATGCCTGCGTCGTGAAGCGCCTTCACCATCGTCTTGAATTCGTCGACCTGACCTCCGGTGTCACCCGCGCTGCTGTACTCGTTGTGGGGTGCCAGGAAGCCGATCGAGTTGTAGCCCCAGTAGTTGCGGCGTCCTTCCTCCAACAGGTGTGAGTCCTGGACGAATTGGTGCACCGGCAGCAGCTCGACCGAGGTGACACCGAGATCCACCAGCGACCGAATCGCGGCAGGATGGGCCAGTCCTGCGTACGTTCCGCGGATATTCTCGTCGACTCCGGGATGAAGGGCAGTGAATCCCTTGACATGAACTTCGTATACCACCGTGCGGTCCAACGGAATTCGCGGCGATCGGTCCTCGCCCCAGTCGAAGTCGGAGTCCGTCACCACCGACACCGGCATCGAACCGGCGGAGTCCGCTTCGTTGAGGGATTCCGGCTCCTCGTGGTGATGGGAGAACACCGACTCGTTCCAGTCGACCGACCCCGAAATCGCGCGAGCATACGGATCGAGAAGCAGTTTGTTCTTGTTGTGCCGCAGTCCTCTAGCTGGATCCCACGGCCCGTCGACCCGCAACCCGTAGCGGCTGCCGACGGAAAGGGAATCGACGAAACCGTGAAACACATGTCCGGTTCGCTCGCCGAGCACCGTCGACGAGATCTCGTCGCCGGACTCGCCCAGGACTACGACGGTGATGGAGTCGGCGGTTTCGGAGTAGATCGCGACATCGGCCTCGCCGCTGGAGAGAAGTGAAACGCCGAGTGGATACGGCCTGCTGATGGGGATTGAGTCCGACATCGACGATCGATACCCAGAAGCGTTCAGAACAAACCACGTTTGAGACCTGGGCAAAGCCGGGTACCGCTCTCGCATGGCTGATTACAGAGTGCTCGACCCGACCGGCGACGTCGTCGCGACCAAGGACATCGCAAGCGCCGAGGACGCGCATGCGTGGTTCATCGATACCAAGGCCGACAACAGCGAACTGGGGTGGCGGCTCGAGGTAGACCACGACGGCGAATGGGCCTTCGTGGACGACACCGAAGGAAGTTAGACCGTGTCTCGTTGGTTTCGCACGAGCGGAACCAACGGGACACCGTTGTCCAGACGCTCGTCACCGCACTGCACGAAGCCGTGGCGGGTGTACATCTCCACGAGATAGCTCGGCGAGTCGATCCGGCACACCGCCGAACCGATGTCGGCCAGAGCTGCCTGCAGCAATCGGGTCGTGTGACCGTGGCCACGCTCGGACCTGCGGGTACACAGGTGGCCCAGTCGAAACTCGGTCGCGACCTCGTTGGTCTCTTCCAGTAGACGTACCGTTCCGATGACGTCTCCCTCACGCTCGAGCCAAAAGTGCCGCGTTCTTGGAAGAAGATCGAATCCGTCCAGTTCGGGGTAGAAATACGCCTGCTCCACCACGAACACTTCCACTCGTAGCTTCAACACTGCATAGAGTTGTCCGACGGTCAGGTCCTGCGCCCAAGATCTGACCAGTGCCGGGAGACGGTCGGTCGAAAGAGTTGCCGACGCAGTCATGTGACCCCTTCGTTCGTCGATCGGTAATCGGTTCGACTACGTGGGTTACCCATTGTCGCGGAAACTAGTCGTGAGAGTTCATGCGGCGTTCATCTCACTACTCGAATGGTGCCGTCGGGGCTGCGTTCGATCAGTGAACGCCGTTCGAACTCCGCAAGCCACCCTTCCATCGGCCACCGGTGCCAGCGCGAGAAGAACACGGTGGAGTTGCGAACGATATCTTCCAGCCGCTCGACCGGCGGCGACGACACCGGGTGGTGCTGGTGGTAGGCATCGGCGCCGCCGATCCACCTGATCCCTACCCCCGCGGCACGTGCCGACGCCGCAAAATCGGTGTCCTCGCCCCCGTAGCCCACATATCCTTCGTGGAACCCTCCGATTCGGTGCCACGTGTCCGGCGTGAGCGCGAAGGACAACGACCAGAACAAGTCGTAGTCGGTGCCTGCCGTCACGACGTCGGCAGGCGGCGCAGGCCGGGCAGGGTGTGGGCTGGTCCGGGTGATCAACTCCGCCGCACTCCACCCTGTCGGGTTCGGTGGTAGGTAGGTCACCGGCCCGCACAGCAGGGCGTCGCGATGATGTTCGTTCGATGCCGCGGCGGCATATCGGCCGATCAAGTCGGCACCGGGTATGCAGTCCACGTCGAGAAAAATGATCAGATCAGCGCCGGCTGCCATAGCCGATCGCGCCCCGTGATTGCGGGCACGGGCAAGGGGAAGCGGTGAGGCTGCATCCAATTCGACCACCGTTGCGTCACTGTTCGCTGCGTCGACGACGGCCGAGATGCTGTCGTCTCCCATGGACACGACAATGTGGCGCGACGGCGCGACGGAGGACTCGGCGAGTCCGCGCAACTGGGCCGTCAGATGCGCGTGTCGTCCGGCGACGACCGTCACCACCACGATGGCGAATGGAATGGTGCTCATCGGGGAGCGGTCCTTCGGTCGGCGATACCGTCGAGGATTTCTGCAGCACGAGCGGCAGCGCCTGGTTGGCGGAGCTGTGTCCACGCGTCGACGTCGAGTCCGGTGGCCGCATCCAATAACTTCGGCCACTCGTCGGGTTGCGGCCAACCTGAGACGACCACTGCGGCACCGGCTCGTTCGAGCGAGTGCGCAGTTTCGTCCTGCTCGGCGAACGGACGCGGGTGAGGAATGACGATGGCCGAAACTCGCGCCGCGGTGATGTCGGCGATGGAGTTCTGCCCGGCATGCGTGACGACGACTGCTGCCGAACACAGCAGGGGCCAGACGTCGCTTACCCAGGAAGCGCGGTCGATACCGGCCGCAGTCCACCGGTAGTCGGGATTTGCGTCGGCTGCTCGCGCGACGTCGGTTGTGGCAAAGGATGTTCCACCGGCTCCACCGAGAACGACTACGTGATCGGCGTCGGGGGCCGTCGTCCGAAGTCGCCCGTCGAACCGACTGATCACGCCCACGTAGGTCGTCGACTCGGCGTACGGATGCAACCATGCCGGGTCGTAGACGGACTGCGACCACGGCGCGATGATTCGCGAGGCGATACGGTAGGCCGTCGTGTGAGGTTCGTCGTCGCGCACGCCCGGCATTGCCATGACGACGACGTCGACTCCGAGGAGACGGACGAAGAGCGCGACTTCGGCCGATACGTCCACGACGACAACCTGTGGTCGCGCGGTCTCCACCCAGCGCGCGATGGCGGCCATCCTGGCAGTGAGCCCGGCGACGCCGGTGGGGGCCCAGTGAGCCGTGCCGCTCATGGTCGGATCGGTGTAGTCGTTCTCGTCGTCGTCGACATCGAGGGGGAGATCGAGCCACTCGACGTCGCAGTCGTCAGGCCGCGGCCGCGAAGACAGTATGGTGACCGGGTTGTGCAGTGCTGCTGCAATCGACGTGGCGCGGGTGACATGACCCGATCCGTGATGATGGGCGTAGTACCCGATCATGCGGCAGAGGCTCCGATCATGTTGTGGTACAAGCCTTCGTACTGTTCCACCATGCGTACCTCGGAGCAGACGGCCGCTGCGCGTGCTCGTGCGTCGACTCTGGACAATCCCGCCGCCTCGACGAGAGCGCGAGCGAGATCCTCGACCGAGTCCGGGTCGGCGAGTCGTCCGGATCGCCGGTCGAGGATCTCCGGGATTCCCCCTCGCTCGAACGCGGCCACGGGCGTCCCACAGGCAAGGGCCTCGGCGACGACGAGGCCGTACGGTTCCTCCCACACCGGCGTCACCAGGGCGACGTCGGCGGATCCGACCACCGCAGCGAGATCACGCTGGTCGAGATGTCCCACGTAGGTGATGTCGCCGCCGAGTCTTGTGACCACTTCGTTCTCGAAGTACTCCGTGTTCGACGGCGGCCCGGCGAGCGTGAGCGGCAGACCGGCGCGACGGGCGGCATCGATTGCCAGGTGAGGTCCTTTTTCCGGGACCATTCGCCCCGACCAGACTGCACCGTGCCCCCCAGGGCCGGTAGGCCACCGATCGAGCGAAATTCCGTTGGGAACCACGTTGATATTCCCGATCACCGGACTCCACTGGTGCGCTGCATGTCTGCTCACCGCGACGAATTCCGATGCTGCACTGTGCGACACGGAGATCGCCGACTCCAGCCACGCGAACGGGGGCGTGTGCAGCGTCGTCAACATGGGCGTCTTCACCGTGCGAGACATCGCGATCGGAAGATAGTGCAGGCTGTGATTGTGGATGACGTCGAAGGCATCCGTCAGTTCGGATCCGAGCGACATCATCAACGAAAGGTATGCATGATGTTCGCTCACGGCGAGGGCAGGCGTGGTGATGTCCGCCTTGGAGATCTCGCTCAACTCGAGCCGGGAGACCGTCAGAGCGGCGTCGGCGACGCCCAGATCGGACCCTTCGGCGGCAAACAGCGTCACGGTGTGCCCACGCGCGGTCAGTGCGCGAGCCAACTGCCAGATGTGGGCTTCCATACCGCCCGCGAACGGTTCGGCGATGGGGAAGTTCGAGGAACCGAGAAGTGCGATGCGCAGCGGACCGGTCATCGATCGACTCCGGCATGGGAGAGTGCACGAGTGCGTGCTCGCGAATAGATCTCGTCGTGCCGTCGAGCAATGAGCAATCGTTCGTGTTTCCGCGATTGCGCGCTGACGGTCGCTGTGTCGAACCGTGTCTCGTAGCACCGGCGAATCGCGTCGCTCAGACTGTCGGGATCGAATCTTCCGATTCCGAAACCAAATGTCTCACAGTTCTTTTGCTCGGAGAAGTAACCGCAGTCCGGGACTATCGCACGTGCTCCGAGATCATGGCAGGCTTCCAGCCAACCCGAGTGAGTGCCGTACCGATACGGCAGGATCGATACATCGATCTCGGTCAGGTACTGCCACAGTTGGGCGTCGTCGAAACGCGGATGTACTCGTACGTCGACAGCGGCGGAGCGGTACTTCAGAAGCGCGCGGCCCGTCGCGGCGGCGTCGGAAAGCGGTTGATCGAACACCGTCGAGTCGACATCGATTCGCACCGCGGCATGCGGAAGCGACGACGCCGTTTCGATCACGGTGTCCATGAGGGCAAGCGGATCCAGATTGGCCCGCAGACTCTTCGCATGGATGGCGACGACGAAAGCGGATTTCGGCTCTCGCGAGCACCCGATGTACTGCAGAGGTGCGACGTGAGGATGCGGAATCACCGTCGCATCGACGCCCCAGCGGCCGTTCAATTCAGCAGCAGCACCCGGCGTGAGTGTGACGAGTTCGGCTGCGGCGCGGACGAGTACGTCGAGTTGCTCGGTGTGCCGAGTGTTGTCTTCGAAATGTGGGTTGTGAAGGTCGTGCACGGTGAAGACCAGCGGAGTGGCAGTGGCGCGCAGCACATCGGCCACTCGTTCGAGTTGATCGACGGGCAGAGAGTCGAAACCGAAATGCAGGTGGAGCAGGTCGATGTCCGCGACGTGCGCTTCGAGCCACGTCGGGTCCAACCAGCGCGGCGGCCACCACTGTGCGGTCCCCTCCGCCCCTGGCGGGATGGGATCGGGAAGCCGCCGGACGGTTCCGGGCTCGTCGACGGCGTCGAGATGCGACACGTACGCGTGGGCTGTCGGGACAGAGCCGATTATTGCGGGTGTGATCAAGTTGGAGGGTTCCTCTTGGACAGATCGGATATACGGGGTGTGGCTGACCCGGCCCGGCTGCTCGAGAGGGAGTGTTCGAAACGATGACGACAACCGAATACTACCGTGGACGCGGAACCGCTGCGTCCGGTGCGTGCCACGAGGTCGACGGCCGAACTCGTCATTACGGCGAGTTCTACCACGTGGCGGAACCACCTGTCACGGACCATCGACCGGTCCTGCTCGTCTGGGGAAACTGCCAGGCCGAGGCCCTGCGTATCGTGCTGTCGAGCTCTCCCGATGCGCCGTACCGGACGGTGAGGGTACCGCCGGTCCACGAACTGACACTCGCGGACATGCCCTTCGTCGAGGCGATCGCCTGCTCGGCGGCCGTACTCGTCTCACAGCCTGTGCGCAGCGGGTATCGAGGTCTTCCCATCGGAACCGCCGACGTGCGCGCCCTGCCGACGGGGCCGTCGACAACCATTCTCTGGCCGGTGATTCGCTACGGCGGACTGTTTCCGTTCCAGGTGATCGTGCGGCACCCGGACAACCCGGCAGCGGTGCCACCCGGAGTGCCGTACCACGATCTCCGCACTGTGCGCAGCGTGCACGGTGGCGTCATCCGATTCGACGACTGGGACGTGGAGATCAGTGAGGAGCGTCTGCGCGCGGCGGCCGACTGGAGTGTGGACCAGCTACGGCGCCGCGAAATGCGGGACTGCGACATCGGCATCTCCGATGTTCTTCTCGCACTCGGGGAGCGAGCGGCTCACACGATCAATCACCCCGGAAACGACGTGCTGGTCGAATTGGGTGAGCGGATACTGACGGCGCTCGGGGCCGGCGGACCCACCGACCCCGATCGGGAGTTGCTGGGGAATATTCGAGCTCCGTTGGAGAAGCGAGTGGTCCATGCTCTCGGTGTCGACGCGCAGGCTCGGGACGTCTGGACCGTCGACGGCAACTCGATCGGGCAGGAGGAGATTCATGCTGTCCAATCACGCTGGTATGTCGACCATCCCGAGTTCGTCTCCGCCGCTCTGGGGCGATATGGCGAGCTCCTCGACATTCTGGGCTTGACCGGATGAATTCACGTTTCGGCCACCTCGTCGTCGGTCCCCGAACCCATGGCGTGGTCAGATATGCAGCCTCGGTTCATGCCGCGTCGGCGAAAATCCTCGACCATCATTGCGTCGCGTTCGCCGAAACGCCCCGCGCGGACGTCCTCGGTGAGCTGAGCGACTGTGAGTTGGTGCACGTTCACGTCAGCGACAGACTCTTCGGCCGGACACCGGCGAGTGCCGCCGACGAGCTTCGGGCGATGGTCGGTCGGCTCGGCAGGCCCGTGTCCGTGACGCTGCACGATCTGCCACAGACTTCCGACGGCCAGGCGATGGCATCGAGAATCGCGTTCTATCGCGATGTCGCCGAGCGTGCTGCGGGCCTGGTCGTGTCGAGCAGGCACGAGGCAGCGCTGTTCAGAGAACACATCTCTCGTGAGATCGAGCCTCAGGTGATTCCACTGATGATCGAGGATCATCTCGGCACTCGTCGCGTCACGGCGACGACGGCCGATGCGACGGTCGGGGTGCTCGGATTTCTCTACCCGGGCAAAGGCCACATCGAGGTACTGAACGCGATGGCGGGACTCCCGGGAGAAGTCGGGTTCGTCGTTCTCGGCGCGCCGTCGGCCGGTCACGACTATCTGGTGGACGAATTGCGTTCTGTCGCCGAGCAGGACAGCCGATCGTTCGAGATCACGGGATTCCTCGACGACGACGATCTGCACCGACGAGCAGCGGGCATCACCGTCCCCGTCGCGTATCACCGCCACCTGTCCGCCTCCGGCTCCATCAACACCTGGATCGCCCTCGGGCGCGCGCCTCTCGTACCGCGGGGCACGTACACCGACGAACTGAACTCGCGGTCACCGGGCGCTCTGAACATGCACGCCGAGGGAGACTCCGCTCTGCGGCAGGCGATCTCGGACGCCGTTGCCGACCCGACGCGCACCTGGATAGAGCCGTCCGTGTCGACGGGACCGGCGCCCTCGGACGTAGCACGGATGCACGACGATCTCTTTCGCCGGTGGGCCCGGTGAGTGCTGCGTCGGTAGGACTGCCACCGCGCAGGCTCGACGACGGTCGAATTGTTCTGCCGGACAATCGCTGGGATCTTGCAGGCGAGCCGGAGAACACGCCCACCGTCAGCGTCGTGATCCCGTATTACGAGCAACCTCGTCAACTCGGGCTGGTGCTCGAGGCCCTGACGGCTCAGGACTATCCGCGTGAACTCCTGGATGTGGTGATTGCCGACGACGGTTCCGCGGCACCGCCCGTCGTCGATCGGTGGATGTCTCACCTCTCGATCACCACTGTGCGCCAGGAGAACCTGGGTTTTCGAGCTGCAGCGGCCCGGAATCTGGGGGCGGGGCACTCGACTGGATCCGTTCTGTGCTTTCTCGACGCGGACACCGTTCCGGCTCCGGACTATGTTCGACGTGCTGTCCGGCTGCCGTCCGTGGCGCCGGACGTGATGGTGGTAGGGCGTCGTAAGCACGCCGATCTGTCGTCTCTCGATCCGCGCACCGTGGCGTCGTGGATCGGGGACAATTCGCTGCGGGCGGGTGTCCACACGGACGAACCCCGGTGGCTGGTGGACGGGTACCAGCGAACCGCTGATCTGCTGGAACCGGGGTGGGACGGCTACAAGTACATGATCAGCGCCGTATTGACCTGTAGCCGAGAACTTTTCGACGATGTCGGGGGATTCGACTCGGCATTCGTCGGCTATGGAGGAGAGGATTGGGAGTTTGCCAATCGCGCGTTCATGATGGGTGCAGTGTTTGCTCACGAGCCGGACGCGCTCGCCTGGCACGACGGCCCGGATTGGGGACAGCGATCCGTGGTCGACCGTGTGGCGGACAAGAATGCGGAAGCCTTGACACTGGCCCCGCTGATCACCGATCCCCGTGCCCGCACAACCGGACTGCGCTACTGGATCCCGGACTTCGTTGTACTCGTCGATGTTCGTGGCCACACGGCCGCGTCGCTGTCCTTGACGATCGGAGGCGTGGTTGCAGCGGGTGACAGTGCAGTCTGGCTGGTAGGTGACGACTCCGGTGATCTGTATCGCGAACTGCGGATCGATGATTCGCGTGTTCGCTCGGGATCGCCCGAGCGCGCGATCCTGTCGAGATGCCGATTCGTCGTCGAAGTGTCCGGGCGAGTTCGATTTTCGCCCGATGCGCTCGGTCGTCTTGCCGATGCCGTCGGTCCTGGCCGGGTGGGCGAAGTCCATGTCGATTTCGATGCCGCCGATTGCGGATCGTTGAACCTCCAGTCGTCCAGAGCAATTCACCGTGCACGGCGATGGTTCGGTACGGCGGGGGTATCCGAGCGGGCGATGCGTGAGGATCTGTTCGGATCCTCGCGCATCGCGGCGGCCGAAGCAGGGGTCAGCATCGAGACGGAGGAACCGTGGCTGTCCTGGTAGGTTCCGCTCGGATCAGACTCCGGCAGCAGCCTTGGCTGCTGTGAGTGTTTCGGCGGCGATCCGGAGGCCCTCGAGGGCGCTGTAGGCGGTGTCTTCGTGTTCGATGTTGACGGCCATGTCGGGGTCGACTGTGTGCAGTGCTGCGAGAAAGCGGGTCCAGAAGGCGGTGTCGTGGCCGTTGCCGACGGCGACGAAGTCCCAGGCTGAGTCTTCTGGCCATTGGTTGACGACGTGTGTGCCGCCGAGGCTGGTGGGGTTCTGGTCGGCGGGGATGCGGGTGAAGCGGTCGTCGAGGACGCCGTAGATTTCGCAGTTGGGGTTGATGCGGGTGTCTTTGGCGGCGGCGTGGAAGACGAGCGGTCCGAGCCATTCGACAGCCTTGACCGGGTCAATGCCCTGCCAGAACAGGTGTGAGGGGTCCATTTCGGCGCCGACGTTGGTCAGTTCGCCTTTGTCGACGAGCCGTTTCATGGTGGGTGGGTTGAAGACGAGGTTCTGGGGGTGCATTTCGATGGCGACTTTGACGCCGTGTTCGCGGGCGAGGGCGTCGATTTCCTTCCAGAACGGGACGGCGATCTGGTCCCACTGGTAGTCGGAGGAGTCGAGGTAGCCCGAGTCCCAGGTGTTGACGTGCCAGGCGGGCCAGGTGCCGCCGGGGTGGGCGGCGGGAAGGCCGGACATGGTGACGACGCGATCGATGCCGAGCAGTCCGGCGACCTGGATGGATTTGCGGAGGTCTTCGGCGTCGTCGGGGCCCACTTCGGGGTCGGGGTGCAGGGGATTGCCGTTGCAGTTGAGGCCGGCGATGGCGACGCCGGTTCCCTCGAAGACTGCGAGGTAGTCGGCGGGGGTGATGGTGCCGGCGAGGAGGTCGTCGACGGGGATGTGGACGGCGGGTAGGAATCCGCCGGAGTTGATTTCGATGCCTTCGAGGCCGAGGGAGGCGATGGTGGCGAGAGCTTCGGGGAGGGGTTTGTCGTGCAGGATCGCGTTGTAGACGCCGAGCTTCATGATGTGATTCCTGTCGAGTGGGTGTCGGTCAGATCGTGACGGCGATGCCGTTGCCTGCGGCGGATTCGGCGATGGCGGCGACGATCTGCATTCCGCGCAGACCGTGGGCGAAGTCGGGAAGTGTTGGCAGTCCGTCGATTCCGGCGATCTGGTCGAGGAACGCGCGGGCCTGGTAGGCGAAGAACTCCGCTTTGCCGTGGCCGACGCCGCCCGCGTCCATCGGCAGCCCGCCCTTGATATAGGGGTGCTGCGGTCCGATGATGACCTGGCGACGTCCGTTGACGGTGTTGTCGATGTCGGTGGTGGAGATGTGGAACTCCGAAGCACGTTCGAGCGCCCACGACGCCGAGCCTTTGGTTCCGAAGACGTCGAAGGACAGGCCGTCGGGGTTGCAGTGCGCGACGCGGGACGCGGAGAAGGTTCCGACGAATCCGCCGGCGAACTTCGCGGTGAAGGTAGCGATGTCCTCGTTCTCGACCGCTGCCATCTCGCCGGTGGTGTCGGCTTTGGTGTGGCCGTAGGTGACGCCGACCGGAACGGGTCGTTCGGTGATGACGGTGGAGAACTGTGCGCCGCGAACTTCGACGACGGGGCCTGCGAGGTATTCGGCAAGGTCGATGAGGTGGCTGCCGACGTCGGCGAGGGCGCCGGTGCCGTTGCCGCCGCGGTAGCGCCACGTCATGGGGCCGGTTGGATCGAGGGAGTAGTCGGCGCGGTAGCGGCCGTCGAAGTGGACGAGGTCGCCGAGGCGTCCGGATTCGAGTTCGTTCGCGATGGCCTGGACGGCGGGGGAGCGGCGGTAGGTGTAGCCGACCGAGGCAAGGCCGGTGGAGGCGGCGGCTGCGGCGACCATCGATTCGGCGTCGGCGATGGATCCGGCGAGTGGCTTCTCGCACAGCACGTTCTTGCCTGCGGCGAGGAGTCCTTCGACGATCTCGCGGTGCAGGTGATTGGCGACGACGACGCTGACGACGTCGATGTCGTCGGCTTCGGCGATGGTCTGCCAGCTGTACTCGGCTCGCTCGTAGCCGTAGCGCTTGGCAGTGTCGTCGGCGACGGCCTGGTTGGTGTCGGCGATCGCGACGAGCCGCACGTCGGGGCGTTCGGTGCCGAACAGGGTGGATGCCGTGCGGTAGCCGGCGGCATGCGCGCGTCCGGCCATTCCGCCTCCGATGACGGCGACGCCGATTGAATTCGGAGTCATCAAGGTGACTGCTTTCTGTTGGGAAATTCACGGAACTAGTTCGGTCTATTTGACCGGTCTAGTTCGGCTACTATGAGACACCGATCACGGTGATGTCAAGGTGGGCCCATGCCCGGGGCGATCATGGTGGGACACGAGAGGGGATTCATGGCTGCCGGACAATCGGTGACGATGCAGCACATCGCGGACAAGGTCGGTGTGTCGAAGGCTTTGGTGTCGATGATCTTTCGTGGGGTTCCCGGACCGAGTGCCGAGACCAAGGAGCGCGTCCTCGCAGTGGCCGACGAACTCCACTATCGCCCGAATCGCACCGCGGCGTTGCTGTCGCTGCGGCGAACCCACCTGATCGGCGTGATGACCGATATCCGAAATGCGTTCCATGCCGAGATGGTCGAGCACATGGTCGCCGCAGCGGACACCGTCGGCTACGAAGTGGTGCTCGGGGCGGTCACCCCGACGCATCCTGAGGTCAAGGTCATCGAAACACTTCTCGATTTCCGCTGTGAGGCTGTGGTTCTCCTCGGGCCGGAGGCAGACCCCGAGTTGCTCGAAGCGTGGAGCAAGCGCGTCCCGGTGGTGGCGGTCGGCCGCAGGCTCAGCGGTATCGATGTGGACGTGGTGCGCGCGGGCGATTCTCGCGGGATGAGCGATGTCGTTGACCATCTGGTGGGGTTGGGGCACCGGCGTATCGCACACCTGACGGGAGGGACCGGTTCCATCGGCAGGGATCGTCTCGCGGGGTACCGACGGGCCATGCACCGGCACGGGCTCGACGAGTTCGTCCAGGTGGTCGACGGAGACTTCTCCGAACACTGCGCTCCCCGCGCGGCCATGACGCTGCTCGCGACACCCGGAGCCAGGCCGACGGCAGTGGTCGCGGCAAACGATCGCAGTGCTGTCGGATTGATGGATGCGCTCGCGCGGCAGGGTATTTCGGTTCCCGGGGACATGTCCATCACCGGTTACGACGACAGCACGCTAGCGCGGCTGGCGCACATCGATCTGACCACGGTCAGTCAGGAACCGAAAGTGCAGGCCGATCGCGCGATCCGGTCAGCGGTGGAACGGCTCGACGACGAGAGAACCGAGCCGGTCTCGACCGTTCTTCGCCCACGACTGGTGGTGCGGCGAACTACAGCCGCGGTCGGCGGTTCACCGTGCTGATTCGGCAGCTCGAATATCTCGTCGCGTTGTCGCGGGAGCAGCACTTCACCCGAGCGGCCGAGGCATGCCACGTGTCGCAGCCCGCACTGTCCGAGGCGATTCGCAAGTTGGAGATCGAACTCGACCTGCCCCTCATCGTGCGCGGGCGCAAGTTCGAAGGGCTGACGCCCGAGGGGGAGCAGATAGTGCGGTGGGCGCGGCGCATCGTCGCCGATCAGCAGTCGCTGCACCGGGAGGCTGCGGCACTGCGCACCGGTGTCACGGGCACGCTACGGCTCGGAGTCGTCCCGACGGCATCGGCGACGGTGGCCGATCTGACCGGTCCGTTGTGTCTTCGTCATCCGCTGGTCACGGTCAACCTGTCCGAGGACCTGCCGTCCGCCGAGATCACCGGGCGTCTGGACAGATTCGAGCTCGACGGCGGCATCACCTATCTCGACCCCGACATCGACGCTCGCTATCGCACGTTTCCGTTGTACCGGGAGCACTACGAGCTGCTGACCTCCGAAAATTCGGGAGTTGCCACCGGCTCGACCGTCAGCTGGCGTGAGGCGGCGACCCTGCCGATGTGCACCCTGCCGTCGATGATGCGAGGTCGCCGGATTCTGGACGAGTTCTTCGCGAACGACGGGGCCACGCACACTCCGCAGATCGAAACCGATTCGATCGCCTCGCTGTACGCCCATGTCAAGACCGGGCAGTGGGCGGCGGTGATTCCCCGAGTGTGGCGTCAGGTGTTCGGTGAACCCGCCGGTGTGCGGTGCACCCCGCTCGACAGTGATCTCGACGCCCCGGTGATCGGCCTGATCACTGCGCGCGAGGGTCGGTCGTCCACGCTCGTCAGAGCACTCGAAAGCACGGCGGTAACTCTTGACCAGGTGTCATCGGCGCCGCCTATCGACCGGTAGGCGCGATGTCTTGGACACTGCGGTGTCCGAGGAGGAACGTTCACGGAATGTCTCACACGCACGACTACGAGTACGACGAGAACAGTGTTGTCGTCACCGACAGCAAGAGTTATGCGGCAGGCGTGCCCGCCGTACTCGTGTCCTTGCAGCGCGGTGTCGAACAGATGGGCCCGGTCAGAACTGCGTTCTCATTGGCGAAGCTGAACCAGCGCAAGGGCTTCGATTGCCCGGGCTGCGCGTGGCCCGAGACCCCCGGCCACCGTAAGCATGCCGAGTTCTGTGAAAACGGCGCCAAGGCCGTCGCCGAGGAGGCGACCAAGCGCACCGTTACTCCCGAGTTCTTCGCCCAGCACTCGATCGAAGACCTCTTGTCGAGGACGGAATACTGGCTCGGCCAACAAGGGCGGCTCACCCATCCCATGGTGCTTCGTCCGGGCGCGACTCACTACGAACCGATCGACTGGTCCGACGCGAACCGGCTGATCGCCGAGGAACTTCGTGGGTTGGCCAGCCCGCACGAAGCCGTCTTCTACACCTCGGGCAGAACCTCGAACGAGGCTGCGTTCCTGTACCAATTGCTCATCAGGTCATACGGCACCAACAACATGCCCGACTGCTCCAACATGTGTCACGAGTCCTCGGGCAGCGCGCTGAGTGCATCCATCGGAATCGGTAAGGGCTCGGTATCGGTTCCCGACATCGAGAACGCCGACCTCATTCTGATCGCCGGGCAGAATCCAGGCACCAACCATCCTCGGATGTTGTCCACGTTGGAGAAGGCAAAGGGCAACGGCGCCACAATTATCGCGATCAACCCGTTGATCGAGGCAGGACTGCAACGCTTCAAGGATCCGCAGAAGGTGAACGGAGTCGTCGGCGACGGCGTCTCGATCTCCGACGACTACCTGCAGATCCGCCTCGGCGGAGACATGGCCCTGTTTCAGGGGCTCGGAAAGCTCCTTGTCGATGCCGAGGATGCCGCGCCGGGGACCGTTCTCGACCGCAGCTTCATCGATACCTACACAGCGGGATTCGACGAGTGGATCGATCACATTCGCGCGGTGAACCTGGACGTCGTGCTCGAGGCCACCGGACTGACGATGGCGCAACTGACCGAGACCGCCGAGACGCTCGCCCAGTCGAACGCAACGATCATCTGCTGGGCAATGGGGCTGACTCAACAAACCCATGGTGTCGCAACCATCGAGGAAGCCGTCAACTTGCTTCTCATACGAGGAATGATCGGTAAGCCGGGGGCAGGCGTGTGCCCGGTGCGTGGGCATTCGAACGTCCAGGGCGATCGGACCATGGGCATCTGGGAGAAGATGCCCGAGTCTTTCCTCGACGCGCTCGATGCCGAATTCGGGATCAATTCGCCACGTGAACATGGCTGGGATGCAGTCGATTCCATTCGTGCGATGCGCGATGGACGAGCAAAGTTCTTCATGGCGATGGGAGGCAACTTCGTCTCCGCTACTCCGGACACCGAGGTTACCGAAGCGGCACTTCGTCGGTGTGCGCTCACCGTGCAAGTGTCGACGAAACTCAATCGCAGTCATCTGGTGCACGGCTCGACAGCCTTGATACTGCCGTCGCTGGGACGAACCGACAGGGATCTGCAAGCCGGAGGCAAGCAATTCGTCACCGTCGAGGATTCCATGTCGATGGTGCATTCCTCTCGTGGCAGCCTGCACCCCTCCAGCGCCGAGATGCGGTCGGAGGTTGCGATCGTCTGCGGTATCGGCGAGGAACTGCTGGGGAGTGAGCATTCGGTGCCGTGGTCCACGATGGTCGACGACTACGACGTCATCAGAGATTCCATCTCGCGCGTGGTGCCGGGCTTCGAGGATTTCAATCGAAGAGTAAGGCAGAAGGAAGGATTCGGCCTTCCGCATCCCCCGCGGGACAGTCGAACATTTGTGACCGACACGGGCAAGGCGAACTTCGCGGTCAACGAACTCGCCTGGCTTCCCGTTCCGGAAGGACGGCTGATGCTGCAGACGATGAGAAGCCACGATCAGTACAACACCACCATCTACGGTCTCGACGATCGCTATCGCGGTGTCAAGGGAGGCAGGCGAGTGGTGTTCGTCAATCCAGCGGACATCACCGCACTCGGCTACTCCGATGGCGATCACGTCGATCTGATATCCGAATGGACGCTGCCCGACGGCTCGGTCGAGGAGCGTCGTGCCGACGCATTTCGGCTGGTCGCCTACTCGACACCACGCGGAAACGCGGCGGCGTACTACCCCGAGACCAATCCGTTGATCCCCCTGGATCACGTGGCCCGCAAGTCGAACACTCCGGTGTCGAAAGCGGTACTCGTGCGCATCGTTCGCAGCCGGGAGCAGCTAAACTCACGGGCGTGACCGCGGCCGAACCCGAAGTGCGAATGTACGGCGGGGTGTCCGTCGACGATCGTCGTGCCGGTCGTCGTGCAAAATTCCTCGAAGCTGCGTTGTCGGTGTTCTCGGACAAGGGATACAAGGCCAGTTCGGTCGCCGATCTCTGCCGCAGCGCCGGGCTCGCTCGCCGCCAGTTCTACGACGAGTTCAGCAGCCGAGAGGACGTGCTGATCGCCCTGTACGACTCGATTCAAGCCGACGCCAAGACGGCGACAACGGGAGCGATCGAGAGAAGCGGTTCTTCGGATCCGCACGAACTGGCCGCCGTCGCGATGGGCGCGTATGTCGAGTCGATCGGCAACGACCCACGGAGAGCGCGCATTTCGTTCGTCGACAGTGTCGGAGTCAGCCCTCGAATCGAGGAGCATCGCCTGGCTGAACGCGCTGTTTGGCGTGGTTTCTTCGAGGCGACCATTCGCAATGCCGTCGGCGCGGAATACGTGCCCCCCGGGGGATATGCGATGGCTTCGACGGCGTTCATCGGGGCGTTGATCGCGCTGGTTCAGCAGTGGAGTACCGCCGATCCGAGACCGCCGGTGGAAGATCTCACCGACATCATGGTGGCCTTCCTGGATTCGCTCATCACCCGCTGACCTGCTTCTTCCCTGGATGCGCTCGGGGGTTGTAATCCACGTCACTCACCTCTACTCTCCATTCATTGAAGTTAGACACAAATATCTAACTTGCCGTCGGGGAGAGAGAAACGATGAAGAGATGGACCGTGGGCCTAGCGGTTGCGGCGATGGTGGTGATGCCGGCACTCGGTGCGTCACCAGCATCAGCCGAGCCTGTTGTGCCGCCCATATTCCCTGCAGTGCCGGAGTTCGACGCCGGGTTCTACTCGCCGCCGGACGTGGTGGTCTCGGCGGCCGAGCCTGGGGAGATCCTCGCGTCGAGGCCGGTGAATGTCGCGAATCTGGGTGTCGTGCCACTGAACGTCGATGCATGGCAACTCTCGTATCGATCGAACAACGCGCGCGGTGAGGCGATTCCAGCCGTCGCGACAGTACTGAAACCGCGCGGCGGTCCTGTGCCGGATCGGCCGCTGTTGTCCTACCAGATTGCCGAAGATTCCCTCGGCGGTTACTGCGCCTCGTCGTATGTGCTCCAACAGGGATCGATTCCATGGCCGCTGACAGGAGCGGTCACCGGCGGCGGACAGTTCCTCGAAATCCAGGCGGCGCTCGCGCAAGGCTGGGGGGTCGTCGTTCCCGACCACCAGGGCCCGAACTCCTCGTTCGCGTCGGGGCCTCTTGCCGGGCGGATCACACTCGACGGAATAAGGGCCGCGGAGAACTTCCAGCCGATGGAGTTGGCGGGGCGCGATACCAGGGTCGGAATGCTCGGCTATTCGGGTGGATCGATCGCCACCGGTCACGCAGCCGAACTTCACGAGTCCTACGCTCCGGATCTGAACATCGTCGGTGCCGCCGAGGGCGGTATCGCCGCTGATGTCGGTGCGCTGGTGGACAACGCGAACAACGCACTCGGATCGGGGATCGTGGCGTCGGGAATCATCGGGGTGAGCCGCGAGGATCCCGAGATGGCGGCGTTCCTCGACGAGCATCTCAACCCCCTCGGGCGTGCTTTGTTCGCCGCCAAGGACAACCTCTGCGTCGGCTGGAACTCCGCGGTCGCTCCGTTCCTCAATCTCAAAGGGCTGTTCGACACTCCAGGTGACCCGTTGCTGGAACCGGTGCCCCAGAAAGTTCTCGGACGACTGAAGATGGGCTCACGCGTGCCCGATGTGCCGATGTTCATGTACCAGTCGAACCCGGACTGGCTGGTGCCGGTGGGCCCGGTGAACACGTTGGTGGATGCGTACTGCGCGGATCCGAACGCGAGTGTCGAATACACCCGTGACCACTTCAGCGAGCACCTGACACTCGACGTGATCGCACTGCCGCGGGCCCTGCTCTGGCTGAAGGATCGCTTCGACGGCGTTCCGCCGCAGCAGGGCTGCTCGAGAACCGACGTCGGTTCGATGGCGCTCGATGCTCAGACGTGGCCGGTGTGGCAGAGCACGGTCGGTGACCTCGTCGCCGGATTGTTCGGCAAGCCCATCGGGGCGTAGAGACCGCACCGTAGGCGCTCGGTGCATCTGCTCTCAGCAGATGTGCCGAGCAGCTTGTTCGCCCGTGCGGCATAGTGAATCGGGTGAAACTTCTCGTTCTCGGAGGCACCCAGTTCGTCGGCCGGACCCTTGCCGAGGAGGCGGTCTCGGCAGGCTGGGACGTGACCGTGTTCAATCGGAGCGGATCGGCGCCGAGTTCGGGAATGACTGCGTTACAGGGAGATCGGACGCACGAACACGGGCTGGACGCGCTGACGACTGGCCGGTGGGATGTCGTGGTCGATACCTGGTCGTGGGCCCCGCATGCCGTAAGTTCAGCCGCGCGAGTTCTGACCGATCGAACCGACCGATACGTGTACATCTCCTCGCGTTCGGTCTACCGGGATCCCGTCCCGGCAGCTGCCACCGAGTCTCACGGGACCGTCGACTGCGATCCGGACGAGAACACCTTCGACGACTACTCCCGAACGAAGGCAGGCGCCGAGAAGGGCGTGCGACGAGTGTTCGGCGACCGTTCGCTCATCGTGCGGCCGGGTCTGATTCTCGGACCTTACGAGAATATCGGGAGGCTCCCGTGGTGGCTGACCACGATCGCCGACGGTGGCCGAACTCCGGTTCCCGGCCCTGAATCGCTGAATCTGCAGTACATCGATGCACGTGACCTGGCTCGCTGGACGCTCTCGGCCGCCGAACGAGACCTGTCCGGTGATTACGATGCGGTCAGCGTGTCCGGTCACGCAACGATGGGGACATTCCTGGCTGCTTGTGTCCGAGCGACCCAGTCCGACGCAGAGTTGGTGTGGCTGGAACCGTCGACACTGGAGTCAGGCAGTGTGACCCCGTGGGTCGACTTTCCGGTCTGGATTCCGCCGGGCCCCGATCACGACATGATGCACGGATCCGATGTAAGCAAGTCGCATTCGGCAGGCCTGGTGTGCCGTCCGGTGGAGGAGACTGTGATCGACACCTGGGAATGGCTGCGCGGCCGCGGGCTTCCAGCACCACAGCGCGCCGACCGCCGACGGGTAGGAATGAGCCGTGCACGGCTGGACGCTCTGCTCGATCTACCGACGGTGCAGTGATCGGCGAATGAACCGGAACTAGGCCGTATCTCCTGGATTCGGGTGTGGTGGCGACCGAACCGTGGGTCACGTGTAACGGCCATCGCGCGGTTGCGTTCTACCGTCGCAACGGTTTCATCCCCGACGGTACTGCCGAAGACTTCCCGGGAATCAGTGTGTTCGTGACGATCAGAATGGTGCGCTGATCAAGCCATCCTGTTCGAGAGTGTTGCAGTGCAACAGATTTGCTCTTGACGCGCCGTTTCTTGTGCATTACTCTCGAACGTACGTTCTAGTACATGAGTTCGAGCGGCCGGGGGGCAACAGTGCGAAGAAGTCTCAGAGGTGCATTCGCGGGCTACACCGGCCCACAGAACAAGCCTGTTATCGACCAGATACTCCTCCAGGAGATAGCCGACGTCGCGATCCTCGAAAACCAAGCATGCGCCCGCAAAGTAGCACTAGCAGCATGTATTTGGGACTCCTGCATTCACCAAACCATCCAGGTCGGCGAACACATCACCGACGCCGGCAACTACGCAGCATCCGAGACCGCCGCAGCCCTCGGATGCTCCAAAACGGTCGCCGACACCCTCGCCGACATCGGCATGGACCTCCGGTTGCGACTACCCGGCATCCGAGCTGCCTTCGACGCCGGCGAACTCGACCTTGCGCGCGTACGCACCATCTACCGCACAACGTGCTGGCTGACCACGGCTGCGGCAGAACGAGTCGAGACCGAAGTACTCGCCGCCGCGCTGCGCCTCTCCCCAGGTCCACTCGCCGCCGAGATCAACGCCATCATCCAACGCACTGCACCCGACGAGGCCGCCGACAATCGCAAGTCGCAGACCCCGCTGACACGGGTCCGGTACCGCGACAAAGACGTCCTCGCCACCATCGAAGCCGAACTCGAAGCCGGCGACGCAGCAGCATGCTGGCAACTGATCACCGAAATGGCCGCCACACTCTGCCCCCGCGATCCCCGCACCCGAGGACAACGCCACGCCGCCGCCTACATCGCGCTCATGCACCGCGAATCACACCTGGCCTGCACCTGCGACATCGACGACGAGCACCCCTGCACCGCAAACCGCGAACTCCCCAGCCGCCGTACACCTCTCACCACCATCACCATCGACCTCGAAACACTCGCCGGCCTGGCCGACCTTCCCGCATACCTCGCCGGACACGGCCTCATCGACGCCGAATACGCCCGCGAACTCACCGCCAACGGCAACCTGCAACTATTACTCACCGAAGCCATCGACCTTGCCGACACCCTCGGCGTCCGGACTGCAAGCTCGACCCAAGGCATGGACGACCCCGAAGCCGAGGACGACAGCAGCTCGACACCCGCCGAAGCCGGCGACGTCGGTGAGACCGGCCTCGCGAGCCCCGCCGATACCCACGGCGCCGACGACAGAGCCGACAAAGGCAAACCCGGTACCCGCCTGACGTTCCATCCGCTCGGACGCGGACGACGCCGCGGCGCACTGACATTCCCGACACGCCCAGCCAAGCAAAGAGAAGGAACGACTGCTGCCGTAGCTAACCAACCCGGAAAAAAGTACCGAGGTTCGTACACCCTCATCGCTGCACTCGAGAGAGCCATCGCCGCCCATCCAGCATTGGGTGTCGCGCTGTATCCCGATGGACATGGCGGCGTCGTCGAACCCCCCGACGGCGCATTGGGCTACCGCCCCAGCGCGTCACTCGCCGAATGCGTGAGGCAGCGTGATCGAACGTGCCGCCACCCCGGATGCGACGTCGCCGCATCTGGTTGCGAGATCGACCACGTCATCCCGTATCTCCACCGCGACCCGCGGAGAGGCGGGTGGACGATCCTGACAAACCTTCAGTGCCTCTGCCGATACCACCACTCGCTCAAAACGATGGGTGCCTGGAATCCGGCAATGCTCGCCGGCGCCGTCCTCTACTGGACCTCGAACTCGGGCACCACCGCCGTCACCCTTCCCGGGAGCACGATCGGCACCGCAGACCTGGCACCCGAATCGTTGATCCCTCACATACCGAGGAAACGCCGATCGCCCGACGCCATCACCGACGAAGCCGACAAGCCACGTGATGACGACAAGCCGGCCGAAAACAAGACAGCCGAAAGCAAGACGGGTGACGACCGCGACGCGCACCAACCAGCCAACCGGACCGTCGAAACCGATCGGAGCGCCCGGAGTGAAGAGACGACCGAAATGAACATCTCGATGGATACCTCGATCGGAGTGACGGCTGGAATCGGCCACGCAGTCAACACAGTCGATGCGGGTGACCTTGCACCATTCTGAACCAGAGCATGTCTCCCGAACGGTGAGATGTTTCGACCACAGGAAAACTGCGCGTAAGGGGATATCGGTAGGCGATCGCCTCGAGCGCAACCACCTCTAATATTTACGAGGCTGACAATCACCCGTCGCTGGTGTGGCTTTCGTGGGATGGCTACCTCGTCCGTCGCGGACACTCCGGCTGCTGATTGAGACACGTACATCTGCGAATGAGTCGCTGCTTGGAGGAACGCCGGCGGAGTCGTCCACCCAGTCGGGACACTTCGACGAAAGAGACTCTGTGACAGAACAATCGGATGTGGTGTGGATCGGAATCGACATAGGTGAAACCCACCGTCACGCCGCAGCGATCGACAACACCGGACGACAGCGCGTCGGGCATGTTGGTCCTGGATGACTTCTTGGCGACCCATGCGCGTGAACCGTGCGGGCGGGGACCGGCAAGTACCCTCAAAGAAGCGTAGTGAAGGGAACAGTGGTGCTGATACGAACCGCGACGTGGGCCGAGCTGGAAGAGTCCGCGGGGTTTGCGGTGAACGATCCGGTCGGGTTCGTCGGTGTTGACTCGCTCCGGGAAGAGGTGGCGGCTGGCCGGCTTCGTCCGGAATGGAGCTGGGTCGCCGTTGACGGCTCCCGGATCGTCGCGCGCGCCCTGTGGTGGGGGCGTAAGGACAGCGAGCGTCCGCTCGCCCTTGATTTCCTGCACGTGCTGGCTGACGTGCCGGATCGTGCCGCGCTTGCCGCCGAACTCATGTCGCGGGCGCACACCGAGTTCCACGCGAAGCCTGAGTATGTGCTGGTCGTGCCCACCGCCGGGCAGGACGCGGATTCCACCGTCGCAGACGCCGTGTCTTGGCGTCGCGAGGCGGCCCAGGCGGCCGGACTGACCGAGATCATCGAGCGGCTGCGTTTCGAGTGGACGCCTGCAGCCGGTGTGCCCGCCCCCTCCGGGCGTCTGATTTTCCGTCCCGCCTCCGATGACGAGTTCCTCGCGGTGTTCCAGCGCGTCGCTGTCGGCAGCTTGGACGTCGCCACGCAACGAGGTACCGCGGCCACGGACATCGTCAGCCAGGCCCGGGACGATCTCGAGTTCTACCGGTCGTGCCCCGGCGAACGATCGTGGTGGCGGCTGGCGGACACCGTGGACGGGACGCTGGTCGGCTTCGCGATCCCGTCCGCGACGCCCTACCACCGCAACGTCGGATACCTCGGAGTAGTCCCCGAGCTGCGCGGGTGCCGCTACGTCGACGACATCCTCTGCGAGATCACCCGCGTTCACGAAGCCGATGGCGCCAATCGCATCACCGCGACCACGGATGTGCCCAACACGCCCATGGCCGCAGCGTTCAAGCGGGCGAACTACCAGATGACCGAGGTCAGGATGGTGTTCGAGGCCCCAGCGGGATGAGCCGGCGACGTAGCCAAACGCTGATCGCCTGCCAGCAGGTCGCTAACGCCGGGGTCCTTCCTTGACACCATTCAGTCTCTGGTGACTTGGACGAAAGAAACCAGTTGTAAATTGCCTACGCACAACAGGCCGGCACCAGTGGCTTGCCTCCCGCATTGAGATCCCACATCCAGGAGACACGCCCTAGTCGCCGCCGACGCGAGACAGGATCGTTCGTGCGCAGCGCACGACCGTCGCGCGATCGTGGGAGACGACGTACTCGAACAATCGATCGTCGTTGTGACCCTGTCGATGTAGGTCGCGCGCAGTCAGAACACAGCAGAAGAATTGTCCGAGAACGACGATGTTCCATTCTTCGACCAGTGGGTCGGCGGGGTCGAGTGCGACATGGGCGATCTTCGTATCGGACAACGGATTCATCTCGATGCCGTAGACGCCGGTGTATGCGATGGTGCTCGCCATGGTGTTCCATCGTCGACGGGTCCGATTCCCGAAATGTCGTGCATGCTGAAATGTGCCGAGGGCCAATGTGTCTGCGCCTGCCGACGCGGCCTGCCACTCGATCTGCGTGCTCATCGCGGCAAGCAATTTCTTGGACGAGGGCGTGACGACGCGGCCGTCGGACGCGATCTCGAACGGCGACAACGAGTCCGAACTCGCGGTGCTCCATGTCGGAGGCAGGGAAGCGGGATCGAGGTCGGTGGACGTCGCCATGTCCGAGTACATCTTGCCGACACCGAACGTAGCGCCGAGCGCGAGCGCGCGGCTGCGTTGGTCCTCGGAGTCGACTCCGCGGGCGACGATCAGAGCGCCGGTACGCTCGGCCTGCGCCGTGATGACGTGGATCGTGCGCGCTGCTCGGGTATCGGGATCGGTGCGGGCCAGTTCGGGTGCCAAGACGATGATGTCCGGTTCGATGAGGGTAAGCAGAGTAAGCGACTCCGGCCTCGTGCCGACGTCGTCGACTGCCACGACGCGCCGCTGGTCGCGCGCTCGCTCGACGGACTCCAAGATTCCTGCTGGATCGTCTCTCAGGCTCTGATGATCGACCACCAAGGCATCGCGCAGAACATCGAGATCGGCCCCGTGTGTGTCGCTGACGTCGAGGCGTCGGGCCACGGTGAACACCCCATTGTCCCTTCCTGGTCGGCTGCGCCGACCAGATGCGCTCTGAAGTTCATCGTTGCCGACCGACGTATCCGTACGACCACTGGCGAGGTATCGAATGGGTAACGGACATAACTGTTCCGTAACGAAGTTCTGGTCGTGTTGTCGAATATCGCTGCAGTGCAATCTGTTCGGGCTGTGATGATGCCGACGAGCGACACGCTGAAGATCACGACACGGCAGAACGGACAGAATTTCGTTGCTCTGTAATGCTGAAGGTATGACGGATCCGCACAAGACCGACCTTCAGAACTACCTGCAACAGGGACGCAACGCAGTGCTCTCGAAGCTGGACGGTCTGTCCGAATACGATCTCCGGCGTCCTATGACGCCCACCGGAACCAATCTTCTCGGCATCGTCAAGCATCTCACCGCAGTCGAGCTGAGTTACTTCGGATGGACGTTCGGTCGACCGCTCGCCGAGCCCGTGCCATGGGCCGAGGACAGTGCCGAGCTCAATGCCGACATGTGGGCCCCGGCGGAGGAATCGTCCCAGTACGTCATCGAGCTGTATCGAACGGTGTGGCGACACTCCGACGAGACCATCGAGCGATTCGCCTTGGATACCGTCGGAGCCGTGCCGCACTGGCCTGCCGAGCGCGCGAGGGTGACCCTCCATGCCATCATCGTGCACGTCATCGCGGACATGGATCGGCATGCAGGTCACGCCGACATAATCCGCGAGATGATCGACGGCGTCGTCGGCCTTCGTGCCCCGGGTGACAACATGCCACCCGGCGACGAGACCTACTGGACCCGCTACCGGGCCACGCTCGAAACGGAGGCTCGGAAGTTCCTCACCTGAGCGGTCTGTCGGTACCCGCGATCGTACCGCAGGCTCCACTCCTTCCCCCCTGGGTCGTTCCGCCGGCTCCACTCCTTCCCCCCTTGAGTCGTTCCGCCGGCTCCACTCCTGGCCCCGTGGCAGACTGGTCGGCATGAATTCCGTCGACGTGCCAAGTGCCGTAATCGAACTCGCACGATCGTCGTCGCGCATCGCGGTTCTCACAGGGGCAGGGATGTCAGCCGAATCAGGGATCTCCACATTTCGCGACGCCCAGACCGGGCTGTGGTCGAGGTTCGAACCAGCGGATCTCGCGAGTCCCGACGGCGGGGCACGCGACAGGGACCTGGTGTGGGGCTGGTACCAGTGGCGTACCGAGTTGGTTCGCCGATCGCAGCCGAACGCCGGGCACCTCGCCTTGACGCGGTGGCAAGCACGGGCTCACCTCGACATCGCAACGCAGAACGTGGACGATCTGCACGAGCGTGCAGGGTCGACGGTGATCTCACACGTACACGGCAGTTTGTTCGACCCTCGATGCTCCGAGTGTGGCGTTCACTCGCAGCCCGAGACCGAGCCGATCGACGAGCACACGGACCGGACGGCGCCGCCGCTCTGTCCGCACTGCGGCGGCGACATGCGTCCCGGGGCCGTGTGGTTCGGCGAATCGTTGCCCGAAGACCAGTGGCGTGCGGCAGTCGAGGTCGTCGAGAGCGCCGATCTGGTCGTCGTGGTCGGTACTTCCGGAGTCGTGTTCCCGTTCGCGGGACTGCCGGCGATGGCGCGCAGCACGGGAGCGTCCGTGGTCGAGATCAACCCCGTGGAAACCGACATCTCCGACATGGCGGACCACCGATGGAGAACCACTGCCGCAGTCGGTCTCCCGGCGCTGGTGGCTGCGCTCTGAGTGCACCGCTGCGGCCATCTTGCGCGTCCGCCGGCGGGATTCAGCGAGCCAGATAGTTCGGGATCTCCGCGCCGTCGAGCAGATGGGCGACCGCGGCGCGGGCGGCGACCGGACCGACCAGATTTCCGGTGCCGCTGTAGCCACCGATTGCGACCACGCCGTCGTCCACCTCGGTACACAGTGCGCGGCCGTCGTCGGTGAACCCGACCGAGGCCGCCCACCGGCTGGTCACCGCCACGGCGCGTCCGGCCATCGCGGCCGCAACGGTGTCGATGTAACTCTGGACGGCGGGTGTCGGCCTGCTGTCGAATGTCCACTCGGCTTCGGCGAACAGATCACGTCCACCGCCGACGAACATCCGGCCGTCGGGTCCCTGCTGCGCGTAGTCGTACCCCCACCGTCCGTACACCGGGCATGGAAGTCGCCGTGCAAGTCCAGGCGCAGTCGCGAGCATCTGCAATCTCGCTGTGCGTACGCGTCCGCGTAGTGAGGGGATCAGTTGCTCCAGGCGTCCGTCGACGGCCACGATCACGATCGGTGCGGCCACCGAACCCCGGGCCGTGCGAACAAGGCCACTGCGGATCGAGGTGACGGGTGAATGCTCGAACAGCGTCGATCGGTGTCGCAGAATCGACGCGTGTGCGATCACGCGTCGCGCAGGGTTCGTCGCGGCGTCGTCGGCGAGGAAGATTCCCTGTCCGAGCTCCCCGTCGTACTCGGACGCCGCGATCCCATGTTCGTGCAGCGAGTGCAGCAACGACCGGGCGTCCGCGAGATCATCGGGTTCGGGCCGACCAGGAAGCCCGGCGAGCCTGATCGATCCGGTTCGGCGGATGACCGCCGAACCGAGGACGGCCTCGAGTCGATCGAGTTCGCGCAGGGTTTCGCGGTACAGATCGACCGCCGCGAGACCCCACACGTCGAGGGCCGAATGAAGAAATGAGGCGGGACCGCCGAGCAGGAAACCGCCGTTGCTCCCGGCTGCCCCGGCGCCGACCCTGCCTGCGTCGAGCCCGGTCACCCTGAGACCGCGAGCCGAGAGCTCCTCGACGGCCGCCAGGCCGGAACCGCCGAGTCCGATCACGCAGGCGTCGGCCGACGTCGCACCCTCCAGCGCCGGTAGTCCGTCCCAGTGCGAAACGACGGGGTCGTCATCCCACCCGGGCGCCACGTCTATTCGAATTCGAGGCGCATCGATCGGGCCGCGAAGTGGAGCAACAGCACGAAGCCGCCGATCGAGACCACCACCGGTGCCCACACGACGAACGCCATCAGAATCGACACGTTCTCGTAGGCTACGACGTAGACCGCAATGAAGGTCGCTGCCGCCGCACAGAACAGGATGTGGGAGGCCAACATCCATCGTTCGAAGAAGAAACCGACGAACATCCCCAGCTCGATCAGGAATGCGCTCTTTCCCAGCGTGATCTCGGGTGGGAAATCCGCCACCATCGTCGCCGAGAAGATGGAGACATTGGCGATCGTCACGAACGCGAATGCTTGATTGAGAGTCGGCCATGGGCCGAACATCCAGAAGGCACCCATCACATACGCCGCGATCATCGACGTCCACTGCACTGCCATCGGAATCGGAGTGGTCGCGCCGTACCCGAGTGCCATTTCGAGCGTCACGATGACTGCCATACCGAGAGTGGCCAGTGCGATGACCTTCTTCACGATGCCCTCGACTGCGAGGGAGGACATCAGATCGACGCCCCATTCGTAGTGCTCTTCCGAGGTCTTCACTGCACTGGTCATGTTCGATTCACCCCTTGTTTTCGAACCGCCCGTCGATTCAAGCACACACTCCCGGACTCCGAGCCGGGTTTGCGACGAATGGAGTTCACGTACCCAGGATTGCCTCGAGCACGACGGTGTGCAGCGTGTCCGGTGTGTTCATTGCCCGAATCGACTGTGCCACTGAAGTTGTGGTGATCGAGAGGATGCCGATGTGCGTTCGTGGGTGTGCTGCGCACGAAGCGTGTGTTCGACATGGTGTCGTTGTCGACCGAAGGTCGGCGATCGGAAGGTAAAGTGTGCTGTTGTCTTAACAATTAAGGAGTCGGTATGCGTTTGGGTGTTGTCGGATACGGAACCGGTGGGCGCTACTTTCATGTGCCGTTCGTTCAGGCGGCCGCCGGGGTGGAACTCGCCGGTGTGGTCACCCGCTCACCCGAGCGCGCAGCGCAGGTGGACATCGATGCTCCCGGAACTCCGGTCTTCGCCAGTCTCGGTGAACTGATCGACTCCGGTGTGGACGCGGTCACCATCACCACTCCGCCGCAGACCCGACGCGAGCTGGTGCTCGAAGCTCTCGCGCGCGGCGTCCACGTGGTGGCGGACAAGCCTTTTGCGCCCGATCCGGCGGGCGGGCGTGAACTCGCCCGGGTCGCGGCCGATGCAGGGTTGTTGCTCAGCGTATTTCAGAACCGTCGTTGGGACGCCGACATCAGGACGCTGCGAGAAGTCGTCGACAGCGGCGAACTCGGGCGAATCTGGCGTGTCGAATCACGCTTCGACCTGGACGAGCCTGCCACCTTGGAGCTCGGACCGACAGGCGGACTGCTCCGTGACCTTGGCGCCCACCTCGTCGACCAGGTTCTGTGGCTGTTCGGGCCCGCGGTATCGGTGTATTCACGAATGGATTGGGCTGGTGTAGGTCAGGACCGCACCGACAGTGCGTTCGTCATCGATATCGACCACGCGAGCGGTGTTCATTCGACTGTCTCGGCGACGAAGGTGAATCACTTCCAAGCCAGGCAGCTTCGTGTCTACGGCACCGACGGAAGCTATTACTCCGACGGTACCGACGTGCAGGCGCAGGCGATCTTCGGCGGGACACGGCCGGCGGACAACCCCGAGGCGTGGGGATTCGAGCGCGAAGACCGTTGGGGCACATTGCGCACCGCGGCGGGCAGCAGGCCCGTGCCCTCGGCGCAGGGGAGCTACCAAAGTTTCTACAGCGATTTCGCTGCTGCAGCGGCGGGTAAGGGTCCGCAGCCGGTTCCGGCTTCGGAGGTAATCCACACTCTAGAGGTACTCGATGTCGCTCGCCGCGCCGCCGACACCGGGCAGGTCATCGCACTACCGTAGAGCCGGAATATCATCCGAGTGGTCGTTGTCCATCGTTCGGATCGAAGGGGGAGAGACAACAAATGCCCATACGTTCCACATCGTTGAAGAAGCTGGGATTTCTCACGATCGGGCTGTTCGACGAGCATCGTCCAGGCCTCGGCCACGAGTCGACGCTCGAGATCATCGAGCTCGGTGAGCGATTGGGATTCGACAGTGCCTGGCTGCGGCACCGGCATCTGCAATTCGGGATATCGTCACCGATCGCAGTGATGGCCGCGGCGTCACAACGAACGAAGAGAATTGCGCTGGGAACGGCGGTGACTCCGCTGGGATGGGAGAACCCGCTTCGGCTAGCCGAAGACCTGGGAACGGTCGACGTGCTCTCCGGTGGACGGATCAATCCGGGTGTCAGCGTCGGACCTCCGATGCAGTACGACCGGGTCAAGGGAAGCTTGTACCCCGACACTGCCGATGCCGAGGACTTCGGTTACGAGCGCGTCGAGCGCTTGCTACGTCTGGTCGAGGGGCAACCCGCCTCGGACTGGAGCGGAACGGTTGGCATCGAACAGTTTTCGGATCGAGTTCAGCCGCACTCGCCGGGGCTTCGTGGCCGCATGTGGTACGGGGGCGCCAGCCTGCGTTCGGCACAATGGGCAGGCGAGGCCGCCATGAACCTCCTCGTCAGCAGCGTCGTCAAGGCCGAGGAGGCCGAAGACTTCGACGCCATCCAGCTCTCCCATATCGAGAGATTCCGTGAACATCACCCCGATGGGGCTTCGGCACGGGTCTCGCAGGGGCTGGTGGTGATTCCTACCGATTCGGCGTCGGAATCACAGAAGCAGAAATATCGCGACTATGCGAACAGCAGGTTGCCCCGCACGCTCGAACCGCAGGGCCCGGCGCGGATGATGTTCGCTTCCGATCTGGTGGGGACCGCCGAGGAGATTGCCGACCGGCTGTATTCGAATCTGTCGTTCCAACAGGTCGACGAGGTCGCATTCGCGCTGCCGTTCAGCTTCGAACACGAGGACTACATCCAGATTCTGACCGATATGGCTACGCGACTCGGGCCTGCGCTCGGGTGGTCTCCTGCCGTGAACCGAGCTGGGGTGTGAGCTCTCGGTTGCTCGGGTAACCAGTCGACGATCACACCCACTGGAGGAACTCGATGGTTCATGTTCAACGCACGTTCGTCGTCAGGAAGCCCCGCGATGTCGTCGTGGCCTATCTGCGCGATTTCGCCCACGCCGAGCAGTGGGATCCTGGTACTCGGAAATGCGTGCAGTCCACGCCGGGCACCATCGGTGTCGGTACGGAATGGCACAACGAATCCACGCTCGCCGGAATCAGTACCGAGCTCACCTATCGCATGGTCGAAGATCGAGCAGATGCATTGAAATTCGAGGGAACCAACAAGACCGCCACATCGGTCGACGACATCAGGTTCGTCGACGTCGGCGATGATTCGACGGAGATCACGTACAACGCGATCATCACCTTCAACGGTATCGCCAAAATCTCGGATCCTATTTTCAAGCTGGTATTCGAGAGGATCGGCGGCAAAACCGTCACTGCCATGACGAGCACGCTCGAAGGGCTCTGAGCCTCGAAACCAGCAGGGCCCCACGCGAGTGCGTGGGGCCCTGCTGGTGGCATGTGCAGCGCGGATCAATAAAACGTCTTGCGGCCGCCGACCGCGCGACCGGTTGCGCCGAGGATGGTCAGCACCGCTCCGACCACGATCAGGATGATGCCGATCGTTGTCAGAATTGGGATTGCTGCGAAATAGCCAATCAGGGCGAGAATGATTCCAAGGACGATCACTGTCTTACCTTCTTTCGATTTCGATGCCGTGTGCACGGCATCTCCCGACCTTCTGTGTTGATCGCCTAACATGTTCGAAATTACCCCGACCGTCCTCCGAATATGCCGTGACGCCAGCGATTTCGGACATCTCACAACCGTCGATCGGCGTCCGACAGCGCTCGGTCCACCACAGAGTTTCCCTGTGTGTCGATTGAGTACCTCGCACACAAGGACGTCCGTGAGGACTGTTCGCCGCCGGCTGGACGAAGGACCTGTGGCACCCCACGATCTCGAGTACCGGGCAAAGTCGTCTACCCCGGATGCGGACACTCGAAACCTCCGGGCATCCGGAGATTGGGCAAAGTAGGTGGAAGGCCGACAGAGCTGGTATTCCTATACTCATGGAGCCAGGGGAACCGGCGGACTCCTCGGCGGGATTTACCTCCCCGTGCCGGGTGGGGACCTTCGAATTCGACGTAGAGACCGACACATTGGCGTGGTCGGACGCCCTCTTCGAGATCTACGGCTACGTTCCCGGCTCGATTGTGCCCACCACTGAACTGCTGATCGAGTCAAGTCATCCCGACGATCGAGCGCAGGCTGCGACCGTACTGGCACGGACTCTGGCATCGGGCGTCGGATGCGTCCATGCACATCGAATCGTCACTCCGGCCGGGGAAATACGCCATATTGTCATCGTGGGAAGTCCCGTCGAGAATCCCGAAACCGAAACCATCGGATTCTCCGGATACGCCGTCGATGTCACTCGCACGACCGAATCGGTGGTGACGGAGAGCGTGAACGACGCGGTGCAGTCGGTCGTGGCCTCGCGCGCGGTCATCGAGCAAGCAAAAGGCGCGCTCATGTTCGCCTTCGGTGTCGACGCCGATACTGCGTTCGGAGTGCTGTCCTGGCAATCGCAGACGCACAACCTGAAATTACGTGCACTCGCCGAGCAAGTGGTAAAGGACTTGCAGACGTTCGACCCGGCGGTTCTCGACGTGAAGGCCGGTGTCAGCCACGTGGTGCTCACCGCGCATCGGCGGCTACCTCGCAGCTGATCCGCACAGCACAGCGCCCCGCGCACATGCGCGGGGCGCCCTAGCCGAATCGTTCGGTTCTCAGCCTGCGTCGCGAGCGGCTTCGTTTTCGCTCGAAGCACCTGCCGTGGAGAGCTGGCCGCCCGAGTTCTCCAGGTGAGCACGCACGAACCAATGGAACAGTTCGAGTTGTCCGCTCTGACCGATCAGCAGGTCCTCGGTGACCGGATCCACCTTGCCGATCTCTTCGATGGCGGTGCGGGTATCTCCGATAACCCCAACGTAGACCAGGTCGAGAGCACCCAGGTGCTCGATAGCGGTCGCGCGACCGATGGAGTAGTCGTCCCACGACCGCTGGGAGACGATGGTGCCGGGGGTGCCCAGTGCAGACGATCCCAGGGTGGCGATGCGCTCGGCGACGTCGTCGGCGAAGCCTCGGACCGCTTCGACCTGCGGGTCGAGCATTTCGTGGACCGAGATGAAGTTCGGTCCGACGACATTCCAGTGGATGTGCTTGAGCGTCAGATGGAGATCGTTGTACGCGTTCAGGCGATCCTGGAGCAGAGCTGCAATGCGTGCGCCCTCGTCGGTACTCAATCCGGGAACAGTGTAAGAATTCGAATTGCTCATGAAAGGCGGCTACCCGGGGCGGCTTCGTGCGAAACACGCCCCGGACAGTCGAGTCGATCACTACTTCTGTTCCGAGCCCTTCGTCAGGGTCTCAGGGGCCGTCGGCACGCTCTGCGACTTCTCCGAAGCAAGGGAGGAGTCCTCCGCCGGAGTCTGCGTCTCGGCGTCGTCGGCAGGCTCCTCCTTCGGGGGCCGCTTCAGGCTCAATACGATCGAGCCTGCCAATACCGCGATGATGACCACCAAGCTCACCATCGACGGGATCTCCGGGATCGACGTACTGATCACCTTGTGGCTTGCCTGCAGGACCAGCTTGATACCGATGAATCCGAGAATGATGGCCAGGCCCTTGGACAGGTAGTGGAACTTGTCCAGCAGACCCGAAAGCAAGAAGTACAGGGCGCGGAGGCCAAGGATTGCGAACGCGTTCGACGAGTAGACGATGAACGGGTCATCGCTGACCGCGAGCACCGCAGGCACACTGTCGACGGCGAACACCAGGTCGGCGGCTTCGATGGCGACGACCACTGCAAGAAGTGGAGTTGCAACTCGCTTGCCTGCCTCCTTGACGAAGAACTTGGTGCCGGAGTATTCGTCGCGCACCGGGATCACCTTGCGCAGCAAACGAACTGCGAGGGAGGTGCTCGGATCGTACGAGTCGTCCTCGTCCTTCATCAGCTTCCAGGCGCTGTAGAGCAGGATGGCGGCGAAGACGAACAGAACCACGGTGAACTTGCTGACGATGGCAACGCCTGCGGCAAGGAAGATGCCGCGGAACACCAGAGCGCCGATCACGCCGAAGAACAACACGCGATGCTGATACTCACGCGGCACCTTGAAGTAACCGAAGATCAACGCGAATACGAAGAGGTTGTCCACCGACAGGCTTTTCTCGAGCAACCAGGCGGTGGTGTATTCGACGCCTGCCGTTGTGCCGAGGGTGGCGAAGATGACACCACCGAAGATCAGGGCGACGCCGACCCACAGTGCGCTCCACCATGCAGCTTCTTTGAAGCCGATGATGTGGGCGCCTCGGTGGGCGAGAAGGTCGATGGCGAGAAGGATGAGGACGACGGCAGCAAATGCGGCCCACGCCCAGACGGGGACGTTCATCGGCGGGTGTCCTTACTGGTCAGCCGGGATCCCAGGCTCTTCAGCTTTGCCTGGTTCTCGGGTTTGGTTGCGTAGGCGCGTGCCTGCGCGATTACCTTTTTGCCCTGGGGGCTACGGGCGAGAACCTGCAGTTTCTGTATCAGGGAGGCCATGATCGGGTGCTCCTTACTCGAGTAGCGATGAGCGGCAGTGGTTCGGCCGCGACTACTCAAGTGTGCCTGTTGCGAATCCGGCATGCACCGTCTGATCTCGGACATATATGGGCGAATTCAATTGCCGGTTTCCGGCAACAAAGACGCTTTCAAGAACCTTTCCGTGGCCAGTCGAGCAGTCGCGCCCCGTACGCCGCGGTTTGCAGCGCGAAGCGCTCGGAAGGGTCGGCAACGTCGTGGCCGGTCAGTTCGGCTATGCGGGCGAGCCGGTAGGTCACCGCACGCACGGACAAGTGCATGGCGCGCGCAGTCGATGCCGAGTTTCCACCCGAGGCGAAGAATGCGAACAATGTGTCGAGGAGTGGCTCGGCACCGCCACGAGCTTCGAGCAGCGGCGTCAGAACGGTGTCGACCAGATCGGTGATCGCGGGGCGATCGTCGAGCAGCACGCGATAGACGAGCAGTTCGCGGGCGTCGACCACGTCGGTGTCGAGGCGCAACTTCGCGGCGAGATCCAACGCGTCGAGCGCTTCCCGGTACGACGCGGCAACACCCGCCGCACTCGAACCCGGCCGTCCGACTCCGAGTCTGCGGCTCCAGCCCTCGGCGGTACGGCGCTGGCCGGTCGCGATCGACACTCGATCCATGACGTGGGTGACCGCTCGACGATTCGGTGCCGAGAAGACGACGACGAGCCTGCCCTCCTTGCTCGCCACCATCACCTCGGCGTCACCCTTGCTACCTTCGACGGCTCGCTCGACGTCCGCGATGATGGAACCGCCGTCGGTGAACGGTGTGCTCGCCTCCACGACCACCACGGCGTGTGGACCGGACAGATCGAGACCGAAGTTGCCGGCGCGGCCGAGCACTCCGGCCACATCGGCGCTTCCGGAGAGAAGATCGTCGACGAACTCGCGTCGCGCGGACACCTCGGCGCGAAACAGTGTGCGCCTGGCCAGTTGAAACCCCTCGGCTAGTTCGGCGACGGCATCGTCGACCGCGTGCAGCATCACTTCGCCCGCGGTGACCACGGCACCGGGGTCTCGGTCGGCGTCGATGATTGCCGGGAGAGTGCGCCACAGCCGCCACGCCGACGACAAGTACAAGTCGAGCAGTGCGCGCAGAGCCACGCCCTGCTTGGCTGCCGTGTCCCCGTGCGTGCGCAACGTGCGCAACTGCCGCCGAGTCAGCGGCCTTCCGTCCGACACAGCCGAGGTCAGCACTTCGAGGAAATCTCCGAGCAGGTCGGTCGAGAGCCCGCCCGCATCCTCGGCAGCAAGATCGGCGACCCGACGCTGCGGCTCGTCGTCTGTTGTATCGGACCGGTGTGCCATCGCCATCATCGTAGGCTGCTCCGGATCACGCCTTGTTCAGAGCCAGAACCGAGAGAAGTTCGTAGGCTACGTGTGCCGCCGCGATGCCGGTGATCTCGGCGTGGTCGTACGCGGGGGCGACTTCGACGATGTCGGCTCCCACCACGTTCAGTCCGACAAGGCCTCGCAAGGTGTTGAGTAGTTCTCTCGACGTCATTCCGCCTGCCTCGGGCGTTCCGGTTCCAGGTGCATGTGCCGGATCGAGGACGTCGATGTCGACCGAGACGTAGACAGGACCGCCGTCGAGTCGCGCACGCATTCTCTCGACGATGCTCGCGACACCGTCGACCTCGTAATCGTCGGAGCGGATGACCTGGAACCCGAGAACTTTGTCGTTCTCGAGGTCCTGTTCGCTGTAGAGCGGGCCACGAATGCCGATGTGCTGCGAACGTTCCAGGTCGATCAATCCTTCCTCGCTTGCCCGTCGAAACGGCGTTCCATGAGTGTAGGGAGCGCCGAAGTATGTGTCCCATGTATCGAGGTGGGCATCGAAGTGCAGCACCGCAACCGGGCCGTGATCGCGTGCAAGCGAACGCAGTATGGGGAGTGCGATCGTGTGGTCGCCGCCCAGAGTGAGCACCGAGGAGCCGTCGGCGCGCAGATCGGTGACAGCCGACTGGACCGTGTTCAGCGCTTCGGTGATGTCGAACGGATTGACGCCGATGTCACCGAAATCGGCAACCTGCTGGTTGGCGAACGGTGAGACCTTCAGCGCGGGATTGTAGGGGCGCAGCAGTTTCGACGACGCCCGAATGTGGCTCGGGCCGAACCGCGCTCCCGGTCGATAGCTGACGCCGGAGTCGAAAGGGACGCCGAGGATCGTCACGTCGGCGCGCGAGACCTCGTCGAGGCGGGGGAGTCGGGCAAACGTCGTCGGCTCCGCATACCGGGGAACCTTGGTGGCGTCGACCGGTCCGATCGGTGGTTGTTCGGTACTCATGGCGGTGTGCTCCCTCTCGGTCTTCGCGTGATTCAACTTCGATAGTCGGGGGCGATGCGGTCTGCCAACCGCAGTAGTGCCGACCATGCCAGATCGTTCGCCGCCGTATCGGTGAAATCGTCGCCGGTGTCCTCGCCCCCCAGTTGTCGCGCCGTATGTTCGGCGACCTCGGGGCTCGGAACGACGATCTTGCCGCCGCCGGCCAGCGCGTCGACCTGGATCTGACATGCCTTGTCCAGATACAGCATCCGCAGGAAGGCGTGGCCGGCACTCTCGCCGAGAGTCAGCAGACCGTGGTTTCGCAGAATCATCGACGAATGTGTTCCGAGGTCGGCGACGAGCCGTCGTTGTTCGCCGAGGTCCAGCGCGACACCCTCGTAGTCGTGGTAGCCGATTCGGTTGTAGAACTCCATCGAAATCTGGTTCAGAGGCAGCAGGCCGTCCTCTTGTGCCGCAACGGCACACCCGGCCCTGGTATGCGTGTGGAGGACGCAGTGCGCGTCGTCACGAGCGGCGTGGATTGCGCTGTGGATGACGAAGCCTGCCGGGTTGACCTGATAGTCGGTCGGATGGACCGCATTGCCGTCCAGATCGATCTCGACGAGCGACGAGGCAGTGATCTCCTCGAACATCAGGCCGTAGGGGTTGATGAGAAAGCGGTGCTCCGGCCCGGGAATCCGCAGCGAGATGTGAGTGAAGATGAGGTCGGTCATCTTGAAGTGGGCGGTAAGTCGGTACACGGCCGCAAGTTCACATCGCAGTTCGTGAATTCGCTCGTCACTGCTCACGGACGTGGTGTCCCTTCGGTAAGTCGGTCTCGCGCATCTTTCGTGCCACGTGAGTCTGGAACAACGCGGTGATCTGATCCCAGTAGGACACCAGATTCGTCGCATTCGATCCAGGTGATCTGCGGCCCTCCTGCAGTTTGTACAGGATAGGCAAGTCCTGCTCGTTCACCTCGAACAGCACCTGGCCCAATTTCTTTCGGGCCGCGGCGAAATCCTCGCCGCTCGCCGACGAATCGACGAAGATCGCCATGTGCTCCACCGTTCGTTCGGGCGAGACGGGTTCGAAGCCGATTACCTGGAACCAATCCGCTTCGAGGAACAGCAACGCATTGGGAAAGACACAGAAAATGTCCTGCCCGGCAATGCGATCGGCGGGCACGTCACCGAGAAAGGGCAACGAGTCCTCGGTTTTCTGCGCCTTACCGACTGCGCCACGTGGATACGTACCCCCCATGATCGCCTCGCCCAGTACGACGTCGTCGATATCGAGAGACGAGGACACCGGGCCGACCTGGGGGTGGATGAACGGCAAGTGGTAGAAGTCCAGGAAGTTCTCCACGATCAACTTCCAGTTCACGCCGATGTCGAATTCGCGTTCCTCGGCCAGATGCAGACGCGTGAAGTCCACGTGGTCCCAGCGTCGAGTCAACGGCGCGATGGCGTCGACGAATTCGTCCGGATCCGCCGCGGACGGGCGTAGATCGACGAAGACCATTCCGGCCCAGGTATACGACACCACCTGCAAGAGTCCGAGCCGCTCGCGCACGTCGGGTTCGAGCGTCCCACCTCGTTCTCGATGAAAGAAGGGAGCAGCCGCCAGATCGCCGTCGAGGTTGTAGGACCAGCAGTGGTAGGCGCACTGGATTCGCTTGCGCACCGTGATGGGTTCTTCGGTCAGAGCCATTCCGCGATGTCGGCAAGAATTGTGGAAGACGCGAATGCGGTCGTCCTCACCGCGGACCATGAGTAGTGGTCTGCCGCCGACGTGGATCGGCTTGACTGCGCCGACGCCTGCAACCCAGTGCTCGAATCCTGCCCACGTCCAACCGGAGGCGAAAATTCGGTCCTTTTCCAGATCGAACGCCGCCTGATCCGTGTACGACCCGGCAGGGAGTATGGACCGACCCGAGGGCATGTCGGCCAGAGGTCCGGCGCTGATGATGTTTCCCGATCCGCTCGTTCGGTCGAAGCCGACGGGCTGCGTCGTGGTCACGATGAAATCTCCTCTGATGTCCGGCCGGACGAGACGAAAGCGTCGGTGGCCCATTGCTTCAAGGTCAGCGCCGCTTCGGACCAGCGATCCGACACTTCGTCTCCATGCCGGTCGGTCCACGCGTACGGGCGAGGCCCGAGTTCGGTACAGAACATCGCCGAGCGTCCGCCGGCTCGGATCGCGGAGAATCCCGCGGTCCACCACGACCGAAATCTCGATTCCCAGCCGGCGTGCTGGGGGTAACCGAGCGGTACCTGCACCTGGCAGCGGGTCGCGATTCGTCCTTGTATCGACCCAGCTCGGTTCAGTACCCTGCCGAGGTGGTGCTCCGTCTCGGCCTCGGGGATATCCGGGAGCTCGTTCGCGCACACGAAGTGCGACAGGTCGACTGCCAGAAGCAGGTCCGGGTCCAGATGGTCGATCATCGCCGAGGTGAACCGGAGATCGTTGGTGACAGTGTTGCGGTGAGTTTCCAATTCCAACTCGATCCCATCGTCGGCGGCGCGTCGATACCACCGCGAGACGATCGCGGCAGCTTCCTGGGGGAGTGAGTGGAACACTGTGGCACAGAGCACCATTCTCCGTGCACCGATCGAGTGCGCATAGCGGAGTGCGGTGTCGAGCTGTGCGTCGGTGCCGGCGAATGCGAAGACGGCCGCCTTCAAGGAATGCGCGCGAATCAACGGAGCGATTGCGCCGGCGGCCGCTGCCTGTTTCGCCCCCAGATCGACGGCGAGGCCGTCGTAGCCCGCGGCAGCGATCTGCTCCACCTGCTCGGACAACGTCCACCGGTCGGCCCGCGCGAACGGAAGATCCTCCATCGCCCACATGGATTGGAAGTGCTCGAGATCGGTGCTCACGACACCCCCTCGCGGAACGCTACGGAGTCGATGGGTTCGAGCGGAGTTCCGGTACGAATCCACGCCACCGCATTCGCGGCTTGTGCTTCGACATAGGCCAGCGCCGACACGTCGGACAGGTAGGCCACGTGAGGTGAGAGCAGAACGGACGGATGATCGAGCAACGGGTGATCGACCGGCGGCGGCTCCACATCGAATGTGTCGATGCCTGCGCCGGCCAGGTGCCCGCGGGACAACGAGTCCGCAAGGGCACGGCTGTCCACCAGCGAGCCCCGGGAGACGTTGATCAGATAGGACCCGGGCTTCATGGCCGACAGGAACTGCTCGTCGACCATCATGTGAGTGGCAGGCGTCGACGGTACGTGCAGGCTCACCACGTCCGAGCGCGAGACTACGTCGGATGCTTCGACGTAGTCGACCCCTTCCACGTGCACATCCTGGCCCCGTGCCGACGGGTCGTGGCCGAGAACTGTTCCGGCGGAGCCGACAGCGAACCGCGAGTAGGCCTGGCCGATACGGCCGAGACCGATCACTCCGACGGTCATCGTCGACAACCGTCGCGGCGGAAAGTGCGGACGCTCCAGCCAACTCCGCGAGGTCCCCGCGGTCGCGAAGAACGGAAGCCGCCTGGCCAGAGCGGTCGTCATGGCCCAGGCGTGGCTCGCCACCTCCTCGGTGGCGATGTGTCCGACCGTCGAGACCTGTACCCCGGCGGCCGCCGCGGCAGCGACATCGATGTTGTCGTGGCCACGAGACAGCAAGGCGATCAGTCGCAGCGCGGGCATCGCAGCGATCATCTCGGCAGTGATGCGGGCATAGCCGACCAGCAGGACCGATGCCTCATGCGCTGCCGCGACGATCGTGTCCGCGTCCCTGGTCTCGAGCACGACGACCCGGAAACCGTTGCTTTCCAACATCGCAACTCCCGGTGCCGAATCGAGATCGTCCACATCGGTGTAGACGGCCAGGGTCTGCGAGTCGTGCATGGTGTCGGCTCCGATCGGTTCGGGTGGAAATTTCGGTGGTTCAGTGCAAGTGGGAGAGAAACTTGCGCGTGCGCTCGTGTTGCGGATCGTCGAAGAATTTCTCGGGAGAATTCTGCTCCACTACGACGCCCTCGTCGAAGAGAGCGACCTCGTTGGCGACCCGACGCGCGAAGCGCGCCTCGTGTGTCACCACGACCATCGTCATACCTTGTGCTGCCAGGGTTTCCATCACATCGAGCACCTCTCCCACGAGCTCGGGATCGAGCGCCGACGTAGGTTCGTCGAACAGCATGACGGCGGGATCGAGCACCAGGGCCCTGGCGATGGCGACGCGCTGCTGCTGTCCGCCGGACAGTTCGGACGGATAGTGTCCCATCCGGTTTCCCAGTCCGACGCGGTCCAGCATCTCGGCCGCCTGCTCCCGTGCTTGCTTCTTGTCTTTCCGCTTCACTTCGGTGAGGCCGAGCATCACGTTGTGGACGGCATCGAGGTGCGCGAACAGATTGAATCTCTGAAACACCATGCCGATGTCGCGACGTTGGACGGCGAGCGTGCGCTCGGGGAGCGGTTTCTGCGACCCGTTCGTTGCGCTCTCGGCTCCGAGTTGCCTTCCGTTGAGCAGTATCGCGCCGTCGTCCACCGGCTCGAGAAGTGCCATCAGCCGCAGAACAGTGGATTTCCCCGAACCGGAAGGGCCGAGGATCGCCTTGACCTCGCCCTGGCGAACGGCGAAGTCGACGCCTCTGAGGATTTCGTTGTCGCCGTACTTCTTCCGCAGTCCGATCACTTCCAGAACCGGTGGATGGGTGGTGGTCATACTGCCGCCTTCGGTCGATTCGGGGCGATGATCGGACCGGTGTCGATGCCTCGTGAAATCCATCGATATCGCCGTTCGACGAGTGATTGCAACACCATGGCGACGCTGACGATCACCAGGTAGTACACCAGAGCGGCCGCGTAGTACTCGGCGTAGCGGAAGGTGACCGATACCTCGGCCTGGGCGGTTGTCAGCAGTTCGCGCAGAGAAATCACCGATGCAAGGGAGGTGTACTTGAGCATCGCGATGAATTCGTTGCCGGTCGGCGGCAGAGCCACTTTGATCGCCTGCGGTAGAACGACTTTGAACATGACACGCCACGGCTTCAGCCCGAGCGCCCGCGCGGCGAGATGTTGGCCCTCGTCGACGCTGAGAAGCGCCGACCTGATGATCTCCGCCATGTAGGCAGCTTCGACGACGGCAAAACCGATGAACGCCGCGAAGAACGGAGTGAACCAGTTCTCACGCAGACCGGGAAACAGCTGTGGCCCTGCGTTCCAGATGATCAGCAGCACGAGAAGGGTGGGAATTGCTCGGAAGATCCAGACGTAGACTCCGGCGGCGGAGCGGAAGAGCCGATTCTTGGAAATCCGACCCAGTGCTACGACGAATCCGATGATCGTGGCGCAGATCATCGATACCACTGCCAGCGCGAGCGAGAGCCAGGCGCCGTAGAGAAACGCGCTGGAGGTGAGTGCAGTGAAGAAGATGTTGCCGTCGAATGTCATCGAGTTACTCCGTGGAGATTCGGCTGGGGTCGAGGCCGTACTTGTCGGCGATGGCGGCGAGTGTCCCGTCGGCGTCCATCGCCTTCAGTGCGTCTGCCACCGGCGCCGACAGTGGCGAATCCTGGAGTGTGAACACACCGAACTTGGTGTCGACCGGAAAGACGCCGGTGATCTCCTGCAGAGCCCCGCCGGATTTTCCGACCATGTCGACTACGGCGACGTCGGTTTCGATCAAGGCGTCGGCCTTGGCATTGGTCACCGCTGCGACGGTTTCCGCCGTCTTCGGGTAGGGCTGGACGGTGATTCCCGGTTTGCCTTCCTGCTCGAACTTCTCCGAGAGCGCCTCGAGCGTCAGCTCGTTCGAGCCCCCGCCCTGCACGGCAACGGTCTTTCCCGACAAGTCCTCGGAGGACGCGATGGCCGTATCACCGGTACGGGTGATCAGGCTCGGTCCGGTTTCGAGGAAGGGGGACCCGTCGGCGACCTCCAGCCGCTCGGGGCTCAAATACAGAGCTGCCCACAGTACGTCGCACCGTTTGGCTTGCAATGCCGGCATCAGACCGTCGAACGAGGTGTTCTGCCAGGTGATCTCGAGACCCCACTTGTCCGCGAGCGCACGCGCGGAGTCGGGGTCGAAGCCGATCGGGTTGCTGGTGTCGCCATTGTCCAGGTACTCCATCGGAGCGTATTCGGGGTCGGTGCACACCGAGAGCTCGCCGCTACGGAGAAGTCCGGCCGGTGCATCTCCCGACGCCTCGCTACCGGCCGACGAGCTGCTGCAGGAAGAGAGCAGTGCGGCCGCCGCCGACGCAGCGACTACAAGTGCATAGGTTTGTCTCATCGGTATTCCTTCGTAGGCAGGGTGTGCAATGCCGGGTGCTCGAGCAGTTCGTGGTCGATCGATGGGCTGGACCGAACCTTACGATTGCGGATATGCTCATCTCAAATGCAAAACTGCAGGACCAGGACCGCAAGTTGCTGATATGTAAAATTGATCGAGTGAATCTTGACTGAAAGCGCGGAAAAGTGTCGTGCAGGTAAATTTCGGTGAGCGATTCGAAGCGAATCGGGAGTTGTTAACTTTGTGTAAGTGACCGGAGGGACCGACAGGCGCATGGACGACATCGACGCGGGCATCATCGAAGAACTTCGCCGGGACGGCCGTATCGGACAGGGAGAACTCGCAACCAAACTCGGCATCTCACGGCCGACCGCGTCGAAACGTCTCAACACGATGCTCGACAGCGGGATCATCCGAATCGTCGGTGTGGCTCATCCCTCGATGCTCGGCATCAATTCGGTGGCGCACGTGTCGATCGACGTGGATCAGCCGATTCGGCGCGTCGCCGCAGCCATCGCGGATCTGGACGACGTCGTGTTCGTGTCCCTGACCAGTGGGCGATATCCGATGGTCGCCGAGATCAGATCGATCGACGACGAGGCTCTTGCGAGGGCACTGGACGTGCTCCGGTCGGTGGACGGTGTGCGTGACACCGACACTCTCGTCTACACCGATCTCGTCATCGATGTTCTGCGATCGGTGAAGATCCCGACTGTGTCGATCGACCGATTGGACGTCGACCTGATGAAGATGCTCCGCGAGGACGGGCGTGCGTCGTACCTCGCGTTGGGCGAGAAGGCCGACGTATCGGCAGGGACCGCCCGAGCTCGGGTGCTCAGGCTCATCAACGAAGGCGTGCTCAGAGTCGGAGCGCTCAGCAGGCCGGGCACCGAAGAACGTGTCATCCCGATGGGAGTCGGGATCCGAGTGCGTGGGAAGGCGTCGGCGGTCAGCGATCAGTTGGTCGATCTTCCCGGTATTCGTTTTCTCGCAGCGACGTTGGGCCGATACGACCTGATCGGAACCGTCCATTCGAGCGACCTCGCCGGCACCATCGGGCTGGTGGATCGAATTCGGGGGCTTCGGTCGGTGCTCGAGATCCACAGCTGGGTGCACGTCGAAACCGTGAAGGAGTTCTACCACTACGCACCGGTCGGACCCCTGGCGCAGCGAGCGCAGCCATGAATACCGATACCCGCGAGCGGTTCGCCCGAGCAGAGATCGCGTCGATCCCGGTGCGGTCACGGTCGCGCACGGCATCGGTGGATGTGGGGTGTGCATTCTTCGCTGCTGCCACGGTCACCGGAGGTACCGTGTTGTTGTCGAACTTGCCTGAGCAGATACCGGTCGGGGCGGCAATATTTCTGGAGGTACTGGCAGAGATGGGTGCTTACGTCGTCGACGCGCCGGACGGCATGTCGGTGACCACGCGGTCCACTGCAGGCGAGCTTCGCGGAGTGGACGCGGATGTATCCGGATGCCCCGAACTGGTTCCTCTACTGCTCGTAGCGGCGTCCATTGCACGATCACCGTCGGTCTTCCGCGGAGTCCCCGCGGCGCCGCCCGTTGTGCACCTGCTTCGGGCAGCGGGCGCAGACGTCGACCACTCCGATTCTCGCGTGCGGATGACACCGGCGCCCCTGCACGGCATTCGATGGGACGCACCGAGCAGCGCCGGTGCCTTTGCGGGTCTCCTGCTCGGACTCGCCGTCGAGCAGATGGTGGTCGACGTCTCGCCGGTGGATCGGGAACATCCTGGTGCACTGGCGGAGTGGACTCGAATACTTCATGCCGACGAGTACCTGCTGCCCGGCAGCGCGCGGCTTCCCCACGATTTTCTTCGTGGTCCGGCCCGAGAGAAGGCGCCGCACGACAATCGATCTGGAGGTCGCGAATGAATGGTCGGGTACGAGCGGCCCTGTTCCAGGGCCCCGAGTTCGGCGGTGACGTATCGTCGAATCTCGATGCTGTCACCGCGGCAGCGGAACGGGCGTCGGATGCCGGAGCGAGCATCCTTGTCACACCCGAAATGTCCACTACCGGTTACGATATCGGCGATCTTGTGCGCCTTCGCGCCGAGCCTGCCAGTGGCCCGATATTTTCCCGGCTCGCCGCGGTGGCGGCCCGCACCGGCGTCGCAGTCGTCTACGGGTACCCGGAACTCGGCGAAAACGGCGTCTACAACTCGGTTCGAGTGATCGGTGCCGACGGCAATGCACTGGCGAACTACCGCAAGACACACCTGTTCGGTGATCTCGACCGCGGACATTTCGAGCCGGGAGACGACCCCGTGGTGCAGTTCGAGGTCGAGGGTCTCACGTGCGGTGTGCTCACGTGTTACGACGTCGAGTTCCCGGAAGCTGTTCGTGCACATGCAGATGCCGGCACGCAGTGGCTCGTGGTGCCGACCGGCCTGATGGTCCCGTTCGACATCGTCGCTACCCATGTGGTGCCGGCTCGGGCGTACGAGAGCCAGCTGTTCGTCACCTATGTCAACCGGTGCGGCACCGAGACCGATCTGCAGTACTGCGGGCTCACCTGCGCGATTGCGCCCGACGGTACCGAACTCGCGCGTGCGGGCCGTGGGGAGGAGACGCTGGTCGTCGACATCGACTCTCACGACCTCGCCCGGTCGCGAGAGATCAATACGCACCTGGTCGACCGCAGATTCGACCTGTACTCGCTAGATCGGAAAGGCACTCGATGACCACACCGGTGACTCCGGACAGCACGGCGTCCGACGACCAGGAGCCGGCGCTGACGATGTTCGGGCCGGACTTCCCGTTCCCGTACGACGAGTACCTGACCCACTCGTCCGGGCTCGGGTCGGTGCCCGATCTCGTCGCCGGAACGGAAGTTGCTGTCATCGGTGGTGGTCTCGCCGGGATGGTGACGGCCTACGAACTGATGAAGGTCGGTCTCAAACCGATTGTCTACGAGTCCGATCAGATCGGCGGCCGGATGCGGTCGGTGCCGTTCGACGGATATCCAGGGGTGGTCGCCGAGATGGGCGCGATGAGGTTCCCGCCCTCGTCGACGGCGCTGTTCCACTATCTCGATCTGCTCGGCTTGACCACCGAGCCGTTTCCCAATCCTCTCGCGGAGGTGACGCCGAGCACCGTCATCGATCTCAAAGGCGAGAGCCACTACGCGAAAAGCCTGGAAGATCTGCCGGAGATCTTCGCGGAGGTGGCACGCGCGTGGCAGCAGACCTTGGAAGATCACGCGGACCTCGTTCCGCTGCAGCGCGCTATCCGAACGCGTGACGCCGCCGAGATCAAGCGACTGTGGAACGAGCTGGTGGTGCGTTTCGACGATCAGACGTTCTACGGATTCCTGGCCTCCTCACCGCAGTTTCGCTCGTTCCGTCTACGCGAAGTGTTCGGGCAGGTGGGTTTCGGAACCGGAGGCTGGGACACCGATTACCCCAACTCGATTCTCGAAATCCTCCGGGTGGTGGTCACCGCTGCCGACGACCATCACCGCGGAATTGTCGGTGGAGCCCAACAACTTCCCATGGGATTGTGGATTGCGACCCCGGATTCGGTGCACTGGCCTGCAGGCACCTCGGTGTCCTCGCTCAACGAAGGCTTCCCGTCGCCGCGAGTGACGGAACTGTCGCGCACCGGATCCGGCACCCAGGTCCGCGACAGCGAAGGGGGAGTGCGGATCTTCCCGGCCACCGTCGTCACCGCTCAGAGTTGGATGCTGCTGAGCACGATTCGCTGCGACGACGACCTGTTTCCGATCGACCACTGGACCGCGATCGAGCGCACCCATTACATGGGATCGACCAAGGTGTTCGTGCTCGTCGACCGGCCGTTCTGGAAAGACGTCGACCCCGTCACCGGGCGTGATGTCGTCAGCATGACGCTGACCGACCGGATGAGCCGAGGCACCTACCTTCTCGACCAGGGAGAGGGGCAGCCCGGACTGATCTGCTTGTCCTACACATGGTCCGACGATTCGCTCAAGCTCCTCGCACTCAGCTCGGCGGAGCGAATGGACATCGTGTTGCGCTCACTCGAAGGCATCTACCCGGGCGTCGACTTCCGGAGCCATGTCATCGGCGAACCGGTGTCCCTGTCCTGGGAGACGGAGCGGGACTTCATGGGCGCGTTCAAAGCGAACCTGCCCGGGCACTATCGATACCAGGAACGCCTGTTCGGCCATTTCGTCCAAGACGAGTTCGACGAGCGGCACCGCGGAATCTTCCTGGCGGGCGACGACATCTCGTGGACTGCGGGCTGGGCCGAAGGTGCGATCCAGACGGCCCTGAACGCGGTGTGGGGCGTCGTACATCATCTCGGCGGTGAATCCTCGCCGTCGAACCCCGGCCCAGGAGACGTGTTCGAGGAGTTGTCGCCGCTACGCCTCGGTGACAGCTGACGTAGTTCGATCGAAGTACATCACCGATGCGTTAACGTCTAAGCAGATCGGCGCCGCGTCGGGGGCGGCGCCGATCCCTACAACCTGATCAGCCGGGCGACGGCACGGTCATCGTGGGCCTGCTTCGCGGTCGAGCAGCGGCTTCGTGCGATAGGGAATCAGTTCGCTCATCGCGATGGACATGTTCGTGCGTTCCACTCCGGGAATTTTCAGGATCAGTCCGGCGACGCGATACAGATCGTCGGCATCGACAGCGGCGATACGAATATGCATGTCGGAGGCACCGGACAACCCGAACACCTCCAGCACCTCGGGGATGGTTCGTAGATGGTCGGTCACGTCGGCCAACATGTGTTGGTCCACCCGGGTAGTGACGAACGCCTGCAGGGCATAGCCGAGACTGCGCGGACGAACGCGATGATCGATCGGTGTGAGTGCGTCCTTCTCCTCCCACCGGGTGAGGCGCGCCTGGACGGTGTTGCGAGACAACCCGAGGTTGTTGGCAAGTTCGACGCCGGTCGCGCGGGGCCGCTCGCACAGGGCCAACAGAAGACGGGCGTCCGTTCGGTCGAAATCGGTCATCGCCTCACGGTAATGCGCACTACCGACCCGGCGCCAGATCCGCGACATCGAGTCCCCGCCCGAGAACATCCGACGGTATCGGTGCATCGCGAACGAGAGCTGCGCCGACCCGAGCCAGTGCCGCGCACGTCTGAATCCCGTAGCCGCCCTGCCCGGCGCACCAGAAGAATCCATCGACTGTCGGATCGAAACCGACGACGGGCGTCCGGTCAGGCACGAAACTTCTCAACCCGGCCCACGACGAGCGAACGTGCCGCGTGGTCAGGTAGGTCGTCTCGTGGATGGCGTCGAAGGCTCGCGCGATCTCGAGTTCGTCGGGCCTCGCGTCGCTCGGCGGCGTCGGAGTCTCGTCGGCGGGGGAGCACAGCAGCTGATGGCCCTCGGGTTTGAGATAGAAGCTCTCGTCGATGTCGCTGAGAGTCGGGAGGCCCGAGGAGTCGATGCCCTCGGGCATACCGACCATGAAGACCGAACGCCGCAACGCCTGCAGACCGGAGCGAGCAGCGCCGGCCAACTCGGCGACGGAGTCCGCCCACGCGCCCGCTGCATCGACGACAACCTGCGCCGTTCGCACGACGCCGTCGCCGGTTTTCACCTCCCACACACCGTCGCGGCGGTCCAGCGACACCACATCGCTGTCGGTCTCGATCGAGCCACCGCGACGTTTCAGTCCACGGACGTAGCCCTGGTGCAGGGCATGCACATCGACCTCCTTCGATCCGGGTTCGAACATCGCCAGATCGATGCGATCCTCCCGCAGGAGTGGGAACAGCGATCGCGCCTCCGCCGGCGACACGATTCGAGCATCGGGCGTGTGGACTCGAACCTGATCGAACAGGGACTCGAGCGCCTCACCGCGGCCTAGGCCCGCAAATTGAAGAAGCGAGCGCGGTGAGACCAGCTCGCGATCGAAGCCGTCGGGCGGATCGAGCAGAAATTGCCTGCTCGACGTCGTCAGGGCACGGATTGCCGCGTTGCCGTAGGTTTCGAGGAACAACGCGGCCGAGCGGCCGGTGGTGTGAAACGCCAGGGTCGCCTCTTGCTCGAGTAAGCACACTCGTCGGTCCTGTGCCAGTTCGTAGCCGATGGATACGCCCCCGATACCGCCTCCGACAACGATCACGTCGTAGTTGTACGTGCTCACTGGTGACTCCCTTCTCTCGTCGAGCAGGCTCGCACGGCAATTGGTTACAGTCGATCGGTGACGAACGCAGATCTGCAGAGCCAGTATCGATTGTCCGGGGCATGGAACTTCCGCGACGTCGGCGGGGCTGCAACGACCGACGGTCAGCGAATCCGCCGTGGGGTGTTGTTCCGGTCTTCGGAACTGAGCCACCTCGACGATGCGGGCCGATCGGAACTCGCGACCCTGGGGATTCGCCGAGTCTTCGATCTACGAGGTGAGAGCGAGATTCGCCGTTCCGGCGTGGACGCGGTACCTGCCGACGTCACCGTGGTTTCCGTTCCGTATCGCGACGAACCAGGGGAGAAGGCGCCGCACGAGGAGTTCCTGTCCGGCGGTGACGACGCGCAACTTCGCTACATGATCGGCACCTATGCCAGCTTTCCGTCTCTCGCCGGGGCATCGACTGCGATTCGCGCCGTCATCGACGCCGTGGGCCGGGGCGATGGTGCTTCGCTCGTGCACTGTGCAGCGGGCAAGGACCGCGCCGGCTGGACGATCGCGACAGTTCTGCGAGCGGCCGGTGTGACCGACGAGGCCATCGTGGCGGACTTCCTCCGGAGCAACGACGCAATTGGCCCGCTGCGCGCGCACATCATGGCGGTGTGGCAATCGGACACGACTGGATCCCCGGTTGATCCGTCGGATGCGCTTCTTGGCGTCGCCGAGGCGTATTACCGAACCGGACTCGACGCCGTGACCAGCACATACGGGTCGTTCGACGGCTATCTCGACGCCATCGGAGTGACGGCCGAAGACCTGAGGCGGTTGAAAGCGGAACTGATCGACGACAGGTCTTGACCGAAGGGAGCTAACCTCACCTCATGCGCACTGGCCAAATTGCGCCGGATTTTCGGCTTCCTGATCATGAGGGGCACGTCCGGACTCTCAGCGAGATGCTGGACGACGGTCCGGTAGTTCTGTTCTTCTACCCTGCTGCATCCAGCCCTATTTGCACGGCCGAGGCGTGTCATTTCCGCGATCTGGGCCGATCGTTCGACGCATTGGGTGCTCAGCGGGTCGGCATCAGCACCGACACCACCGACAAGGTGTCGCATTTCGCTCTGCAGCGATCGTTCGACTACCCCTTGCTGGCCGATTCGGATTGCAGCGTCGCCGACGAGTTCGGTGTGCGCCGAGGGGGCCGGGTGATGAAGTGGCGTCGGCAGCGTGAAATCAAGAGAGGTAGATCACATGCGGTGAAACGCGGATACATCAGCCAGTTGCTGTCGGTGAAGCGAACAACCTTCGTGATCGATCGCAACCGCGTGGTGAGGCTGGTGGTCACCAGCGAGCGTGCTCACATCCACGCAGACAAGTCGTTGGACTACTTACGCTATCTGTCCTGAAGGGCCTTCGCCGCTGAACAGGGCCGTGTACACGGCAGGCTGCTTGTTCTCGGCCGGTGCGTCGTCAGTGGCCGCGTCGACGTGCGAGAACAGAGCCGGGTTCGTCTTCGATGGTTCCATTTCACGAGCATGCTCCCGAAATCTCGAAAATGCCACTCGGACTCGCGGATGGGCGAGGAAGAGATAGTGACGTGCAACGTGTTTGGATGTGCCGCCGGAGAGATGAAACACTGATCCGGTGCCTGACGTGGAATCACTCCTCGCGGGCCTGCGACGCAGGCCCGACGCCGAAGCCCCCAACCTGTTCGCGGTCGACGCCGCGGACCGGTTGATTCTCGACACCGCAAGCGACGTGGTCGCCGGCCTCGACGGGTCGTCGGTAGCGGTGATCGGAGATCGCTACGGCGCGCTGACCCTGGGAACGGCTCTTGCTCACGGGCACTCCGGGATTCGAGTGCACCAGGATTCCTACACCGGAGAACTCGCACTCGCTCGGAATGCGGCCGAGGCCGGCCTCACCGGGGTCTACCGCAACTGCGGATTGGACGAGGAATTGCTCGGCGGCGCCGCCGTCGTGCTCCTGCAGTTGCCGCGAAGTCTCGCCGAGCTCACCGAAATCGCCGAGACCATTGCCCGGTTCGCTCCCTCGAACACCCGGATCTTCGCGGGCGGGCGGGACAAGCACATGACACCTGCGATGAATTCGGTTCTGCGCCACTCGTTCGAGTCGGTTACCGCGGGCCGAGGGAGGCAGAAGGCGCGCGTGCTGACCGCATCGGAGCCGATTGCCGCCGCGGTGCAGTCTTATCCTGCGACCGAAATGATCGAAGACCTGGACTTGACCGTAGTGGCGCACGGCGCCGTGTTCGCCGGTGCGAAGCTGGACATCGGGACGCGATTTCTTGCGACATTTGTGGCTCGAATGAAGCCCAATGCCCGCACTGTCGTCGATCTCGGCTGTGGCACAGGAATTTTGGCGTGTGTGGCGGCACAGACGCATCCGGATGCCCGCATCGTCGCCACCGATCGGTCTGCTGCGGCAGTGGCGTCGGCACGGGCGAGCGCTCAGGCCAACGGAGTGACGATCGACGTGGTTCGCGACGACGCCATGGGAACGTTCGCCGACTCGTCCGTTGACCTCATCGTGTGCAATCCGCCGTTCCACGAGGGGGCGTCACTGCACACGGGGAGCGCGGAGAAACTGTTCGCGGCGGCGGGCCGCGTCCTCGCACCCGGCGGCGAGCTGTGGACCGTCTACAACACGCACCTCGGCTATCGGCGAGCGATCGCAGATGCCGTCGGACCGACCGAGGTGGCGGGAAAGAACGCGAAATTCACCGTCACTCGGTCGATCGCCTGACCTTCTATTCGACCGGCCCGCCGTCTTCGGGGGTGCCGTCGATCTGGCCGCGATTGCGTCCACGATCCTCGACCAGCGTGCCTTCGACGATCTCGGCCTGACGCTGTCCGTCCGCATAGTCGATGTCGGGATCCTCGTCGGATGCCAGGACCTCGTGGTCGACAAGTTCCTCGGTCAATTCGTCGTCGGGGGTTTCGGCAACCGATCGCTCCTCGTCTTCGAGCGCGGTGTCGGGTTCTTCTTCGCTGAGCTTCTCGTCGAGGCTTTCGCCCTCGAGCGCCTCGGCCGCGGTGGTGCCGAACTTGTCGGCCTCGCTCCAATGATCCGGAGCGTCGACCACGGTGTCGCCGTCGTCGTTGCGGATTTCGTCGGAGTCGACGCTTTCGCTCTGATCGAGTGTCTGGTCGGGTCCGTCTTCGATACTCATACTCCGGAACCTACCCGCTGACGAGTGGGATCAATCGCCGCCGTCCGCGGCTGCAGCGGGCCGTGCACGCGCATCGAGCTCATGGTCACGGTAGAGTCCGAATTGTCGGAAGTTCCCGCAGTCCGAGTGGGAACTTTTGTCCGTATGTGGAACGTTCTTCATACAACTGCCGGATAACAACGGCGTCGGGCTCGAAACGAAGGGCTTGCGCTCTTAGAAGGGATGTCACACGGTGCGCACCTCCAGCAACCCGGTGTTCCGCAACCTGCCAAAGCAGGAGGGCGGCGGATACGCCACTTTCGGCACTGCGACGGCCGGGGCCTCGCAGGCAACGCAGTTCGGTCAGCCGCCTACGGCTGAGCCCTACCGGACCGGACCCGCAACACGGGCGATGACCATCGACGACGTCGTCACCAAGACCGGCATCACGCTCGGTGTGCTGACCGTCTCGGCCATCATTTCGTACGTGCTGTCGAAGGGGAACCCGGACCTCGCCCCGATCTTCGTCATCGGTGGCGGCATCGTCGGCCTCGTCCTCGTTCTCGTCGCGACATTCGGCCGCAAGATGGACAACCCCGCGATCGTTCTCGCCTACGCGGTAGCCGAGGGGCTGTTCCTCGGAGCGCTCTCGCTGATGTTCACGGGCGTCGAATTCGGTGGTGTCGGCGGAACGGCACTCATCGGCCAGGCGGTCCTCGGAACGTTCGGTGTGTTCTTCGGAATGTTGGTGGTCTACAAGACCGGCGCAGTCCGCGTCACCCCGCGTCTCACCCGGATGGTCATCGGCGCACTCATCGGTGTGGTCGTCCTCGCCCTGGGCAACCTCGTTGCGAGTTTCTTCGTCGACGGCGGCCTCGGTCTCCGCGACGGCGGTCCGATCGCCATCATTTTCAGCCTCGTCTGCATCGGCATCGCAGCGTTCAGCTTCCTGCTGGACTTCGACCAGGCAGATCAACTGATCCGCGCACAGGCGCCGGAGAAGGCAGCCTGGGGCGTCGCGCTCGGCCTGACCATCACGCTCGTGTGGTTGTACGTCGAGATCCTGCGACTGCTCAGCTACTTCAACAGCGACTAGTAGTTCGCATCGAAAAGCCCCGCCACTCCACGGAGCGGCGGGGCTTTTTCGTGTGCTGTTGTTGTGTGCCGAGTCGCCGTGGTTGCCCACAGATCGCACCGTGAGGGCCGATCCGGCCCTCCGAGGTCTACTTGTGGGCAACCACGACGCGAACCGGGGTCAGCTCAAGCGCTCGAGCACCATTGCCATGCCCATGCCGCCGCCGACGCACATGGTCTCGACGCCGAACGTCTTGTCCTGTGTCTTCAGGTTGTTCAGCAGTGTCGTGGTGATGCGGGCACCCGTCATGCCGAACGGGTGACCGACGGCGATGGCACCGCCCGAGATGTTGAGCTTGTCGTGATCGATGCCGAGTTCACGAGCAGAACCGAGTACCTGAACTGCAAAGGCTTCGTTGATCTCGAACAGGTCGATGTCCGAGATGGACATGCCGGCGATCGAGAGTGCTCGGCGGGTCGCCTCGATGGGCCCGAGACCCATGATCTCCGGTGATGTGCCGGTGACGCCGGTGGACACGATGCGAGCCAGCGGGGTCAGGCCGAGAGCCTTTGCCTTGGTGTCGCTCATGATGACGAGCGCGGCGGCGCCGTCGTTGAGCGGGCAGGCGTTGCCCGCAGTGATCGTGCCGTTCGGCCGGAACACAGGCTTGAGCTGGCTGATCTTCTCGTAGGTGGTGCCTGCACGCGGGCCGTCGTCGGTGGAAACGACGGTGCCGTCGGGCAACGTCACCGGGGTGATCTCACGCTCGAAGAAGCCGGAGTTGATCGCTTCCTCAGCGCGGTTCTGGCTGCGAACGCCCCAGTGATCCTGTTCTTCGCGGCTGATGCCGGTGAGAATCGAGACGTTCTCCGCCGTCTGGCCCATCGCGATGTAGGCGTCGGGGACGTCGCCGTTCTCGCGAGGATCGGTCCAGCTGTCGGCGCCTTCTTCCTGCGCCTTCTTGGTACGGGCCTCGGCGTCGGCGAAGATCGGGTTGTGGCTCTGCGGAAGCGAATCGGAGCTGCCGTGGATGAAGTTGGAGACGCTCTCGACTCCGGCAGAGATGAAGACGTCGCCCTCGCCCGCCTTGATCGCGTGCAGCGCCATGCGGGTGGTCTGGAGTGACGACGAACAGTAGCGGGTGATGGTGGTGCCGGGCAGCGAGTCGTAACCGAGGAGAACGGCAACGATGCGGGCGAGGTTGTTGCCCTGCATGCCACCGGGAAGACCACAGCCGAGGAGCAGGTCGTCGATGTCGGTCGGATCCAGCTCGGGGACCTTCGCAAGGGCTGCGGCCACCATCTGCACGGTGAGGTCGTCGGGACGGATGTCCTTCAGTGACCCCTTCATCGCGCGGCCGATCGGTGAACGAGCTGTACTGACGATCACTGCTTCTGGCATGAACTCTCCTTTGTGGACACTCAAATAGTTACCGGCTGGTAGGCGGTTCGGATTCGAACTTATCTCTAGGGTCTGGCCCCCGAGATCTCGGCACCCCGGCGGCGCAGGAAACGGTCGACCGATGCTGCTGCTCGCGGGACGATCCTGCGCGCCTCGACTGCTGCGGACACCTCAGGCAACTCCGGTAGCGGCCCGCCCGTCCATTCGCCGAGGGCAGCTGCCAACACCGGTAGCAGGTGATGGGCAGCCAGTTCGTAGCCGGCGGCCGAGGGATGGAATCGGTCGGCCGAGAACATCGTGTCCGGAGCGGCGAGAAACTCGGGGGAGAGCAGGTCGGCGAGTGCGACGGGGTGGCCACCGGCAGCGAGTGTCGCGGACGCCTGCGCACGGGCGAGGCGTCGCCCCCAATTGCGGACGACGCTGCGCAGCGGCTGGGGTATCGCCGTGACCACTCCGAGGTCGGGGCACGTGCCTACCACCACGGCCGTTCCCTTTGCAGTGAGGCGCTCGACCGCGTCGTGGAGTCTGGAAGCAGAGGACGAGATGGAGAACTTCTTGGTGACGTCGTTGGCGCCGATGAGGATGACGGCGGCGTCGGGCGGGGGTCCGGCGACGAACATCGCGTCGACCTGGCCTTCGAGGCCCTTCGAGGTGGCGCCGGCAATGGCTTTGGTGCTCAATCTGATTCGCTTACCGGTCTCCTCGGCAAGTCCGCGAGCAATGCGGACTCCCGGCACCTCGTCGGCGACGACGCAGCCGACTCCCGCTGCCGTCGAGTCGCCGAAAATCATCAGGTGAATATCCGCTGAACTTCCCGGACGCCACCGCTGCGGGCTCGAATCGCCGGGTCCGTAGACGCCGTCGGCCTCCGGAGGCTTGGCGGTGGTCCTGCCGATGACACCGCGCGCCGACGTCGCCTGAGACATCAGATGCTTGTAGGCGGCCCACGACGCAGTCCCTGCTGAGGAGCCCGCAAGTACCGTTGCCGCGCCTGCTTTGGCGGCGGTCCGCCACCGCGTCACCGCCACTTCTTGTCTCCTTCACCGGCCACCACATCGTCCATCGTAGGCACGAAAAGCACTTCACTCGGCGGTACCGAGAGCCGAGTTCTCGGCATCTGGGAAGATGGAGCCATGCGCATCGCTCAGCACGTCACCGAACTCATCGGCAACACTCCGTTGGTCAAGCTGTCCTCCGTTGTCGGCGACAACGCGGGGGTGGTTGCTGCCAAGATCGAGTACCTCAACCCGGGTGGCTCGTCCAAGGACCGTATTGCGGTCAAGATGATCGACGCAGCCGAAGCCTCCGGCGAACTGAAGCCCGGTGGCACCATCGTCGAACCGACTTCCGGCAACACCGGAGTAGGGCTCGCGCTCGTCGCTCAGCAGCGGGGCTACAAGTGCGTGTTCGTCTGCCCGGACAAGGTCGGCGAGGACAAGCGCAACGTTCTTCGTGCCTACGGCGCCGAGGTCGTGGTCTGCCCGACTGCCGTCGCACCCGAGGATCCGAACAGCTACTACAGCGTCTCCGACCGACTCGTTCGCGAGATCGACGGTGCCTGGAAGCCGAACCAGTACTCCAACCCGGCAGGCCCGGAGTCGCACTACGAGACCACCGGACCCGAGATCTGGGCCGACACCGACGGCAAGATCACACACTTCGTGGCGGGAGTCGGCACCGGCGGAACCATCTCGGGCACCGGCAAGTACCTCAAGGAGGTCTCCGGCGGCACGGTCAAGGTCATCGGCGTCGACCCCGAGGGCTCGGTCTACTCGGGAGGCACCGGCCGCCCGTACCTCGTCGAAGGCGTGGGCGAGGATTTCTGGCCGACCGCGTACGACCCGTCGATCCCGGACGAAATCATCGCGGTGTCCGACGCCGATTCGTTCGACATGACTCGTCGTCTTGCTCGTGAAGAAGGACTGCTCGTCGGCGGATCATGCGGGATGGCGGCAGTCGCCGCAATCCAGGTCGCCGAGCGCGAAGGCCCCGACGCCTTGATCGTCGTGCTGCTGCCCGACGGCGGTCGTGGATACCTCGCCAAGATCTTCAACGACGACTGGATGTCCTCCTACGGGTTCCTGCGTTCGCGTCTCGACGGCAAGGTCGACGAGCCGTCCGTCGGCGACGTCCTACGGGGTAAGTCCGGCGCCCTGCCGGATCTGGTGCACACGCACCCGTCGGAAACAGTCCGCGACGCCATCGAGATCCTGCGTGAGTACGGGGTGTCGCAGATGCCGGTCGTCGGCGCCGAGCCCCCGGTCATGGCGGGTGAGGTCGCCGGCAGCGTCACCGAGCGCGATCTGCTCAGTGCAGTCTTCGAAGGGCGCGCAACGTTGGCCGATTCGGTGGCGCAGCACATGAGCGCGCCGTTCCCGCTCATCGGCGCAGGCGAACACGTGTCCGACGCCACCAAGGCGCTCGGGGAGACCGATGCCCTCATGGTGGTGGAAGAGGGCAAGCCCGTCGGCGTCATCACCCGGCACGATCTGCTCGGATTTCTCAGTAAGGGCGCCTGACCCATGTGAGCGCGAATACATAGCGGTTCATGTATTCGCGCTCACATGAGCGGTGCACCTACCGGACCGCGCTCGACCCCGTGAGCGCCTGCCCGACAACGAGTTGGTGAACCTCGGAGGTGCCCTCGTAGGTCAGCACCGACTCCAGGTTGTTGGCGTGACGCAACACCGGGTACTCCAACGTGATTCCGTTGGCGCCCAGTATGGTTCGGCACTCGCGCGCGATCTTGATCGCCTCGCGGACGTTGTTGAGTTTGCCGACCGACACCTGCTCGCCGCGAAGCTCGCCCTTGTCCTTGATTCGTCCGAGGTGCAGCGCCAGTAGCTGTCCCTTGCCGAGCTCGAGCGACATGTTCGCCAACTTTGCCTGCGTCAACTGGTAGGCGCCGAGCGGCTTGTCGAACACCTCGCGGGTCTTCGAGTATTCGATGGCCGATTCGATGCAGTCACGAGCAGCACCCATCGCGCCGAAGATGATGCCGAAACGCGCCTCGTTCAGACAGCTCAGTGGGCCGCTCAGGCCACGTGCCTCGGGCAACATCGCGTCCTCGGGCAGTCGGACGTCTTCCAGCACGAGCTCGCCGGTGATCGACGCCCGGAGCGAGAGCTTCTTCTTGACGGTGTTCGCCGTGAAACCCGGCGTGTCCGTCGGAACGACGAAGCCTCGCACCTTGTCGTCGGTCTGCGCCCACACGATGGCGACATCGGCGACGGGACCGTTGGTGATCCACATCTTGCTGCCGTTGAGAACCCAGTCGCTGCCGTCCTTCTTGGCTCGCGTCCGCATGCCTCCCGGGTTGGAACCGAAGTCTGCCTCGGTGAGACCGAAACACCCGATGAGGTTTCCCTCGGCCATGCCCGGTAGCCACTGCTGCTTCTGCTCTTCGGAGCCGTACTTCCAGATCGCGAACATCGCCAGAGACCCCTGCACCGAGACGAGTGACCGGATGCCGGAGTCCATGGCTTCGAGCTCGAGGCAGGCGAGCCCGTACGCCGTCGCCGAGGTGCCCGCGCAGCCGTAGCCCTCCAGGTGCATGCCGAGCAGGCCGAGTGCGCCGAGTTCCTTCGCGAGCTCACGTGCCGGAACGGTGCCTTCTTCGAACCAGTCGGCCAGGTGCGGTCGAATTCGTTCGTTACCGAGCTTGCGGACGGTGTCACGTATTTCCTTCTCCTCGGTGTCGAGGAGAGAGTCGATGGAGAAGAGCTCGTCGACTGTTTGTGAATCTGCCACGGTGAAACGCCTCTTTTCGTCTAGCGGTGTCCTGCAGGCTACCCAGTTACGCGGCCCATTAGTCTGGAAGTCATGAGTGAGCAGCGGAGCAAGGCAGACAGCATTTCCTGGCAGGGGTTTTCCACGAAAGCGGTGCATGCCGGTTACGAGCCCGACCCACTGACCGGTGCCGTCAACGTCCCCATCTACGCCAGCTCGACGTTCGCGCAGGACGGCGTCGGCGGAATGCGGAGCGGCTTCGAATACGCCCGCACCGGCAATCCGACGCGTCGGCCGCTGGAAGCAAATCTCGCGGCTCTGGAGTCCGGCACCTTCGGCCGGGCATTCTCGTCGGGGATGGCCGCCACCGACGCGCTGCTGCGCGCGACGCTTCGCCCCGGCGACCACCTCGTCATCCCGAACGACGCCTACGGCGGCACGTTCCGCCTCATCGACAAGGTCTTCACTCAGTGGGGCATCGAGTACTCCGTCGCGGCAGTATCCGATGTGGACGCCGTGCGCGACGCCATTCGGCCCAATACCAAGCTCGTCTGGGTCGAGACACCGACCAATCCGCTGCTGAACGTCGGCGACATCGAGGCACTCGCGGGGATCACCCACGCGGCAGGCGCCAAGCTCGTCGTCGACAACACCTTCGCATCGCCGTACCTTCAGCAGCCGTTGACCCTCGGCGCCGACGTGGTGCTGCACTCGACCACGAAGTACATCGGTGGGCACTCGGACGTCGTGGGTGGCGCGTTGATCACCGACAGCGAAGAACTCGACACGGATTTCGCGTTCCTGCAGAACGGCGCAGGCGGAGTTCCCGGACCGTTCGACGCGTTCCTCACCCTGCGCGGCATCAAGACGCTCGCGCTGCGAATGGATCGACACAGTGACAACGCCGAGAAGATCGTCGAGCTCCTCGACGGCCACTCCGCGATCTCGCAGGTCATCTACCCGGGACTCCCATCGCACCCGTCTCACACCGTGGCGGCCAAGCAGATGCGACGTTTCGGCGGCATGATCTCCGTGCGTCTCGCCGGTGGTAAGCAGGCTGCATTGGACTTCTGCGCCAAGACCGAGATCTTCACCCTCGCCGAGTCCCTCGGCGGCGTCGAGTCGCTCATCGAGCATCCCGGCGCGATGACGCACGCGTCGACGGCAGGGTCGCTGCTCGAGGTGCCCGACGATCTGGTCCGCCTGTCCGTCGGCATCGAGGACGCAGCAGATCTGATTGCCGACGTCGAGCAGGCGCTGGGCTGACGAACATGATCGTGGGACTGATCGACTCGGGGCTCGGCATGTTGCCGACATCGGCGTGGCTCAAAGAGCTGCGCCCCGAGCTCGATCTGATCCTGCTGATGGACCCGGACAATGCGCCGTGGGGACCGAAGCCCGACGAGTTCGTCGTCGGGCGGGTTCTCGACGCGGCCGATCGTGCCGTTGCCGCGGGCGCCGGTGTGATCGTGTTGCCGTGCAACACTGCGAGTGTCACAGCGCTGGCTCATGTGCGTGCGCACCTCGGTCCGTCGATCCCGGTGATCGGAACGGTACCGGCGATCAAACCTGCTGCTGCAGTGAGTGATCGAATCGCGATCTGGGCGACGGCGGCGACCACTGCCAGTGCCTATCAGGCCCGGCTGATCGACGAGTTCGCGGTCGGTCGTGAGGTGACTCCGATTGCGTGCCACGGTCTGGCGGATTCGATCGATCGTGGTGATACGAAGGGAATTTCGAGGGCCATCGCCGCGGCGGCTGCTGCGACGCCTGCCGGGGTCGACGCCGTTGTGCTCGGATGTACGCACTACCCGTTGGTGGCCGCGGAGATCGCATCGACGCTACCGGATGCCGTTACACTGTTCGACAGCGCCGAAGCCGTTGCACGCCAGACTCTTCGGCGCATCGATGCGCTCGGTGACCGCCCGGTCGGATCAGGCCGGGTTTCGGTATTCCTCAGCGGCGTCGACGGTGCCCTGCCCGGCAGTGCGCTGGCGCACGCCGAGGGGCGATTACTGGCGAGCGAGCAGTCGATCCACCAGTGACTGCGCATAGCTGACATCGGTTTCCGGTGTGCCGAAAAGGATCCGGAAATACAGTGGAGCGATGACGTGATCCATGACGTCCTCGTGTGAGGGCGTCGATTCTCCTCGCTCGCGGGCGTGATCGAGGATTCGGTCGATCTGTATTTCACGCTTGTCCAGGCAATTGCTCTTGCCCGAGTCGTTTGCCGTCGAACCGATCACGGTGCGCAGAAACGCGGTCTTTTCGGGCCGGGAGATGTCGGTGACGAGAAATGCGCACCAAACCTTGAGGTCACGGGTCAGATCCCCGGTGTGGGGTACGGGGGAATCGACGTTCAGAGCCTCGAGTGCAACTTCGGTGCGAAGGGTATCGAGATCTCCCCAACGCCGATAGACCGTGGTGGCCGCGACGCCGGCACGATCGGCGATCAACGGTATGGACAGAGCTTCGTTGTCCTCGCCGATCAGTTCCGTCACTGCACGGTGAACATCGGCTCGCACACGGGCGCTACGACCGCCGGGCCGCCGGGTCGCTGAGTGTTCGACGGTGGTCATCCGACCATTATTGCAAACAAGTTGGCGTTAACGCCAGAATCGGTCTATCGTTCTTTAAAGCAACGAAGATTGCGTTAGCGAACTGGGAGGCACCTGTGGTGAACACCGAGTCGACGAGAACCATTCCGTCGCCGGACTTTGTTTCTGCCCCGACCGGCAGGCGGTTGTCGTCGGCATCGGCGTTCTGGATCGTCGGAGCGACCTATCTCGTGGTGATGGCCTCGTCCGCAGCGCCGTCACCGCTGTATCCCGTGTATCAGGCAGAGTGGGGATTTTCGGCCACGATGCTGACCGTCGTATTCGCGGTGTACGCCGTGGCTCTGTTGGTGGCGTTGTTGACCGTGGGGAGCCTGTCGGACCATATCGGGCGCAAACCTATTCTGATCGCCGCGTTGGTGTTGCTCGTCGTCAGCCTGATTCTCTTCATCGTCGCCGACGGCGTTCCCGGGCTGATCGCAGCGCGCGTCATTCAGGGCCTGGCGGCCGGAACCGCGACCGGCGCGCTCAGTGCCGCGGTCATCGATCTACAACCCCATGAATCCGCCGGCCCTCTGGTCAACAGTGTTGCTCCCTCGGTCGGGCTGGCGAGCGGTGCGCTCGGCGCAGGTCTACTCGTCCAACTCGCGCCGGCTCCGACGGTGCTCGTGTACGGACTGCTCATCGGCGCGGTACTGCTGCTGGCCGTTGCACTGTTGTTCGTTCCCGAAACGTCGGCGATGCGAACGGTGGAATCGCGGCGACACCTGGCGAAACTTCTGCTGCCGAGGGCAGCCTTTCCCACCGGCGCACGCGTGCCGTTTCTCATGCTCGTTCCCGCGCTGATCGCGACCTGGGCTCTCGGCGGATTTCACCTCTCGCTCGGACCCTCGATCATCAAGTCGGTCTTCGGAATCGACAATCACATCGTGGGCGGCCTGGAAATATTCGCTCTGTTCTTCTCCGGCGCCGTTGCTGCGGCGTTGGTTCGTAGTCGCCCGCCTCGCGCGGTGATGGTCAGCGGGGCAATCGTGCTCGCAGCAGGCGTCGCGACGTCTCTCGTCTCGATTGCGATTGCATCCGTCCCGCTGTATTTTCTCGGATCGGTCATCGCCGGATCGGGCTGGGGCAGTACCTTCCTCGGCGCAATGCGCACTCTCGGGGCCCTCGTGCCGGCTGACGAGCGCGGCAGCGTGTTCGCCACGACATTCGTTATCAGCTATCTGGCATTCAGTGTGCCTGCAGTGATCGGCGGCTTCGCGGTCCACACCTTCGGGTTGCAACCGACAGCGGTGGTGTACGGCAGTTTCGTGATCGTTCTGGCACTGCTGTCCTCGGCCGGATTCGCGATTGCATCTCGCCGCGAGCGTGCGCTGTAAAATTCTGCTGCCGAACAAGTCTCGACTCACGAAGCAAGTTCACAGGTTGTTCGAGGCTTCACCTCAGGCTACGGGAGCATCGTGGATCCGGTAAGCAGAAGAACACTCGAAACCGGGAGCAGAGAAGATGCGTAACTCGTTCAAGAAGGCCGTCGCCGTTGTTGCCGCTGTCGGAGCAGTCTCGATCGGCGGGGCATCGCTGGCCTCCGCTGCCACCACTGAGACGATCAGCGTTCCCGACGTCACCGGGTACTCCGCGCCTGCTGCGGTCGACGTACTGGAGAACGCGGGCTTCACCACCGTCGTCGTGTCCGGGCCCTATGCGCACGACGCGGACACGTCCGTGACACGCACGTCGCTTGCCGCAGGCGATACTGCCTCGGACACGACGCCGATCACTGTATTCGTCAACCCGTGGTGACTGTCCTCGTTCGTGCCTGCGCGTGAGGCGGGAGATCAGAACTCGATGCGAACGTGATCGCTGACAGGCCTGGCCTGGCACCCCAGGATCATCCCGTCGGCGATATCTTCCTCGTCGAGAATCTCCGAATTCTGCATGGCCACTTCACCGTCGAGGATCGTGCACGCGCACGATCCGCACTCGCCCTCGCGGCACGAGTAGGGGACGGCGATGCCTTTCGCCAGCATGATCTCGACCAGTGTCTGCTGTCTCGGCCACGCAAGTTCGTAGGATTCGCCGTCGAGTTCGACGGTGCACGCTGCTGCTGCGGCGGTGTCTTTCTCGCTGGGCTCGTCGGTCACGACGTCGGCGAACGGATCGCCCGCGAGCGAGACGAAGACTTCGCTGTGCACGCGATTGCGCGGAAATCCACTGGAGGCGAGCGCTTTGTGGACGCCGTCCATGAACGGGCCTGGCCCACACATGAATGCGCTGTGCGTCCGGTACGGCTGGGCGACGGTGGCCAACTGGTCGACTGCCGGGATCCCCTGTAGTGACTCCAGCCAATGTACGACGGTGAGCCGGCGAGGATATTCGGCAGCAAGAGAACGTAATTCGTCGGCGAAGATGACCGATCGCTCGTCGCGATTGGCGTAGAAGAGCGTGATCGCGCCGACCCCCACGCTCAGCGCCGACTTGAGGATCGACATCACAGGCGTTATCCCCGACCCGGCGGCGAACAGTAGGAAGTCGTCGTCGAGGTCGGGTGGCGTAAATCGTCCCGAGGGCGGCAAAACCTCGATGACATCACCGGTCGTGACGTTGTCGCATACCCAATTCGAGCCGTAGCCGTCGGACGTTCTCTTGACGGTTACCTTCGGCGGTTCGCCTCGGTGGGGAGAACTGGCCAGCGAGTAGCACCGCGCCACCGATCCCGTCCGCTCGCTCGGAATCCGCAACGTGAGGAATTGGCCGGGACGGTAGTCGAACTCTTCGGGCACGTCGAAAACGATGGACCGCGCATCGGCAGTTTCCTCGACGACTTCGGCTACGGTGAGCAGCACGGATCGTGAGCCGTGCTGCTCGTCGGCTGTGGGCATCTGGCGGCGTCCTCTCCGTAAACTGGAACGCGTTCTAGTTTGTCAGAGCGCTCTCGATCTGTCGAGGACGAGCCGAGAGGCGGTCATGCGTCGACGGTGAGGCCCTTCGCCTCCAATACTGCACCAAGGCCACTGACCTGGATCGGCGTTTCGCCGCGCTTGTAGCGCTCGATGTACTCCGCTTCGGCTGCGTCCCGTTCACGGCAGGCTTCGATTGCCGAGCGGACCTCTTCGCGGCGAGTGAGCACGACGCCGTCACAGTCTCCCTTGATCACATCGCCCGGATGGACGAGCTGACCACCGAAGACCAGCGGCTGATTGATCGGTCCGAGAGATTCCTTGACGGTTCCCTGGATGGACAGGAACTTACTGAACACAGGAAATCCCAGGTCCCGGATCTCGCGGGAGTCGCGTACACCGCCGTCGGTGACGAGAGCCGAGATACCCCGTGCAACACAGGCGTTGGCGAGCACATCCCCGAACTGGCCTGCGGGCTGGTCGCCCGACGAGACGATCAGTACGTCGCCCGGTTTGGCGTAACTGATTGCGACCTGCAGCATGATGTTGTCGCGAGGATGGCACACAACCGTGAATGCCGATCCACAAAATTTCATGTCGCGGTCGAGCGGCTTGATGCCGGAGTCGAATGCACCGGAACGGCCCTGCGCCTCGTGAATGGTTGCGGCGGAGAACGTTCCGAGTTCTGCGATCAGAGCCGAGTCTGCGCGATCGATCTTGGTGGTGACGTGAACCATGAGGTGTCCTTATCGAGTGAGTGAGGAAATGGCCGACGAGATGCTCGCTGCCGCCGAACGCAGCACATCTTCTGACGTCGCGAACGAGACACGGAAGTAGCCGTCGGCGCCGTAGGCGGATCCCTGGATCGTGGCGACGGATGCATGATCCAAGAGGTAGAGCACCACATCCTGGTCGCCCGTCAACACTGTTCCCTCGGGTGTGCGCGAGCCGATCAGTGACCGGCACCCGACGAAGAGGTAGAAGGCCCCGTGCGGGAGGACCGGCTCCAAGCCGTCGATCGCGTCGAGGAGTCCGAACGTCACGTCGCGGCGGTGTCGGTAGCTTGCCACCGATTCGGTGACGAAGCTCTGGTCGCCGGTGAGTGCTTCGGCGGCAGCGGCCTGACTGATCGACGATGGGCACGACGAAGATTGCGACTGCAGCTTGTTGATCGCACCGATCAGTTCGGGGTTGCCCGTTCCATAGCCGAGTCGCCATCCCGTCATGGCGTACGCCTTCGAGACCCCGTTGGTGAGGAACACGCGATCCTGAAGATGGGGCGCGACGGACAGCAGGTTCGGGGTCGGGGTGTCGAGGTAGCTGATCTCGTCGTAGATCTCGTCGGAGAGCACGTCGACGTGCGGGTGACGGTCGAGAACTTCGGCGAGCGCGATCAACTGATCGGCGCTGTAGACCGCCCCGGTCGGGTTCGACGGAGTGTTGAGAATTACCCATCGCGTGTTTGTGCTGATCGCCGCTTCGAGGCGCTCGGGAGTCAGCAGGAAGTTGTCGACCTCCGGGCACTGCACGATGATCGCGGTGCCGTCGTGTGCCTCGACCATGTCCGGATAGGACACCCAATAGGGCGCGGGGACGATGACTTCGACGCCGGTCTCCACCGTCGCCATCAGTGCAAGGAAGATGACCTGCTTGGCGCCGCCGCCGATGGTGATGCGATCGGACTCGTAATCGAGGCCGGTCTTGGCACGCACCCGCTTGGTGATGGCATCGCGCAAAGCCGGAATGCCGTTGACCGGAGTGTATTTGGTGAGACCACCGTTCATCGCCTCGATTGCGGAGGCTTTGATGTGAGCGGGGGTGTCGAAATCCGGTTCACCGACCGTCAAATCGAGGATCTGCCTTCCTCCGGCCTTCAGTTCTCGGACACGCTGGGCGGCAGCGACACTGGGTGACTCGCGCATGCGGGTGACGCGTGCTGCGAGAGCGGCGGACGACATGGGACCTCCAGGGGAGAAAAAAGAGTGTTTCCACTATTCTAGTGGCGAATTGTGTTGCGACCGAGATGAATAAGCACTGGCGTCATCGGGAACGGCGATGACCTTCTTCAGAATTCCAGCAGAACTTTGCCCGAGTGCGCCGAGTCCTTGGCTACTGCAAATGCTTCGAGGGCGTCGGTGACCGGATAGGTATGAGTGACCACCGCTCGGGCATCGAGCGACCCGTCTGCCAGCGCCGCGAGTACGTCGTCGATTTCGGAATTGAAGCGGAACGACCCGGTCAGCTCCAGTTCTCGTGTGATCACCAGAGAGAGGGGAGCGGGCTGCATGCCGGTCGGCAGGAGCCCGAGCAAGACCACACGTCCACCGCGGGTTGCTCCGCGGATCGCGGATTCGAGACCGAACCGGTTGCCTGAGCATTCGACGACGACGTCGGCGTCGATCGCAGCGATGGCATCGGAGTCGGCGGCATCGAGGGTGCTTGTCGCCCCCATCTTTTCGGCGATCGATCTGGGAAACGGGTGTAGGTCCACTGCCGTGATCGACTCGGCTCCGGCGCGTTTCAGCACGGCGACGACAAGAGCGCCGATGGGGCCGCAGCCGACCACAAGAGCCTTCTTGCCTGCGACGTCACCGGCACGCCCGACTGCGTGCCACGCCACCGCCGCCGGTTCGGCGATGGCCGCGGTCACGAAATCGAGGCCATCGGGAAGCGGCCGCAACATACGTGAGGGGAGAACGGAGTGCGTGGCAAATGCGCCCTCGGTGTGCGGAAAGTGCGCGGCGCTTCCCAAATAGGTGCACCCGGGGGACAGATTCGGGCGATCCTCAGGATGGCGAGTGGTTCCGGAGCGTGGGGTCGCCGGATGGACGGCGACCCGTGCCCCCGCCGGAGGACCGGAGCCGTCGGCGGCAGCGGTCAGCACGGTCCCGACGACCTCGTGACCCAGGAGCATCGGTGCCTTCAGGATCGATTCGCCCGCAGCTCCGTGCGTCCAGTAATGCAGGTCCGAGCCGCAGATTCCGCCGTACGCTACCTCGACCACGGCTTCGTCGGTCTTCGGGGCAGGGACTACGACCTGCTCGATCCGAAGATCGTCCGCCGCGTGAGCGACCACTCCGAGTATCGCGGCCTCAGTCATTGCGTCGCACGAAGTCGAGGCCACCGGGAACCTGGAACGTGGGCATGATCTCCATCAGTCCCATGTTCACGTGGCGTGGGGCGTCGATGGCGAACTCGATGGCGTCGGCGATGTCCTTTGTGGTGATGGACTCGAAACCCTCGTAGAAGGTGTCCCACGCCTCCTTCATCGCCTCCGGAGTACCGCCGAGGTTGCGGCCGAAGATCTCGGTCTCGACGCGACCCGGGCAGATCTCGGTGACGCGAATGCGCTTGCCCTTGGTGTCGTTGCGCAACTGTCGCGAAATTTGATGCACTGCAGCCTTTGTCGCGTGATAGGCGGTGTGCCCGTAAAAGTTGTAGAGCCCGGCGATCGAGCTGATGTTCACGACGTGGCCGAGATCGCGATCCACCATTCCTGGGAGCAACAGTCGGCAGAGGTGAAGGACGGCCCGAAGATTGACGTCGACCATGGCGTCGACCGCGTCCTCGGTTGCATCGAGGATGTTGCCGGTCGCGGACACTCCTGCGTTGTTGATCAGGATGTCGATCTCCAACCCCGCCACGGCCTCGGTGAGCGCGGCGGTATCGGTGATGTCGACGGCCAGCGGAATCATCCCGGTGCGTTCGGCGACATCGTCGAGCTTGTCCTTGTTGCGTGCAAGGCCGTAGACCGTGATCCCGCGTTTGGTGAGAAGTTCGGTTGCGGCAGAGCCCATTCCGGTGTTGGCGCCGGTGACCAGGGCAGTGCGGTAATCGTTGAATGGCATGACGAAGATCCTTAGAGGGTGTCGCGCAGTGGTTCGTGGGCGCGGTCGGTGATGGTGCTGACGGCGATGAGTGTGCCGAGCGCGGTGATGACCGCGTAGAAGGCAGGGACGTAGATGCCGTACTGCGGGATCAGCCAGGTCATCAGCAGTGGTGCGGTTCCGCCGAACAGTGCCGAGGAAATGTTGTAGCCGAGTCCGTAGGCCGAGTATCGAACGCGGGTGGGGAAGAGTTCGACGATCAGGATGTGGATGACTGCTGTGTGTCCGGCGAAGATGACCGCCATGATGCAGGCGCCGAGGATGGCGAGCGGCACGTTGCCGGTGGCGATCAGCGCGTAGCAGGGAATACCGGCGACGGCCATGGCCGCGGCAGCGCCTGCAATGACCTTCTTGCGGCCGATGCGGTCCGACAGTGCACCCATGAACGGAATCGCGATACAGATCGCCACCAGGGAACATGCGGTGACCATCAGTGCAGTGCCGGTGGAGAAGCCGATGTTCTCGCCCTTGAGAAAAGTAGGCATGTAGGAGAACAGGACGTAGTAACCCGAGCCGTTCATCAGTGGGATGAACAGCGCGAGCAGCATGGCTTTGCGGTGTTCGGGGCTGGAGAACGCTTCCTTGAGCGGGTTGCGGGACAGTCCGCCTTCGGCCTTGAGCTTCTCGAAATTCGGGGTGTCACTGATCGAACGGCGGATGTACCAGCCGATGATGCCCATCGGAATGGCGATGAGGAACGGTACGCGCCACGCCCAGCTGGCGAGACCGCCACCGTCGATGGCGGCTTCGTTCAACCACGGGGACATGGCGAAGGCGACGAGAGTACCGGTCAGCAGTGCCAGGAACGACGCGATCTGGGCGTAGCTGGTGATCTGTCCGCGCTTGTTCGGCGGGGCGTGTTCGGCCAGGAAGGTCATCGCGCCGGCAGCTTCACCGCCGACGGAGAAGCCCTGGAGAATTCGCAGCAGGATCAACAGTGCCGGTGCGGCGATGCCGATTGCCGCGTACGTGGGCAACATGCCGATGCCTGCAGTGGCCACCGAGATGAGCATGATGACGAACACCAGCATCTTCTGCCTGCCGATGCGGTCTCCCAGGATGCCGCAGACGACGGCTCCCAGCGGCCGGATGAAGAACGAGATCGCGTAGCCGGCGAACACCAGCATCAGTGCATCGGATGACTTCGAGACATCGAAGAACACGATCGCCAGCGCGGTCGCCATGAAGGCGAAGATGCCGTTGTCGTACAGCTCGACGAAGATGCCGACGCAGCCTGCCATGACGACCTTACGAATCTTGGTCGTCTCGGGCTGAGCCGGTGCTTCGCCTGCGGTGTCCGGGGTGAGTGCGTTTGTCATGCTGACTCCAGTGTGAGTGCAGAGCGGGGTGTGAGTACAGAACCTGTGTGATTCGGTATGCCGAGGATGGCGAAGACTGTCGCGACTCGTGCTCGCAGTTCATCGAGGGCACGGCTGCGGGCTCGGTGGGCGTCGACGGCGCTGGCGACACTCACCGAAGTGAATCGGACACGATCACCTGCTCGCGCCTGTCCGAGGCGGTCCAAGCCTGTCGTGGTGACGACGGCAAGTACCGGGTATCCGGCGGTGACCCCGCGTCCTCGGTGGAGGACGAGAAGTTCGTTTCCGGCGGGAATCTCGACGGCGCCGATCGGAACGCCGCGCGAGAGAACTTCCGACGTCGCCACCCGTGTGGGGAGCGCGAGACCGTCGGAGGAAGAAAGGCGGAGACCGATGTGATTGCTCGAATGTCCGACCACGAACTCCCGGTCGAACAACCTCGCTGCGGTACCACCGAAGTCCGCGAGGTCGGGACCGTCGGTGACGGGTACCAGCCAGGTATCGCCGAAAGCTGGTCGTGGAGCACCCAACCGAAAGACCGGGATGTCGAAATAGGGATGTCGGATCGGCGGGCAGTCCACGTCGACCTGAACCTCGTCGTCTCGGCCGAGGACACGGCCGAAACCGAGAACGGAATCGGGGGCGCAGCTTCCCATCAGCGTGTCGGCTCGGATCTCACCGTGAATCGCGATGTACACCCGGAGCCCGTCCCGAATCCGGGATACCTCGATCGATGCCCCGGCAGGGACCACCACCGGTTCCCACTGCTCGACGCGTACTCCGTCGACGGTGACATCGGCGGGCGCGCCGGTGACGGCGATCAACAGGTCGGTGCTCGGAGTCGCAGCGAAATCGAGTGCGGTGATTTCCAGTATCGGCGCATCCGGACGGCTGGCGACGAGTGCGTTCGCGGCGCGAGCACTGTATTGGTCGAGCGCGCCGGCGTACATCTGGCCCACCGCCCCTGCGCGGCTGCGTCCGAGGTCGGTGATTGCGGAGATACCGGCCCGAAGGACCGTCAGAGTCTCAGCCATCGAGGCGTCCCTCGTAGCGCGTCCACTCGGACTTGTCGATGGGAAAGAACCGGAACAAGTCACCGGGGGCGAACGGGGACAACGGATGTGCAGTGATATCGACCAGATCGAGCGGGGTCCGTCCAAGTACCTGCCATCCGCCGGGCGCGGGACGAGCCGACACCACGGCCTGACGTCCCGCTACGGCGACCGCACCCGCCGTAACCCTTGGCCGCGGGCTGGTGAGTCGAGGTATGGGCCGCGAGAATGCAGGGCCGTCGAGCATCGGTGCCCCGCCGGGAGATCCGAAGCAGCGCATGGTGAGCGGTTCGGCGCCATGGAGTGCGATCACGTCGTCGACGGTGAGGTTCAGCAACGATGCGACGACACCCAGATCCGGGCCGTGGTCGCCGCCGTACACGACGGGTATGTCGAATGTACGAGGCTTCCGAGCCGCGGTGATCGTCGATCGCGTCATGTCGTCGATCAGACGACGAACTGCGTCGTGTGTGGTCATTGCACAATCGAATTCGACCAGTGCGGCGTCGTACGTGGCAATGGCGCCGTGAACCCCAGGCGAGGTGCTCGCAGCCAGAGCGACTGCGAGGTGATGAACGTCGGCCCAACGTTGTTCCTGGGTGGCGGCGCCGGACGTCACACGGAGTGCCGAATCACCGCAATCGGCGATGGTCAGGGCGTTCATGCCGAAACCCGATCCCGAAAGGTGCTGTCCAACTTCTCGATCCGAACACCGGCGTCGAGCAGCGCAGCACGGATCGCTCGGGCCGTCCGAACCGCCCCCGGATTGTCACCGTGCAGTAGAACCGTGTCCGCGGCGATATGGATCTCGGTGCCGTCGACTGCGTGGAGTACACCCTCGAGAACCATGCGCACGGTGCGTGGCACCAGTTCGTCGAGGTCGTCGATGACCGCTCCTGGTTCGCTGCGAGGAACGAGGGTGCCGTCAGGTCGGTAGGCGCGGTCGGCGATTCCGACGATTCCCACCGCGATGCCGCGGCCGCGGGCCTCGGTCGCCAGCATGCCGTCCTGTGCCATCACGATCATGGAGGGATCGAGCGCGCTGACGGCGTCGACAACAGCGGCCGCGTAATCGGCGCGGGTGGCGACGAGGTTGCCGAGTCGTCCGTGGGGTGCGACGTGTGTGACGGACGTGCCGTGCGCGGTTGCGAAAGCCTGCAGCGCGCCGATTTGGTACAGCATGTCGGTGCGGACCTCATCGGCCGTCAGATCCATTGCCCGACGGCCGAACCCGGCCAGGTCGGGAAAGCTGGGATGGGCACCGACGCCGATGCCGCGCTCGGCGCAGCGCCTGACGGTCGCGTCCATGGTGCGCGGATCGCCTGCATGGAATCCGCACGCGATGTTGGCCGAGCTCAGCAGATCGAGCAAGGACTCGTCGTCGCCCATGGTCCAGGCTCCGAAGCTCTCTCCCAGGTCTGCGACGAGGTCTATGGTGGCGACCATTTGCTTTTCCTGCCTTTCGCGTCGGAGAACGTCGGGTGTATTCGGGCTGTACACCCGGTGTTCGATCTCGTGTAAACGGACGGTACGCAGGATCTGCGAGGCAGCGTTAATACCCGTTTGCGGTGATGTAATAGCAAAGTCCTATGCTGGTTCACCTGCGGTTTCTCGGGTCGTTCGGCCGAGAGATTCGCAATTGGGTACAGCGATGTTGCTCATCTGAAATGGTGGGGAAACATCGACGTGAGAGAGCAAGAAAAGGAATCGGCATGGACACCAGACGGTTGTTCTCGTTCGTTCGGATCGTCGATGCCGGAAGTATCACGCGGGCCGCCGACATACTGCATATCGCCCAACCTGCTCTCAGCCAGCAGATGACTGCCCTCGAATCGCACTTCGGTCAGCAGTTGCTGGTTCGCAGCAAGCAGGGAGTGGAACCGACCGACGCCGGCCGGGCGCTGTACCGGCACGCGCAGGTGATCCTGCGCCAAGTGGAGAGCGCCCAGGCCGAAGTGAGTGTCGTGGGAAGGGAATTGGCCGGGGGAGTGTCGGTAGGCCTCGCGCCGTACAGCACAGTGACCTCGATGGCGCTGCCGTTGCTCACCGCCGTACGCGCGCGCTACCCCTCGATCCTGTTGCATATCAACGAGAACTTCGGCGGCGTACTCAGTGAGGCCATGATGACCGGCAGAATGGACATGGCGTTGCTCTACGACGCAGGTCCGATCAAGGGTGTGACATTCGAGAGGTTGCTGACCGAGGAACTGATGGTCGTTGCGCCGACGGGAACGGGTCTTCCCGGTGAAACCGGAAGTGCGGTTTCTCTTCTGGACATGATCGAGGTTCCGTTGTTGCTTCCGGGGCCGATGCACACCATCAGAAAGGTCGTCGAGTCGGCATTCGAGACAGCGCTCGCGCAACCCAAAATCGTGGCCGAGGTCGAATCGGTGACCTTGATGGCCCAAGCCGTGCGCAGTGGACTCGGCGCGACGGTACTTCCGTTGTCCGTGGCCCGCAGGATGATGAACGTCCAAGGCCTCGAACTGCGCCGAATCGAACCGACGATCGAGGTACAGGTCTCGCTCGGGACGCCTGCGCATCAGCCACTGTCGAGGCCGGCCGAAGCTGTACGCGAAGTACTGCGGACGGTGCTGGCGGATTACGTCACGCCAGGCACCCGTCCGGCTGTCTGATCGTCAGTAACCGCGGTCCACGTCGATCACTGCATCGAGTGGTGTTCCAGCGGCGAACTTCTCGATATTTCGCGCAACGTGTGCGTTCAGTGCACTCGCCAGTCCCGACGCCGGGTTGGCCACGTGCGGAGTGATGATCGCGTTCGGCAATGTCCACAGCGGGTGAGAATCGGGAAGTGGCTCGGGATCGGTCACGTCCAATGCCAGACCACCGATCACCCCGTCGCGCGCAGCATCGACTGCCGCATCGGTGTCGATCAGCGAGCCACGCGCGACGTTGACGATCCACGTGGTGTGATGCATCTGGTTCAGTGCCGATGTGTCCACCAGATGTGCCGTGGCGCTCGTCGCCGGAGCAGCGATGACGAAATGGTCTGCCCGTGACCAGACCTCGTCGACACGATCTGCCGTCGTCGTTTCGGCAGCACCGTCGACCGGAACACCGGATCGCGTGACCGCAAGAACGCGTGCACCTGCCGCATGCAGGAACGGAATCAGTGCCCGTCCGATGCCACCGCACCCGACGATCGCCACCGTCGAGCCGTCGAGTGTGCCTACTCGCGGATCGAATTCGTCCTTGCGCCAGCTGACAGCGTCGAGTTGTTCGGGAAGGTGGCGCACTCCGGCAAGCAACAGCATGATTGCGTGTTGAGCAACGGTGCGTGAGTAGGCCCCCGCCGCCGAGGTCCAGGTGCGGCGGGTGTCCACGATGCCCGCCTGCAACCAGGATTCGACGCCCGCCGACGACAGCTGAACCCAACGAACGTTGTCGGGGAGCTCGGTGGGGAAAGAGTCGGGGCCCGCCGTCCACACCAGAGCATCAGCCTCGTTCAGTGACGAGACGATCCCTCCGGCGCGGGTGACGGCGTCGGCCAGCGCGCTGTTTTCGTTTGGACCCACATGGATACGCGGTGTTGTCACGGTGTTCGTTGCTCGTTTCTTCGGTTCACACGACGGCGGTCATGCCGCCGTCGACGTACAGGATCTGGCCGTTGACGAAATCGGATGCAGCAGAGGCAAGAAAGAGCAGCGCTCCCACGAGTTCCTCGGTGCGGCCCCAGCGCCCGGCAGGGGTGCGGGCGGCGAGCCACGAGGTGAACTCTTCGTTCTCCACGAGTGCTCGAGTCAGCTCGGTGTCGAAGTATCCGGGTGCGAGAGCATTCACCTGGATCCCGCTCGGCGCGAGGTCGGCACACATCCCGCGAGTCAGCATTTTCAATCCGCCCTTCGACGCGGCATAGGGGGCGATGCCCGCACGGCCGAGTTCGCTCTGGACCGAGCAGATGTTGACGATTTTGCCGTGCCCCCGCACTGCCATCGCGCGGGCGAACTCGCGGCCGACATAGAAGGCGCTGGTCAGATTCGTATCGATGACGCGGCGGAAGTCGTCGTCGCCGAATTCCAGGAGGGGTGCCCGGTGTTGAACTCCTGTGTTGTTCACGACGATGTCGACCGCGCCGACCTCGTGCTCGATGCGCGTGGCAGCAGCGGCGACGGCAGCGGAATCGGTGACGTCGAAGGCGTACGCGCGGATGTCCGCGCCCGTGGAATCCGCGAGCTCGGAACTGGTCCGTAAGAGCTGATCTTCATCGCGGCCGTTGAGGACCACCACGGCTCCCGCTTGTGCAAGTCCGGTCGACAGGGCAAGGCCGATTCCCCGACTGGAGCCGGTGACCAGGGCAACTTTGCCGTGGAGATCGAAAATGTCGTGGCCGTTCACGTGTGAGGCCTCTCGGTAGACATGCGTATGGGCTCGGAAACGAATCTTCCCGACCGGGACCGGCTTGGCAACGTGTCAGGGATACGGATTCGTTCTGACGTCATACGAGTCGCCCGAAGATCACCTACCCGATCGGGTAGGTGACTTACCTGCCCGACGGCTGGTGGGTCATCCGAACGATCGCGACTAGGGTTGTAACGTGGATCACAGCACCGTGCTCCGCGCTGCCGTGAGCAGCGGTGAAATTTCGACGGCAGAAGTGAGAACTGATGATCGAATCGGCAGCGACAGGACAGGCCTTGCGCGACCTGCACTCGCACCGCACTTCGATCGAGACGCCGCGAGTGCTGAAGTTCCACGCGCCCGAGATCGTCTTCGGACAGGACTCGCTCGGTGAGGTCGCACATGCGGCGATGCGTCTGGGCGCGAGGCGGCCCATGGTTGTCTCGGATGCGGGTCTCATCGAGACGGGGTGGGTGTCGAAGCTGACGGCGTTGCTCGAGGAGCAGGACCTCGTCCCGACGCTGTGGAGCGGCCTCACTCCCAATCCCAAGGACGTCGAGATCGAAGCGGGCCACGAGATCTACCAGGAATCCGGCTGCGATGTGCTCGTCGCCATCGGCGGCGGGTCCGTCATGGACGCAGCCAAGGGGATCGCGGTTCTCGCGGGCAACGGCGGTTCGATCCTCGACTACGAGGGCGTCGACCGAGCGACACGTCCCATCCCGCCTCTGGTGATGGTGCCGACGACGTCGGGAACCGGCGCCGACGTGTCGCAGTTCTGCATCGTCACCGATACCGCTCGCTCGACGAAGATCACCATCCTCGGGCGTGCTCTGGTTCCGGACATCACCGTGATCGATCCACGGCTGCTGACCACCATGCCCGAATGGCTCAACGCTGCAACAGGTCTCGATGCGCTCACGCACGGTATCGAGGCATTCGTCTCGCTCGGCCACAACCAGCTCACCGACCATCACGCGCTGCGCGCGGTCACCATGGTGACCTCTCACCTCGCTCGCACCATGGACGTTCCCGAAGACATGCTCGCGCGTACATCGATGGCGCAGGCATCGCTGGAAGCCGGACTGGCCTTCACCAATGCCATCCTCGGCGCGACACATGCGATGAGCCACCAGGTGGGGGGTCTGCTCGATCTTCCGCACGGCGTCATCAACGGGGTGCTCCTACCTCATGTCATCAGGTTCAACGCCGCCGCCGATCCGCTGCCCTACGTGGCTGTTGCAACGAGTCTCGGGCTCGACGAGGGGCGTGCCTCGGCAGAGGAAGCGTCGATGGCGGTCGCCGAGTGCGTCGAGCAGTTGGCTCGACGGGTGGGTGTACCCCGGGGACTTCGCGAGATCGGCGTGAGCGATGCCGATATCGACGTCCTCGCTACCAATGCCCTCCGCGATGCGTGTATGTCGACCAATCCTCGTCAGGCCACCCACGCCGAGATGGCAGCGCTCTTTCGGACTGCGATGTGACCGCGCAGCAGCCGGACCTGTCACTGCTCACCGGTCTGCGGTCGGGTAAGAGCACGTTCTATCCGCAATATCGCGGGGCCGCGGAGCGGCTGGAGCGTGTTGTTCATGCGCTGGAACTGATTTCGCGGGCGCTGGTTCGGACGGTCGACGGCCCCGAGACGCTGATCTGTGCCGTTGCCGAGGCGGCGCGAGCTCACTTGAGCGCGCAGTGGGTGGTCTTCGCTCTCGCCGACGGCGCTCTCCCGGACGCCGGGCCGAGGCGTCTCGTTCTCGGCCCGGACGCGACCCCGTTTCTGGTCGACAACGTCGTCGGACCCCCACTTCCCGACGACGTGGTCGATTGCCTCGAGTCCATCCGACTGGCGACCATCGGGGACGGTCGCGATCCGCAGATCGCCTCCCATCACGCATTCGTGCCCATCGCACTGGACGGTGGAGTGGTCGGGGCGTTCGCTGCGTGGACTCCGCAACACCGGGTGCTCGACGCGACGGACTCGGCTGTCCTCAGTATTCTCGCCAGCCAGACTGCTGTGGCCCTGCAGAATTCGGCGCTCTACCAGAGCCGAAGGGTGCTGCTCGAGCGAACCGAGAGTGCCTACGCCGAAGCCCACCGCACGGCCGCGGATCTGGCAGTGCGTAACGCGGAACTCGAAGCCACACAGCGGCAACTCGGTGCTGCACACCGGCATCAGGTACTCGACGACGAGCGGCATCGAATTGCACGCGAACTGCACGACAGCGTGACCCAGGCCGTGTTGTCGGCGGGCATGCAGATCGAGGTGTGCCGCAGTGATATCCCTGCCGACGAGAGGTCGGAGCGACTCGATCTTGCCAAGGAGTTGACCCGCCGCGCCGTCGAACAGCTGCGATCGGCGATCTACGCACTCAACCACTCTCAGGATGTGAACCGCACGTCTCTTCCCGAGATGCTCGAGCAGTTGTCGGTTGTGCACATGCCGGACGAACTGCAGGTGACGCTTCGTGTCGAGGGAACCCCGATCGAACTGAGCAGCGAGTGTGAGCACGGACTGTTACGCATCGCCGGAGAAGCGTTGTTCAACACGGCCGTTCACGCCGGGGCCAATCGAGCCGTCATCCGTCTCGCTTACCGAGGCGGATACGTCTTTCTTTCGATTGCCGACGACGGCAACGGCGATCCAACGCATCTGCGATTGATGATGCGTATGGCCGAGAACAACGATGTCGACGGCAGGCACCGTGGGCTCGCGAACATGGCAGCACGTGCGCGTGAACATGGCGGCGTGCTCGAAATCCGCAAGGCCCGAATCGGCGGAGTGCGCATTTCGGTGCGCATCCCGTCCGGACGAGAGTGAGCAGCCGTGACCGTACAGACGAGCGTGGTGAGAATCGTCCTGGTGGACGATCATGCAATCCTGCGCGATGGACTCAAATCGGTTCTCGAACGCGAGGCCGACCTGATCGTCGTCGGTGAAGCGTCCTCGCGAGGGGAAGGACTCGCCGTCGTCGAACACGTCAAGCCCGACATCGTGCTGATGGACCTCAAGCTCTCGGCAAGTACCGACTACGAGGGCCTTGCGTTGTGCGCGCAACTGTCCGGGGCGCACCCCGGCATCGGACTGCTCGTGTTGACGACGTTTCTCGACGACCGCCTCGTGGTGGAAGCAGTCCACGCCGGTGCCCGTGGTTACGTGGTGAAGGACGTCGACACGACCGAATTGGTCCGTGCTATCCGAGCAGTGTCGCGAGGGGAGAGTGCGTTCGACTCGCGCAGTGCATCGGCGGTCATCAGATCTCTCAACGGTCAGGGATCGACGGTCGAGAGATTGACCGACCGCGAACTGGAAGTGCTCCGGCTATTGGCAACAGGGCTGTCCAACAACAGCATCGGAACCAGGCTGTTCATCTCCGCGACAACGGTCAAGTTCCACGTCAGCAACATCATGCGCAAACTCGGGGTCAGCCGGCGTGCCGAAGCTGTATACCAAGCGAGCAAACAGGGGCTCATCTAGGCTGCGCCGACAGCGCGTCGAGTCAGACGGTGGCCGTGTCGAACACTCGCGTGCGGGAGGTGTCGAGCACCAGCCATCCGCCGTGGTGCTCGTCCACCTCGAACGGCAGCCCGGTGCTCGCACCCACGGTGTGCAGCGACGAAGAGTCGAACGTCCTGATATGGCCGTGGCAGGCAGTGGCTTCGGCTTCGAACGGGACAGCGACGATCACACGCCGCCGCGCAATGCGGATTGCTTCGCCGAGAATGCGCGCACCGAGTTCGTCGTCGACGTGCTCGAGCAGATGCAGCGCGGTGACGGTATCGGCCGACTTGTCGGCGACCGGAATGCCGGCAGCATCGCAGGTGATGACATCGAGGGTGACCCCGAGGTGTGGCGCAACGGTGCTGAGCAACCGCATCGTGCCCTCGGACAGGTCGGTGGCCGTCACCTGAACTCCGCGCAATGCCAGACGCAGCGGAAAGAACCCGAAGCACGATCCCAGGTCGAGAACCGAACCGACCACAAGGGCTTCGGCGCGGGTGTGGACGGGCGCGAAATCCGAAGCGCCGGACAGCAGATCGTCGATCGAGTTTCGGTAGTAGGTGGTCCAGGCCTCGACGGGATCCGGCACCGTCGAGCGGACCAACCCGACCATGACGAGCTCGAACTCACGCTGGGTGAGATCCATGGCGGTGATCTTCGCGACCAGCTTCTCCCCGATGTGCGAGGAGTTCAGGTCGTGGCGAATCACCAGTTCGACCGAATCTCGTGCGACGGTGATCGATCCCGCGGGCAGTGTGTCGTCGAGTTCGACGACGACGTTCTCGTGGGTCCAGCGGCCGGCGATTCCGGGGGCTAGCGCGTCCAGTTCGGTCATGGTGATTCTTTCGCTGCTGTGGTGTCGCTCGCGTGGCCGTCGAGGCCCGCGTAGAGAGCTCGGGTGCCCTGCGACAGCAGGTCCGCGAGTTCGAGAGTCTCGTCGGTGAGCCACTGCTCGTATGCAGACATTGCCACACCGAGCACCATCCAGCCAACGGTTCTCGGAAAATGATCGTTCGGGTCGGAATCCGTTCGGGCTGCCACGTATTGGGCGATCACCAAGCGCCACCCCTCGTACATCAGCATGGAGTACCCCTGCAGAGCGGGGTTGTGCAGGATCAGCGCCATCCGCTGGCGGTGAACCGGTTTCTCGTCCTCGGGGAAAGTGTTGAACTGCAGCAGCGCCGAGCGGATGCCCTCGGCCAGCGAAATATCTTTCGGTAGTTGGCCCAGCAATGTGCGCAGTGCGCCCAGTTGTTCGTCGAAATCGCCCCACGGGACCGCGTTCTTCGACGGGAAGTATCGGAAGAACGTACGTCGTGCGATTCCGGCCGCCTCGGCGATCTCGTCGACGCTGGTCTCGTCGAAACCGTTCTTTGCGAACAGCTCGATGCCGAGGTCACTGATCTCGCCCCTCGTCGTGGACGGGCGGCGACCTACCCGGCTGGACGGTTTTTTGCGGCTGACCACGCTATTTCTCCCCATTTATTGTCATTGTGCACTCAATGCCATTATTGTGGTGAACCAAGTCACTATCAGCCTTGATGGTGACCGACCCGATAATTCTCTCCGATGGAGGTACCACGATGTCCAAGAACCCGAAGACCGACGTCACGAACGCCGCAGTCGTCGAATCCGATCTGGTCGAAGAGTCCCTGGTGGAAGAGGTTTCCATCGACGGCATGTGCGGCGTCTACTGATCATGTCCGCACCCGTGAAGACCCCTGAAGTCGTAGTGGATCTCGATGCACGGTGGGCCCTTCACCCTCAGGTGGCGCTGCGTCCCGAGTCGTTCGGGGCGTTGCTCTACCACTTCGGGACCCGCAAACTCTCCTTTCTCAAGAACCGCACGATCGTAGCGATCATCGAGTCCTTTCCCGAGCATCCCGACATGCGTTCCGCTATCGCTGCGGCAGGCATCGACGAAGCAGGCATGAAGCCGTACGTGAAAGCCCTGGCCACGCTGGCCGATTCCAAGATGATCGCCCAACTCTGACTTTTTCTCCCCCCGACGCACCGGCGCAGCCCCGCCGGCCGTCACCCTCGACCTGTGAAGAGGACGAAGCCCATGACCTCCATGCTCGAAAGACCAGCACCACCGCCCGCGGTCGGCAAGCTGGTCGATCAGTTCGAACTCGGACTGGACGCCCCGATCTGCCTGACGTGGGAATTGACCTACGCCTGCAACCTGTCGTGCGTGCACTGCCTGTCCTCCTCGGGTCGGCGTGACCCTCGTGAGCTCAGCACCGAGCAGTGCAAATCGATCATCGACGAGCTGCAGAAGATGCAGGTGTTCTACGTCAACATCGGCGGCGGTGAGCCGACGGTGCGCTCGGATTTCTGGGAGCTCGTCGACTACGCGACAGCCCATCAGGTCGGCGTGAAGTTCTCCACCAACGGGGTCAAGATCGACAAGAAGGTTGCCGCTCGCCTTGCCGCATCCGACTACGTCGACGTGCAGATCTCCATCGACGGCGCTACTGCCGAAGTCAATGATGCTGTTCGTGGTCCCGGCTCGTTCGACATGGCATGCCGTGCGCTCGAGAACCTGCAAGAGGCAGGCTTCAAGGACGCCAAGATCTCCGTCGTCGTCACCCGTCACAACGTCTCACAGCTCGACGAGTTCAAAGCTCTGGCCGACAAGTTCGGTGCGACGCTACGCATCACGCGTCTTCGTCCGTCCGGGCGCGGCGCCGATGTGTGGGACGATCTGCATCCCACCGCCGGGCAGCAGCGTGAGTTGTACAACTGGCTCGTGGCCAACGGTGAAGGCGTGCTCACCGGCGATTCGTTCTTCCACCTCTCCGCCTTCGGTGATGCCCTGCCCGGGCTGAACCTGTGCGGTGCGGGTCGTGTCGTGTGTCTGATCGATCCGATCGGTGACGTCTACGCGTGTCCGTTTGCCATCCACGAGCAGTTCCTCGCCGGGAACATCGTGCGTGACGCGAAAGACGGTATGGGCGGATTCCAATCCGTCTGGCAGACATCGGAATTGTTCCAGGAACTGCGTTCGCCGCAGACCTCGGGCGCGTGCACCAAGTGTGCGCACTTCGATGCGTGCCGCGGCGGCTGCATGGCAGCCAAATTCTTCACCGGCCTCCCCATGGATGGTCCGGATCCCGAATGCGTCATCGGCAACGGTGAAATGGCGTTGGCTGCGGCAGGGGAGATCCCCAAGTCCAGCGTCGACCATTCACGTACCGGGCAGCGCAAGACCCCCCGAAAGTCGGTGCCGCTGACGTTGATGATGCGTCCGCCGGCGAAGATCTGCGACGAAAACCCGCTCGCAGGAATGGAATAGGAAGCAAGAAGTTATGGCCAAGAGTGCGTGGTTCGAGACCGTTGCCGAAGCGCAGCGGCGTGCCAAGAAACGTCTGCCGAAGTCCGTCTATGCCGCCCTGGTGGCTGGTTCGGAGCGCGGCATCACCGTCGACGACAACATGGCGGCATTCGGCGAACTGGGATTCGCGCCCCACGTTGCCGGGTTGTCGGACAAGCGTGATCTCTCGACAACGGTCATGGGACAACCACTCTCGTTCCCGGTCATGATCTCGCCGACGGGTGTACAGGCCGTGCACCCGGACGGTGAGGTCGCCGTGGCTCGGGCCGCGGCCGCTCGCGGTATCCCGATCGGTCTGTCGTCCTTCGCGAGCAAATCCGTCGAGGAGGTCGCCGCGGCCAACCCGCAGACGTTCTTCCAGATGTACTGGGTCGGCTCACGTGAGGTTTTGCTCCAGCGGATGGAGCGTGCGCGCGCGGCCGGCGCGGTAGGTCTGATCATGACGCTGGACTGGTCGTTCTCCAACGGACGCGACTGGGGTAGCCCGTCGATCCCCGAGAAAATGGACCTCAAAGCGATGTTCCAGTTCGCCCCCGAGGGCATCACTCGCCCGAAGTGGTTGTGGGAGTTCGCCAAGACCGGCAAGATTCCCGATCTGACCACACCGAACCTGACCCCTCCCGGCGGCGGCGCGGCTCCGACGTTCTTCGGTGCCTACGGCGAGTGGATGGGTACTCCGCTCCCGACGTGGGAAGACGTTGCATGGTTGTGTGAGCAGTGGGGTGGGCCGTTCATGCTCAAGGGCGTCATGCGTGTGGACGATGCCAAGCGCGCTGTCGACGCCGGGGTCACGGCGATTTCGGTGTCGAATCACGGCGGTAACAACCTCGACGGCACTCCGGCTCCGATTCGTGCGCTACCGGCGATCGCCGAGGCGGTGGGCGATCAGATCGAGATCACTCTCGACGGTGGTATACGCCGGGGAAGTGACGTCGTGAAGGCTCTTGCTCTCGGGGCTCGCGCAGTCCTGATCGGTCGTGCGTACCTGTGGGGTCTGTCGGCCGGTGGCCAGGCCGGGGTGGAGAACGTTCTCGACATCCTGCGCGGCGGCGTCGACTCCGCGGTTCTCGGGCTCGGACATTCTTCGGTGCACGACCTTTCGCCGGCGGACGTAGTGATGCCGCTCGGGTTCGACCGTAGATTGGGAGTGTGACCGACAAGGCTTGGTTCGAGACCGTCGCCGAGGCGCAACGGCGTGCACGGAAGCGTTTGCCCGCCTCCGTGTACGCGGCGTTGCTGGCCGGGTCGGAACGCGGCATTACTGTCGACGACAACTCGGCTGCCTTCGGTGATCTGGGGTTCGCTCCGCACGTGGCCGGGTTGTCGGACAACCGAGATCTGACGACGATGTTGATGGGACAGCCTCTTTCGTTCCCGGTGATGATCTCGCCGACGGGTGTGCAGGCCGTGCACCCGGACGGTGAGGTCGCGGTTGCCCGGGCTGCAGCCGCACGGGGGGTGTCGATGGGCCTGTCACTGTTCGCGAGCAAACCTGTCGAAGAGGTTGTGGCGGCGAACCCGCAGACCTTTTTTCAGTTGCACTGGGTCGGTTCACGAGATTTACTGCTGCATCTGATGAATCGGGCTCGATCAGCGGGAGCTGTCGGCCTGATTCTGACGATGGACTGGTCGTTCTCCGAGGGCAGAGACTGGGGAAGCCCGTCGATTCCGGAGAAGGTCGACCTGCGAACCATGATGCGGTTCGGGCCCGAGGCGATCGCACGCCCGACATGGTTGTGGCAGTTCGCCAAGTCCGGTTCGATTCCTGACCTCACGGCGCCGAATCTGACACCACCTGGCGGCTCGGCGCCCACGTTTTTCGGTGCATACCGCGAGTGGATGTCGACCCCGCTGCCGACGTGGGAGGACATCGCCTGGCTACGTGAGCAGTGGGGTGGCCCGTTCATGCTGAAGGGCATCTCACGCGTCGACGATGCGCGGCGTGCGGTGGATATCGGGTGTACCGCGATCTCGGTGTCCAACCACGGCGGTAACAATCTCGACGGCACTCCCGCGTCGATTCGTGTGCTGCCACGTATCGCCGAGTCAGTGGGCGATCGGATCGAGATCACTCTCGACGGTGGAATTCGTCGGGGAAGCGACGTGGCCAAGGCGCTGGCCCTCGGTGCTCGCGCGGTTCTGATCGGTCGCGCCTACCTGTGGGGTCTTGCGGCTGCTGGTCAGGGTGGAGTGGAGAACGTTCTCGACATCCTCCGTGGCGGTCTGGATTCCGCGGTACTCGGACTCGGACGCTCGTCGGTTCACGAGCTGTCGCGGTCGGATGTGGTGGTTCCGCCGGGATTCGGGCGTTAGGGGCTCCGTTCGTGTTGCCGGGGCGGAGGCGCTAGCCGCCGGCCGGGATATGGATCTGGCTGGCACTCGACCTGACGAGGGCGATGAGGTCCAAGTCGTCGTGAGACAGCCGGCCGGTCCGGCCGATCACCGACAAGCATCCGGAGACGCGGCCTGCTTCATCGCGCACCGGGACGGCCAATGCCGAGCGACCGAGCCTGATCTCGTCGGTCTCGACAGCAAGGTCGGAGGATCGAACACGGCTGAGTTCGATTGCGAGAGCACCAAGATCGGTGATCGTGTGGACGGTGAACTTTCGTAGATCGTCGAGTACCGCGGTATCGGGCCGATTTGCCAGCAGGACCTTCCCGATTGCCGACGCGTGGGCGTGACCGACGAGCGCAGCTTCACCGGACAGTTCGTGGTCGGGGTCTCGATCGACGAGGGTGATTCGATCGTCGCTGTACGAGACGAGGTAGACGCCGAAGCGGGTGCGGGTTCGGAGGTCGTCGACGATGTGGTGGTAGTCCGTCTCGGCCGCCGAACCCGTTCGATCCCCGGCCAGTTCGCGTGTGCGTCTGCCGAGGGCGAAGCCGGACAGATCGTCGATGCGCACGAGAAACCCGTCGGCGACGAGCAGGTTCAGCAGCCGATAGGCGGTAGCGGGCGGGATACCGGTCGCGTGGGCGACCTCCTTGGCCGTGGCGCCCGATCCGAGATGGGCCACGGCTTCGAGCAACGCGAGAGCTTTCTGGACAGCACGAGGTTCGTGCCCTCCCAGTTCCGCCCGTGTCGTCCGCAGGGTCATCGTGGTGATTCGCGTCCGGGTTCCTTGACGAGCGTCACGGCGCCGTGCGCGTTCTCGCCGTAGGCAGCCGATCCGGGCAGAACATCATGGGACTCGGCGCTGTCGAACACGCCTACCGAGGACAACGTCGTCGGCCGGTATCGGTGGAGGTACCAACGCCAGACCGATCCGGATGCAGCCAAGACGGCGAGCATACCCACCATCGTCACGTTCTGTTCCGCTCCCACGGTGACGAGGAGGTTCGCCAGGATGGTGCAACCCGCGACACTTGCGAGGACTCCGGCGATCACGACGGTCGCGGTCAGTTCTCCGATGCGGCGGAGAAACACGACAGCAGCCACCGCGACGACGGCATAGCCGACGATGAGAGCCGATCGGGCCAGGAGCCGTACATCCTCCAGAACAGGGGATGCGGTGAACAGCGCGATGATCGAAGCAAGAGTGAAGATTCCGAGGACCACGGTAATGAGCGCCACGTACGGGGTTCGGAAGGTTCGATGCACCGAGGCCAGCGTTCGGGGGAGTACTCGTTCGATCCCCATCGTGTAGAGCAGCCGTGATGCGGCATTCGACGACGCCATCGCCGACGCCAACCACGAGCAACTCAAACCGAGATTCAACGCCACCACCATCCAGGCGTCGATTCCTGTGGAAGTTCCGTGCAGGTAGGCGTCGACCAGTACTCCGCCGCGACCCGACCAGACGGCCCACGCAGCGAAGGTGAACAGGCCTCCGCAGATGATCGGGGTGAACAACACGGTTCGCGTCACGGTGATCAACGGACGTTTCGTCTCCGGTGCGAAGAAGGTTGCGCTCTCGAAGCCTGCCAGGGCGAACATTGCACCGAGGCCCACGAGCAGGAGGCCGTTCGGTGAGCCGGAAGGCTCGATCTCGACGGCTCGACCGTCGGGAAAAATCAGCAGACCGGCGATGAAGACAAGCGAGCACAATTCGACGACGAGTATCGCGGTGGCGGCGAATCGCACTCCGCGGAGCAGACATCCAAGCAGTACCGCCGCGATCACGACGTGGACGAGGACGGCTCCCGCGGTTCCCCCGGTGGCGATGCCGAGCTCACGGAGGACTGTCCGGACGGCTTGGCCACCGAAGTACAACGTCATCGCGCCGCTCGCGCAGTACTTGCACAGCATCGCTACCCCGACGCTCAACGCGCCGCGCGGACCCGACCCTTTGACCGCAAAGCTGTACATTCCGCCGGAGGACGAGAACCTTCGGGTGAATTGCGAGACGCAGAAAGCGATCAGCGATACGACGACGGTCGCGACGAGAATCGTCAGCAGACCGCCGAGCATCGTCTCGTGCGTGAGCATGGTGATCGGCAGAATCACCATGGATGCGGCGGGGGCGGTAGTGGCGATCGACTGAGCGAGGATCTCGATTCCCGACAACTGCCTACGTCCCAGTGCACGCAGAGGCGACAGTGCAGGGCGTGCGGGTTCCTGCGCGGCAAAGGAAGCCGCGATGGCGTGTTCGAGTGCAGACATGATGCGCCAAAAAATAGCGTCGAAATGTTGCGGCGGTATTGCACACAAGCGTCGTCCGATCGCATCGGAGTGAGAACCGAATCGAATTCTGTGCAGTCGTTCCCACCCGAGGTCAGACGAACGTTTCCTGCGCTTCGCATTCTCGAATTCTCGGCATTCCACCATTGACCGAACTCGAAACCAGCCGATACGGCGGGGAGTACGAATGGGAGCGTCAATGGGAGTAACACGGAGATCGTTCATGCGTGGCCTGGGCGTCACGGGTGGTGCGGGCCTCGCGTACGGAGCGATGTCGACGATCGGGCTCGCACCGGCGGCAGCCGCTGCGCCGAAGCGATTCCAGGCACCGGCGATGGGAGACCTGATCGGACGTGTCGAGGGAAGCCCGTCCGTCGTCGTTCTCGGTGGTGGACCCGCGGGACTGTGTGCGACGTACGAGCTGCAGAAGGCGGGCTACTCGGTGACGATTCTCGAAGCTCGTCAGCGTCCGGGCGGCCGGGTGTGGTCGATCCGCGGCGGTGCCGAAGAAACGGACCTCAACGGGGAGACCCAGAAGTGCACGTTCTCGGAAGGGCATTTCTACAACGTCGGCGCGACCCGAATCCCGCAGAGCCACATCACCATGGACTATTGCAAGGAACTCGGCGTCGAACTGCAGACTTTCGGAAACCAGAACGCGAACACGTTCGTGAACTACAAGAGCACGACGTCGCTGAACCAGGAATCGGTGACCTACCGGGCAGCAAAGGCGGATACGTACGGCTACATGTCCGAGCTCCTGCAGAAGGCGTCGAGTCGCGGGGCGCTGGACGACGTGCTGACACCGGACGACAAGGATGCCTTGTCGGAATTCCTCTCGGGCTTCGGAGACCTGTCCGACGACGGACGCTACCTGGGCTCGACTCGTCGGGGGTATGGATCCGAGCCCGGCGCCGGCATGAATTTCGGCGACGAGACGAAGCCGTACGGCATGTCCGAGGTGATTCAGAGCGGCATCGGCCGGAACTTCAGCTTCGAATTCGGATACGACCAGGCGATGCTGATGTTCTCCCCGGTCGGCGGCATGGACCGCATCTACTACGCGTTCCAGGACGCCATCGGCGAGGACAACATCGTCTACGGCGCCGAGGTGACTGCGATGAAGAACACCTCCGGCGGCGCCGAGATCCAGTACACCAAAGACGGCTCGGCGGAAACCATCTCCGCGGATTACGTCATCTGCACAATTCCACCCGCACTGGTCACGCGGCTGGACAACAACCTGCCCGCCGACGTTCTGCTGGCGCTGAAGGCGGCAAAGGCGACGCCGTCGGGCAAGCTCGGGATCGAGTACTCCCGTCGGTGGTGGGAGACCGACGAGCGAATCTACGGAGGCGCCAGCAACACCGACATGGATATCTCGCAGATCATGTTCCCGTACGACCACTACAACTCCGATCGCGGCGTCGTCGTGGCCTACTACAACACCGGCAAGCGGCACCAGGCGTTCGAATCCCTCACGCACAAGCAGCGGTTGGCGAAGGCTGTCGCGGAGGGCTCGCTGATCCACGGCGACAAGTACACCAGGGATATCAGCTCGTCGTTCTCGGGAAGCTGGCGCCGCACCAAATACTCCGAATCCGCGTGGGTCTCGTGGGCGGGTGCGGGCGATTCTCACGGCGGCGTCGCGACGGCGGAGTACGAGAAGTTGCTCGAACCCGTCGAGCACATCTACTTCGCCGGCGATCACCTTTCCAACGCCATCGCCTGGCAGCACGGAGCATTCACGTCCGCCCGCGACGTCGTCACCTCCATTCACGAGCGCGTCACCGCGTCCTGATCGACCTTCGTTCTCGAAAGGAACACCTATCTTGCACAAGCTTGCACGCACCACCGCCGCCACCCTTGCTGCCGGGGCAATCCTGTTCACCGCCGCCTGCTCGTCGGATTCCGATGCAGCCCCCGCCGCCGACGAACCCACGTCGGGCGCCAGGGCCGTCCTCGAAGATGGCGAATCCAATCCGATGATCGCGCAGGGCGTCGAGATTTCCGGTGACGCGACCGTCTACAAATCCAGCGGTATCGGTGCGACCGCGATGAACGACGCTGCGCCGGAGGGAAGTCCGGAATCCTACGTCGACACCGATCAGTTCGTCGGAGGCACCTTGCCTGCCGGTGTCACCGTCACCGAAGCACAGGGCATCGGCGTACTGAAAAAGATCCGCGACAACCTCGAACTTCAGGGCTATTCGCTCGAAGATGTCGTGACGATGCGCGTGTTCCTGGACAACGCTCCCGGCACCGAACGGGCCGATTACGCGGGTTGGAACCGTGCCTACCGTCAGTTCTTCGCCAACACCAACCTCGACACCGACGAGACCGAGCTGGTGCCGATGGGTACCGCCGAGCCGTCGGCGCCGATCGAGCGCAACTCTGCTCGGCCGTCGCGCTTCGCACTCGAGGTCGCGACCCTTCCCGTGCAGGGGTGGCTCGTCGAGGTCGAGGTCGATGCCGTGAAATAGGCGCTTCGCGCAGGTGAGTGCGAATACATGACAGGTTATGTATTCGCACTCACATGCGGCGAAGCCGCAGTACCGAAGCCCGCGAGCAAGCCCGAGTATTTCTTCGGCGGGGATGTTGCGAACTCTCCGGTCTTCCCGGTGCTCAGACCCATCGTGACGAGCGATTGAACGAACAGCGTTGCGGCAGCGACTCCGTCGACCACCGGAACCCCGATCTCCGACGAAATATGCCCGCACAGGTCCGCCATCCCGGCGCACCCGAGCACGATGGAGTCGCTTCCGTCTTCCTCGATGGCGGTGCGGCAGGCTTCGATGATGACCTTTCTCGCATCGGGGTCGGTGTCGAGGTCGAGCACGGGGATGTCGCAGGCGTGCACGCCGCGGCAGTGCCGAGTCATTCCGTAGTGGCCGGCAAGATCCCAGGCGCGGCCGGTGGTTCTGCCGAGTGTCGTGACGACGCTGAATCCTCGGCCGAGGAAGCTGGCGGCATGCATTGCGGCCTCCGCGATGCCGACCACCGGACCTGCGGCGGCTTCGCGGGCGGCATCCATTCCCGGGTCGCCGAAGCAGGCGATGACGTAGCCGTCGACTCCTTCTCGTTCTCCGAGCGCGATCTGTTCGAGAATCCCCGGGACGCTGAGAGCTTCGTCGACGTGGGATTCGATGGACGGCGGTCCCATCGTCGGGCTGACCGCCTCGACGAGCGTGCCCGGGCCTGCGACGGCCCGGGCACATTCTTCGATCTTGGCGGTCATCGTCCACGTGGTGTTGGGGTTGATGACCTTGATGAGCACGGCAATTCCTAGGCTTTCACTGATTCGTCGAGGTGATTGGTCACCGCGAGTTTCGTCTTGGTGGCGAGGAAGTAGTACAACGCGAATCCGACGCCGCAGCCGATGAACCAGCTGTACTTGGATGCGGTCGACATTCCGCCGATCTCCATGCCGTCGATTGCGCCGTTGAAGAGAACGGTGAACATGGCGAGCAGTGCGCCGACGATGGTGGCGTACACGGCGGCCGGGTTGTATCCCTTGGAGTACCAGTACTTTCCGCTTGTGGACATCGTGAACAGCTCGTCGATGACGACCTTCTGCTTGCGCACCAGGTAGTAGTCGGCGATCAAGACACCGAACAGCGGTCCGATGAATGCTCCGAGGGTTTCCAGCGTCAGGTGGATGACGTCGGGGTTGTTGTACAGGTTCCACGGGGTGATGAGTACGGAACCCACGGCGGCGATCATGCCGCCTGCTCGCCAGCTGATCTTCTGGGGGCTGACGTTGGAGAAGTCGAACGCGGGGGAGATGAAGTTGGCGACGATGTTGATACCGATGGTGGCGATGGTGAAGGTGAGCGCGCCGAGCACGATGGCGAAGGTGCTGTCGATGCGGGCAACGGTCTCGACCGGATCGGTGATGAGCTCACCGAACACGGGAAGAGTCAGTGACGCGGTGACGACGACGAGAATCGAGAACACCAGGAAGTTGACCGGAAGTCCGAGGAAGTTGCCCTTCTTGACCGCTGCGTAGGACTTGCCGTAGCGCGAGAAGTCGCCGAAGTTGAGCATCGGGCCGGAGAAGTAGGAGACCACCAGTGCTATCGCGCCGAGCATGACCGGTACGGCACTGAAGCCGGTGTGCTCGACCTCACCGAGGTTCAGATCGATTGCCCCCCAGCCTGCTTTCCAGATCAGGTAGCCGCAGAGTGCGAACATGACCACGTACACGGCCGGGCCGCAGAAGTCGATGAACTTGCGGATCGATTCCATGCCGCGCCAGAAGACTGCAGCCTGCAGAACCCACAGGAAGAGGAAGCTCGCCCAGCCGAGGGCAGAGAGACCAGCGAAGCCGTAATCCTCGGTGATGGCATACGGGGCAAGGCCGGGGAAGAGCTTGATCAGCACGATATCGAGTGCAGCTGAAGCCAGGAATGTCTGAATTCCGTACCACGCGACAGCGATGAGACCGCGGATGATCGCCGGAATGTTTGCACCGAGCACTCCGAAGGATGCACGGCAGATCACCGGGTACGGGACGCCGGTCGCCTGGCTGGGTTTGGCGACCAGGTTGCAGAAGAAGTAGACGATTCCGATGCCGACGAGCAGGGAGATGAGCACCTGCCAGCTGGCCAAACCGAGGGCGAAGAGGCTTCCTGCCGTGACGTATCCGCCGACGGAGTGCACGTCGGACATCCAGAAGGCGAACAGGTTGTACGAGGTCCACGACTGATTCTTCAGCGGTGCCAGATCCTCGTTCGTGAGCCTCGGGTCGTAGCTGTCCTTGATCAAGCCGCCCCCGACCGGATGGCCGGCAGCCTGGATCATGTCACCGCTCGGGGTGCTCGCTGTATCTGTCATCGATGCTCCTGATGTGTCGGCGAAGTCTTCGCGAGACAAAAGATAGCGAGCAAGTGTTGCCCCCGCGTGACGGCAGCGATATATCTTTTTTCGGCTCAGTCGGTGTCCGCAAGATGCGGTTGAGCGAGAAGTCCGGTATCGGAAGAAATGGAGGAAATCACGGTGTTCAATCGGCCGTGATGGTATTGCGCGCTCTCGAGCAACAATGCCGAGTCGCGCGCCAGGAATGCGTCGAGCATCTTGCGATGATCGGAATGCAGTGTTTCTCGATCCGACCCGGCGACATGCACCATCGGTTGAACGGGCTCGGTGATGTTCCATGCGGCATCGAGCATGTGAAGAAGGCGTTTCATCCGCGACGGCCGAGTGAGGGACATATGGAACTCACGAGACTGGCGGTGATACTCGCGAGGATCGTCGGCGGTGATGCTTTGTTCCAGAGCATCGTTCGCCGCTGTTGCACGTCGGTGGTCCTCGGCGGTCGCCAATTCGACTGCAGTGGCGAGTGCCGCTGTTTCGAGCACCTCGCGCACGATGTACATTTCGCGCAATTCCGCGGAAGTCAATTGAGCAACGGTGTAGCCGAGATTGGGTCGATGGTCGACCAGTCTTTCACCGATCAGTGTTTTCAGCGATTCGCGGACCGGAATTCTACTGACTCCGAAAACTTCGGCGACCTCGTTCAATGGAATCGGAGTTCCAGGGGGCGCGTCACCGGAAAGAATGACCCGTTTGAGTTCGTCGAGAATGGTGAGCTGACTGCCGCCAGGCGCGTCGATGCTCAGGAGGGCGAGCAGCACGGATCTCCGGCGTGGCGGCATGAGCGGTCCTTCCCTGTTATGCCAGTGCGACGCTAGCGGCACATTGTTTCGTACGTGTGAAGATCTTCGCTAGCATCCGAGCATGACCAGACTCGGACAGAGTGGGTGGCCGATGGTGCCCGCCGGACGCACTGTCGTCGTTCCGGTCGGTGCGTTCGAACAGCACGGTCCGCATCTGCCGTTGGATACCGATACCCGGATCGCCGAGGCTATTGCCTCAAGGCTTCCCGACGTCGAGCTCGCACCGTCGATCGCGTACGGGGCAAGCGGGGAACACGAGGGTTTTCCCGGCACCGTTTCGCTCGGTTCGCAGGCGCTGGAGGCGGTACTCGTGGAGTACGGGCGATCCGCCTGCCGGTGGGCAGCGCGAGTGCTGTTCGTCAACGGGCACGGCGGCAACGTCGCGACGTTGGCGGCGGCGACCGCACTGCTCCGATATGAGGGCCGCGATGTCGCGTGGCTGCCCTGTGCGGTCCCGGGCGCCGACGCGCATGCCGGACGCACAGAAACATCGCTGCTGCTGCATCTTTCGCCGGAGGTGGTGAGCATGGAACTGGCCGAGGTGGGCAACGTCGAGCCGATCGCCGCCCTGCTGCCGCGGCTACGTGCCGGGGGAACGCGGGCTGTGTCCAGCAACGGCGTGCTCGGTGATCCGCGCGGCGCGACCGCGGCGGAAGGTGAAGACATACTGGCCGAGATGACCGAACGTAGTATCGGGGCAATGCGTCGTTGGACACCGTCGAAACAGGGGATGCTCACGTGATCCCCATTCCCCGATCCGAGGCTCGAAACGTACTCTCGGTCTGTTCCCGACTTTTCTCGTCGGTGGATCCCACATCCGCGCCGTGTCCGCTTACGATCACCTGATGGGTCAAGGTCGATTGCCTGATGGATTCGGGGTGCGCGTCGATCCGAGGGTACGTAAATACTCCGACGGCCGCGTTTTGATCGGTGGTTCGCCGACACGAATGCTGAAGTTGGCGCCCACGGCGGCGGCCATGATCGGCGACGGATTCCTCGAGGTCACCGACTCGCAGTCCGCTCTCGTCGCGCGCAAGCTTCTCGACTCGGGCGTCGCCAACCCGCGGCCGATGTCCATCCCGTCTCCGCAGGACGTGACCGTCGTGGTGCCGCTGAAGAACAACGCAGCCGGGCTCGGTCGACTGCTTCCGGCACTGCACGGACTGAACGTGATCGTGGTCGACGACGGGTCCGACGTACCGGTCAAGCCCCCACCGATGGTGTGGAGTCTCGGCGGGGTCACCGTACTCAGGCACGAGACCTCGCGCGGTCCTGCAGCGGCTCGCAACACCGGACTCCGCAGTGCAACAACAGATTTTGTTGCCTTTCTCGACTCGGACGTCGTGCCGCGCAAGGGCTGGCTCGAAGTCATGCTCGGTCATTTCTCCGATCCGGCGGTGGCGCTGGTGGCGCCGCGGATCGTGGCACTCGAACCGGAGGGCAATGCCCTCGCACGGTACGAGCATGCGCGGTCGTCCCTCGACCTCGGTCGCAGGGAAGCCGCGGTGCGAGCGGGCAGTTCGGTGTCCTACGTACCGAGTGCGGCCATGCTGATTCGCAGGCACGTGGCCGAGGAATGCAACGGGTTCGACGAGTCGATGCACGTCGCCGAGGATGTCGACCTCTGCTGGAGGTTGCAGGAAGCGGGTTGGCGCCTGCGCTACGAACCGGTTGCGAACGTCGCCCACGATCACCGGGTCACGTTCGGGCGATGGTTCGGCCGCAAACTTTTCTACGGAACCGGGGCGAGTCCGCTCGAAGCCCGGCACCCAGGCATGGTTCCGCCCATCTCGATGTCGCCGTGGACGCTCGTTGCGTGTTTGATGGCGGCGAGTTTCACGCGGTTCGGATTGCTCGGAGCTCTGCTGACCCTCGGTGTCACGATCACGCGCTTGCGCAAGATGTTTCTCGGCCTCGATCAGCCGACTCGAATCGCGGCCATCCTGGCTGCCGAAGGTTTCGTTGCCGGCCTGTGGCAACTGGCGTCGGCCCTGTGTCGGCACTATTGGCCCATTACGCTGCTCGCCGTGATTCTGTCATCGCGAATCCGCAAGATAGCCCTGGGACTTGCTGTTGCAGAAGCTGTTTCGGACTGGTACAAGCATCGTGAACTCGGTGGGCTCGATCCTGTCCGGTACGCATTCTTCAAGAGGGTCGACGACGTCGCGTACGGGGCGGGCCTCTGGCGGGGAGCGTACGAATCTCGGAGTATGAAGGCGCTGCTTCCCCGAATGGAATCGTGACCGTTGCTCACGCCGACGTCGTGGTGGTCGGTGGGGGATCGGCGGGGTGCGTCGTAGCCTCACGGCTGAGCGAAGATCCCTCGCGCACGGTGACGCTGATCGAATCGGGACCCGGATTCACCGGGCAGGCGGACTGCCCACCCGAGATCGTCGACGCCCACGTTCTGCCGGTCGGTCCAGGAAGTCCGTGGACTTCGTCGTACAAGGCATTTCTGACGCCGGGCATCGAGCGCTGGGTGGCACGCGGGCGCCTGCTCGGCGGTTCGGGCGCTGTCAACGGTGGCTACTTCGTCAGGGCGCGGCCCCGGGACTTCGACGCCTGGCCGCCGAACTGGTCCTACGAGAGTGTGCTTCCGTACTTCCGTAAGTCGGAGACCGATCACGACGTGATCGACGAATGGCACGGTAGCAGTGGTCCGATCGACGTTTCTCGGGTGAGATCCGTCGATCGGTCGGAGGTGACGGCTGCATTCGTCGCTGCTGCAGTAGAATCCGGTTTCGCCGAGGTGGACGACCTCAATGCGCCGATCGATCGTTCCGGTGTCGGATCGGTGCCGCTCAACGTGATCGACGGATTGCGTCGCAATGCGGCGGTGGCTTACCTGCTTCCGCACCTCGCACGCCGAAATCTCTCGGTGCTCGCCGAAACCACTGTTCTGTCGGTGGTTTTCGACGGTACGCGCGCGGTGGGCGTGGAGGTGCTCCGTGATGGTGAGGTTCACCGGATCGCGGCGGACACCGTTGTCCTGTGTGCCGGTGCCGTCCGAACACCGCAACTGTTGATGTTGTCGGGGGTCGGGCCAGCGAATACTCTTGTGAAAAAAGGTATTTCGATGGTTCTGGATCACCGTAACGTCGGTCGAGGATTCAGTGATCATCCGGAAATCGGTGTGTATTACCGTGATTCGTTCGCTCATCGTGCTTCCACTGCTCTCGAGGCCGTGTTGCACACCGGAGATCTGGAGATCCGTCCCTTCACTGCTGCGTTCGACGCGCTGATTCCGGGGGTGCCGATCGGTGACCCGATGATCGGCATCGGTCTGATGCGGCCCGAGAGTCGCGGGTCGATCGAACTGCGCTCCGACGATCCCCTCGACTCTCCGGTGGTGCACTACCGCTATCTCGACTCCGACCGCGACCGAGTAGAGCTGCGGAAGGGGCTCGACATCGTCACCGAATTGTTCGGTCGCGCACCGCTCCGGGCGGCAATACCTGTCGATGTGAGCGGCGATCCGCTCGAAATGCACCTCGGATCCTCGTTGCACCTGTCGGGAAGCGCATCGATGGGCGACACCGATTCCGTGCTCGACGATCGCTGCCGCGTGAGGGGGATCGACGGCCTCGTCGTGGCCGACACCTCCGCGTTTCCGGTGGTTCCGTCGCGTGGGCCTCATGCGACGGCGATCATGCTGGCCGAGCGCGTATCCGCTCTGCTGAAGGGTGCGGTGGCGTAGGTTCGTGGTCTGTGGACCATCCACGGTTCCACAGAGAATGGGGCCATCGACGATGTCCGACAAATCTCCTCGCAATGCCATGACCAAGAAATCCGGAAAGTCGTTGAAGGAGAAGCGAGCGGACAAGAAGTCGAAAGCATCGGGCGAACCCGGTATCGACATCTCGACCACAGCAAAGAAGCGCTGACCGAGACCATCGGTTCCTCCGGTCCCTGAGTGAGCTGCGGGGGCTGGAGGGCTTTGTCGGGTGCCTGTGAGCTGCGTTACAGTAGGGGAGACCACACCAGAAGAGGTAGCGGAGTGACGACTGGAAGTTTCCCACGCGAGGGCAACCCCTGGGTTGCTGTTCGCCCAGGTGACGACATCGACGTCCTGGCTCGTCGTATGTCCACCGCCCATCAATCCTTCGTCGACCACCAATCACCGTCGTCGGATTCGGTGCGGTCCGTCGTTCTCGATTCATGGCTGCGTAGCCGGACCAAAGGCGTCGATCCCGACGGTGGCCACGACACTCCGCTGCTGACCGGCGCCGACCTCGAGCGCTATCGCAACGGTCATCCGATGTCGATCATCAGGCCCGTCATTCGCAAGTTGCTGGTCGAGGACGCTGCTGACACGGGTCTGCTCGTCGCGATCTCCGACGCCGAGGGCAGGCTGCTCTGGGTGGAGGGAGACACGGCGGCGAAGGATCGGGCAATGTCGATGAACTTCGCCGAGGGCGCAGACTGGAGCGAGGAGGCCAAGGGAACCAACGCACCGGGCACCGCGATTGCGGTGGACCACTGCGTACAGATCTTCGCGGCCGAGCACTTCACGCGGACCGTCCACGAGTGGAGTTGCTCCGCGGCGCCGGTCCATCACCCGACCAGCGGTCACATCCTCGGTGCCATCGACATCACCGGCGGCCCGCGCGTCGCGGTCCCCGAGGTGCTCTCGCTGGTCCGCGCGACGGTTGCCGCGGCGGAATCCGAGCTACGCATGCATCTGATGAACTCGCCGAAGTCGTTGGGGGAGCACGCTCCTCGGCTGGAAGTTCTCGGATCCGGAAAGCCCGGTCTGGTCAACGGTTCAGGGAGGCTTCCGCTTTCGCAGCGTCACGCCGAAATCCTCCTGTTGCTCGCCGACCATCCCGAGGGGCTCAGCTCGGATCATCTCGCGGTGCTTCTCGACGAGCAGGAACTGGATTCGGTCACCATCCGCGCGGAGATGTCGAGGCTGCGGAAAGCATTCGGTTCCGCCGGACTGGCTTCACGTCCGTATCGACTGGTCGGCGAATTGACAACCGATGTCGGAGACATTCGCCGCGCGCTCGATCGCGGCGACGTCGACGCCGCTCTTCGGATTTACACGGGTCCCGTTCTGCCGGGGTCGTCGTCGCCGGGAATCGACGAGATCCGCGAGGAACTGAGGTCTCGGATGCAGGCGGCGCTGCTGCGCGTCGGAGATCCAGTGTTGCTCGCGCAGTGGACGTCGTCCATCCACGGTCGTTCCGACGTGATCGCCTGGGAAGCCTATCGAGCAACGCTGAGCCGTGATTCAGCGCTGTACGGCCAGGTCAGCGCACGTATCGACCTTCTCGACCGTCAGCTGGGCGTGTAGTTTTTTTCGCGTGCGAAGTTGCACGCGGTGCAGCAACCTAGTTGCAACGTTGCACTCCCTAGTGTTCTGAATCACATCAGTTCTGTTGATCAGAAGGAGCACTAGATGTCCGTCTACGCCCGTCCCGGTACCGCCGATTCGGTCATGTCTTTTCAGCCGCGTTACGAGAACTGGATCGGTGGCGAATGGGTGCCGCCGGTCAAGGGCCAATACTTCGAGAACCCGACTCCCGTCACCGGTGAGAACTTCTGCGAGGTTGCTCGCTCCACCTCCGAGGACATCGAGCTCGCGCTCGACGCTGCCCACGCCGCTGCACCTGCCTGGGGCAAGACCTCGGCAGCCGAGCGCGCCGTCGTCCTCAACAAGATCGCCGACCGCATCGCCGAGAACCTCGAGTCCATCGCGCTCGCCGAGTCCTGGGACAACGGCAAGCCGATCCGCGAGACCCTGAACGCCGACATCCCCCTCGCCGTCGATCACTTCCGTTACTTCGCCGGATGCATTCGCGCGCAGGAAGGTTCGCTGTCGGAGATCGACGACGACACAGTGGCCTACCACTTCCACGAGCCGCTCGGAGTCGTCGGGCAGATCATCCCGTGGAACTTCCCGATCCTCATGGCAGTCTGGAAGCTCGCTCCCGCTCTCGCTGCAGGCAACGCCGTCGTCCTCAAGCCGGCCGAGCAGACGCCTGCGTCGATCCTTCACCTGATCTCGATCATCGGCGACCTGCTGCCACCCGGAGTTGTCAACATCGTCAACGGATTCGGTGTCGAAGCAGGAAAGCCGCTGGCCTCCAGCCCACGCATCGCGAAGATCGCGTTCACCGGTGAGACCACCACCGGACGCTTGATCATGCAGTACGCGTCGCAGAACCTGATCCCGGTCACCCTCGAACTCGGCGGCAAGAGCCCGAACGTCTTCTTCTCCGACGTTCTATCGGCCAACGACGACTACCAGGACAAGGCCCTCGAAGGCTTCACGATGTTCGCGCTCAACCAGGGCGAGGTCTGCACCTGCCCGTCGCGGTCGCTCATCCAGGCCGACATCTACGACGAGTTCCTCGCTCTCGCCGCCATCCGCACGAAGGCTGTGCGCCAGGGTGATCCGCTCGACACCGACACCATGATCGGCGCCCAGGCGTCCAACGATCAGCTCGAGAAGATTCTCTCGTACATCGAGATCGGCAAAGGCGAGGGCGCTCAGGTCGTCACCGGTGGCGAGCGCGCTCAGCTCGGCGGAGACCTCAACGGCGGCTACTACGTCCAGCCGACCATCTTCACCGGCAAGAACAACATGCGCATCTTCCAGGAAGAGATCTTCGGACCGGTCGTGTCGGTGACGTCCTTCAAGGACTACGACGAGGCCATTTCCATCGCCAACGACACCCTCTACGGTCTCGGCGCGGGCGTCTGGTCGCGTGACGGAGGCGTCGCCTACCGGGCTGGCCGTGACATCCAGGCCGGGCGGGTGTGGACCAACACCTATCACCAGTACCCGGCACACGCTGCCTTCGGTGGCTACAAGCAGTCGGGCATCGGACGCGAGAACCACAAGATGATGCTCGATCACTACCAGCAGACGAAGAACCTTCTGGTCAGCTACGCCCAGAAGGCTCAGGGCTTCTTCTGATGCAGGCGCCGCCCGCGCGGCTTCGAGCAACCGCCGGGGCGATGGAGCTTCTCCGTCGCCTCGGTGGGATCCATGGATCGTTGATGATGCATCAGTCCGGTGGATGCTGCGACGGTTCGTCGCCGATGTGCTATCCCGCAGGCGAATTCATCGTCGGAGATCGAGATGTTCTGCTCGGCCTCCTCGATCTTCGGCTCGGGGTGGGAGACATCCCGACAGATCTTCCCGAGGGCAACGACGCGGTGCCCGTGTGGATTTCGGGTTCACAGTTCGAGGCCTGGAAGCACACGCAGATGGTGCTCGACGTGGTTCCTGGCCGTGGATCGGGTTTCTCCCTCGAGACGCCAGAGGGTCTTCGATTTCTCAGCCGTGGCCGCGCGTTCACTCAGGACGAGAACGACGTCCTCGAAGGCGACACCCCGTTCGTGGGCGTCGACTGGGAAGAAGGGCGTCGGCCCCCGGTTCCGGTCGATGTCATGGTCGTCGCGGAAGCCGTCGACGCCTGCCCGGTTCCCCAGTAGGCAGCTCCGCCGCATGTGAGCGGAAATACATACAGGGCTATGCATTTCCACTCACATGCGCGGTAGGCGCCTACAGTCGTACCCATGAAGAGCTCGTCGAAGAACAGCACCGACGCCGGGAGCGAAAGTCTCCGCACCGTGGTGATTGCGTTCGTTGCCAACCTCGGCGTCGCGATCGCCAAGACGGTGGCGGCGTTCCTCACGGGATCGGCGTCGATGGTGGCCGAGGCATCGCATTCCTGGGCAGATACGGGCAACGAAATATTTCTGCTCGTCGCCAACAAACGCGGCGCCCGCGGACCGGACGAGCGTCGACCACTCGGCTACGGACGCGAGACGTATTTCTGGTCGACGCTGGCAGCCGTCGGACTGTTCGTCGCCGGCGCGGCGGTATCGGTATGGCACGGCGTCACCTCCCTTCTCGCCGGTGAATCGGCGGGCGAGGACTACACCGTGGCGTATGTGGTGCTGGCCCTTGCCTTCGTGCTGGAAGGGATTTCCTTCCTTCAGTCGGTGCGCCAGATCCGCGGGGAGGCAGAGCAATACGAGCGCGACTTTCTCGATTACGCACTCGAGACCTCGGATCCGACATTGCGCGCGGTGTTCGCCGAGGACAGCGCTGCGTTGATCGGAATCCTCATCGCCGGTGCAGGCATCGGTCTGCATCAGCTCACCGGATCGAGTGCGTGGGATGCGATCGGATCGATTCTGGTCGGGGTATTGCTGGCAGTCGTCGCGTTCGTACTCATCGATCGGAATCGGCGATTCCTCACCGGTGAACCGGGCTCGCGCGCATTATGGAACGCAGTTGTACAGCGGATCGAACAGCTTCCCGAGGTGGCATCCGTTCGATTCGTTCGCATCGAATTCGTTGGCCCGAAGCAGATCCTTCTGGTTGCGAGTGTCGACCTGGTCGGTGACTCCGTCGAATCCTCGATCGCGCGCACGCTCCGGCGACTGGAGAGTGAGCTCGAAACCAACAAGGCTGTCGTGGACGCAGTGCTGACAGTCGCAGATCCCGACGAGGAAGACATAGGCAACATCACTGCCGCGGGCTGATGATTCGTACGCTCATGTAATTCTCTCGTCATCTCCGCATGACTCCGCGATCACAAAGCGGGCATATCTTGATTTTCACTCGCGCCCCCCAGCGAAGAGAAGACCTGGTTCGAGAGAGGCCGCACATGTCCGTGAAAGAACCGACAGGCACGCACCACGACGGGACGGATGCCCACGTCGAGGGTAGCGACTACCTGGCGAAGCGTCAGTTGAAGAAGGGCACGGCCGGCTGGGTCCTACTGGCTGGGCTCGGCGTCAGCTACGTCATCTCCGGTGATTACTCCGGGTGGAACTTCGGATTGGAGCAAGGCGGCTTCGGTGGCTTGCTGATCGCCGGAGTCCTCATCGCCGGCATGTATCTGGCGATGGTCCTCGGAATGGCCGAAATGTCTTCGGCACTTCCCGCGGCAGGCGGCGGCTACACGTTTGCGCGCCGTGCCCTCGGCCCGTGGGGCGGATTCGCCACCGGCACAGCAATTCTCATCGAGTACGCTATTGCTCCCGCGGCGATCGCCACCTTCATCGGTGCGTACGTGGAGTCTCTCGGCTTGTTCGGAATCACCGACGGCTGGTGGGTCTATCTCGCGGTATATGCGATTTTCATCGGGATCCACCTCGCGGGGGCCGGTGAAGCACTCAAGATCATGTTCGTCATCACCGCGATTGCGCTCGTCGGGTTGGTGATCTTCGCGTTGTCCGCGGTAGGCCAGTTCGATTCGGCGAACCTGACCGACATCGCGCCGACCGACGCCGCCGGAGCGTCCAGTTTCCTTCCGTTCGGATATCTGGGAATCTGGGCCGCCGTCCCGTTCGCCATCTGGTTCTTCCTGGCCATCGAAGGCGTCCCGCTCGCTGCCGAAGAGGCAAAGGATCCGACGAAGAACGTCCCACGCGGCATCATCGCCGCAATGGTGATTCTGCTGGTGACCGGCGCCGGGGTGTTGTTCCTCGTCACCGGCGCGGGTGGAGCCGATGCGATGCAGTCATCCGGCAATCCGCTCGTGGAGGCCCTGGGTGACGGGACCGCGGCGAAGGTGGTCAACTACATCGGTCTCGCCGGTCTCGTCGCCAGTTTCTTCTCGATCATGTACGCCTATTCCCGTCAGCTCTTTGCGCTCTCTCGCGCCGGCTATCTGCCGAAGACGTTGTCGATCACCAATTCTCGTAAAGCTCCGACACTCGCGCTGATCGTTCCCGGCGTCATCGGATTTCTGCTCTCGCTCACCGGCCAGGGCGCAATGCTGCTGAACATGGCGGTATTCGGTGCGGCGCTGAGCTACGTTCTGATGATGGTCAGTCACATCGTCCTGCGTCGCAAGGAACCGACCATGGAGCGGCCGTACCGCACCCCCGGCGGCGTCGTCACCACCGGGTTCGCGCTTGTTGTCGCCGCGTTGGCCGTCGTCGCCACCTTCGTCGTCGACAGCACCGCTGCCTTCTGGTGCCTCGGAGTCTTTGCCGCCTTCATGGTGTATTTCGGTGTCTACAGTCGCCATCACCTCGTCGCGAACTCGCCGGACGAGGAGTTCGCCGCACTGGCGGAAGCAGAAGCCGAACTCGAATGAGCATCTACACACAGCAGGTATCGGGTACGACCTATCAGTTCGACGGCCTCGTCGAGCTGATGGCGAAAGCGACTCCGCTTCGGTCGGGCGATGAATTGGCCGGTTGCGCAGCAAGTTCCGACGCCGAGCGTGCTGCAGCCCAGTGGGCGTTGTCCGAAGTCTCGCTGGAGGAGTTCCTCCACGACCTCCTCGTTCCCTACGAGAGCGACGAGGTCACTCGGCTGATCATCGACTCGCACGATCGTGTCGCATTCGGAGCGCTCTCGCACCTCACCGTTGGTGGTCTGCGGGACTGGTTGCTCAGCACGGCTGCGTCACCCGATTCGGCCTCGGTACTGCGATCCGTCGCTGCCGGGTTGACGCCCGAGATGGTCGCCGCGGTCAGCAAGATCATGCGCAACCAGGACCTCATTGCGGTCGCTCGCGCGGCAGAGGTCACGTCGGCATTTCGTACCACGATCGGCCTTCCCGGAACGATGAGTACCCGATTGCAACCCAATCACCCGACGGACGATCCACGCGGGATCGCCGCGGCGACGCTCGATGGGCTGCTGCTCGGATCCGGCGACGCCGTCATCGGGATCAACCCGGCGACGGATTCGCCTCATGCCACCTCCGACCTGCTGTATCTGCTCGACGATATACGGCAGCGTTTCGAGATTCCGACGCAGTCGTGCGTGCTCTCGCACGTGACCACCACGATGGAGTTGATCGACAAGGGTGTGCCGGTAGACCTGGTATTCCAGTCGGTCGCCGGTACGGAGGGCGCCAATTCCGGCTTCGGAGTGCACGTTTCGCTGCTGCGAGAGGCGAACGAGGCAGGTCGATCGTTGCACCGCGGCACCGTCGGAAACAACGTGATGTACCTCGAAACCGGCCAGGGGTCGGCTCTGAGCGCGGGCGCTCACCTCGGTACGGGTGGAAAGCCTGTCGATCAGCAGACCCTCGAAGCACGGGCGTACGCGGTGTGCCGTGATCTGGAACCGCTGTTGGTCAATACCGTTGTCGGCTTCATCGGGCCCGAGTACCTGTACGACGGCAAGCAGATCGTTCGCGCCGGTCTGGAAGACCACTTCTGTGGCAAGCTCCTCGGTCTGCCGATGGGTGTCGACGTCTGTTACACCAACCATGCCGAAGCCGACCAGGACGACATGGACACGTTGCTCACGTTGCTGGGTGCTGCCGGTGTCGCGTTCGTCATCGCGGTCCCCGGCGCGGACGACGTGATGCTCGGCTACCAAAGCTTGAGTTTCCACGACGTGCTCTATGCCAGGCAGGTGTTGGGGCTCACGCCTGCCCCCGAGTTCGCGGCGTGGCTCGACCGTCTGGGAATGGTGGACGACCGGGGCCGAATCCTCGACGTGGACGCCGTCGGGTCGCCGTTGCGCGCATTGACCGGTGCCCGATGACCGAACCGGCACAGCGCACCGATCTACAGTTCTGGGACGAACTCAGGCTCAGTACGCAGGCGCGGATCGGGTTGGGCCGCACCGGTGATTCGCTACCGACTCGGCGAGTCCTCGAGTTCAGGTCGGCACACGCGGCCGCGCGCGATGCGGTGCACATGCCGCTGGAAGTCGAATCTTTCGTGGTCGACGTCGAGAAGACAGGTATCGGGGCGCCGGTCGTGGTGACCTCGAAGGCGTCGTCACGAGCGGAGTATCTGCGGCGTCCGGATCTGGGCCGGATACCGGAGGACGTGAGCTCGATAGTGAAGGGCGATTTCGATATCGGATTCGTGCTGAGCGACGGTTTGTCGCCGCGCGCACTGATGGATCACGGCGCTGCGATGCTGGAGGCTCTGGTATCCGAGCTGTCGGATCGATACTCGATTGCTCCGCCCGTCGTCGCGACCGAGGCGCGGGTTGCGCTCGGTGACCACATTGCCGAGGCGATGGGCGTGCGAACGGTGGTGGTGTTGATCGGGGAGCGCCCCGGTTTGTCGGTGGCTGACAGTCTCGGCATCTATTTGACTCACCTACCGGCTCCCGGTAAGTCCGATGCCGACCGGAATTGCATCTCGAACATTCATCCGCCGGAAGGTCTCGGGTACGCGCAGTCGGCGAAGATCGTCGCCGGTCTGGTGGCAGGCGCACGAAAGTTGGGCAGGTCGGGAGTGGCGTTGAAGGACACCTCACGAGCCGACGTGCTCGAATCGTCGGAGACGTTGACCATCGAGTAGCACCCCTTTTCGGGGGTGGCCGACGGTGACGTGGCTCACTACTGTGGCTGTCATGCAGACTCTGAGCTATTCGTCCGGGGTGTCGTCGAAGCCCCTACTGGGCGAGACCATCGGTGCCGATCTGGACCGGACGGCCGCCCGGTTCGCCGGCAACGATGCATTGATCGATGTGCAGTCCGATCGCCGCTGGACCTATTCGGAGTTCCACGCCGACGTCGAACTGTTGGCGGCAGGGCTGCTGGTGAAGGGCGTCGGCAAAGGCGATCGTGTCGGGATCTGGGCGCCCAACTGCCCCGAGTGGGTGCTGGCGCAGTACGCGACAGCGAAAATCGGCGCGATCCTCGTCAACATCAACCCGGCCTATCGAACTCACGAACTGGGTTTCGTGTTGAAGCAGGCCGGAGTGTCGGTGCTGTTGTCGGCGCCGGAATTCAAGGGCGCGGACTACGGCGCGATGATCGAGGAGGCGCGCACCGACTGTCCGGCGCTGCGCGAGGTGGTGTTCATCGGAAGCTTCCCATGGGAATTGATGACCGATCGAGGGCATCGGGCTCTGGCCGAGACGCCGAACATGGTGTCGGATGCACAGCGCGGATTGAGTTCCGATGATCCGATCAACATTCAGTACACCTCGGGCACAACGGGTTTTCCCAAGGGGGCAACGCTCAGTCACCACAACATCCTCAACAACGGGTACTTCGTGGGGGAGCTCTGCCACTACACCGAAGCGGACAGGGTCTGCATTCCGGTGCCGTTCTATCACTGCTTCGGGATGGTGATGGGCAACCTCGCATGCACCAGTCACGGTGCCGCGATGGTGATTCCGGGACAAGCATTCGATCCGGCATCGGCGCTGGCGGCAGTGGAGAAGGAGCGATGCACGTCGCTCTACGGTGTGCCCACGATGTTCATCGCGGAACTGGCTCTACCCGAGTTCGATTCGTTCGACCTGTCGACTCTTCGTACCGGGATCATGGCCGGCTCGCCGTGCCCCACCGAAGTGATGAAACAAGTCATCGAGCGGATGGGAATGTCCGAGGTCTCGATCTGTTACGGCATGACCGAGACGTCGCCGGTGTCACTGCAGACCCGAAGCGAGGACTCGATCGACCAGCGTGTCTCGACGGTGGGCGCCGTCGGGCCGCATCTGGAAGTGAAGATCGTCGACCCTGTCGACGGGCTCACACTTCCTCGCGGCGAGGCGGGGGAGCTGTGCACCCGCGGGTATTCGGTCATGCTCGGCTACTGGGAACAGCCGGAGAAGACGGCCGAGGCTCTCGACCCTGCCGGCTGGATGCACACCGGTGATATCGGAGTGATGGACGACCTCGGCTACGTCTCGATCACCGGTCGCATCAAGGACATGGTCATTCGAGGAGGGGAGAACGTCTATCCCCGCGAGATCGAGGAGTTCCTCTATACCCACCCCGACATTCTCGACGCCCAGGTCATCGGCGTTCCCGATTCGAAATACGGTGAGGAGCTGATGGTGTGGATCCGAATGAGGGACGGCGCTGATGCTCTCGATGCCGAGGGCGTCAAGGCATTCTGCACGGGCAAGTTGGCGCACTACAAGATTCCTCGGTACGTCCACGTGGTCGACGAGTTCCCCATGACCGTCACCGGAAAGGTCCGCAAGATCGAGATGCGGGAGCGGTCGATCGAACTCATCTGACCCGCCGGCCACCCGCGAGATCGAAGTTGTGCACGGGATTCGGGGAAAAGCGCCACATAACTTCGATCTCGACGAAGTGGGAACTGCGATACTGGCGAGCATGAGCGAGCCGCAGTGGACACCGACGCCCGACGACATCGAGAGCGCTCGCATCACGGACTTCGCCCGGCAGGTGGAGCGAACTCACGGAGTGTCCGTACCGACCTACGACGCGCTGTGGGCGTGGTCCACGGACAACGTGGAGCAGTTCTGGCAGTCGGTGTGGGATTACTTCGACATCATCGCCACGGGCACACCCTCCGCGGTGCTCGGGACCGAGAAGATGCCAGGCGCGCAATGGTTTCCCGGTGCCGAGTTGAACTACGTCGAGCAGGTGAAGCGGCACCTGCCGAGCACCGCCGCGGCAATTCGCTACGTCGGTGAGGACGGTCAGGCAACGACGCTGTCCTGGAACGAGTTGGCTCGCCAGGCAGCAGCGCTCGCCGCTGCGTTCCGGGCGGCCGGAGTCGGCGAGGGTGATCGCGTCGTCGGGTACCTCCCCAACATTCCCGAGGCCGTCGTCGCATTTCTGGCCACCGCAACCATCGGCGCCACCTGGTCTGCCTGCGGTCAGGACTATTCGGCATCGGCGGCGTTGGATCGACTCGGCCAATTGGATCCGAAGGTACTGATCGCCGCCGACGGGTACACCTACGGCGGAAAGTATCGCGACAAGACCGCGGAGGTCACCGAGTTGCGGGAGGGTCTGACCACCGTCGAACTCGTCGTGCAGGTCGGTCGGCTCGAGACGACAGGGTCGAGTACCTGGGCCTCGGCAACAGCGGGCACCCACGAATGGGTCCCGGCGCACGTTCCCTTCGATCACCCGCTGTGGGTGGTGTTCTCCTCGGGCACCACCGGCCTTCCGAAGGGAATCGTGCACGGTCACGGGGGAGTGCTGCTCGAACACCTCAAAGCGGTGGCGCTGCAGTCGGATATCGGCCACGGCGACGTCTTCTTCTGGTACACGAGCCCGAGTTGGATGATGTGGAACTTCCAGGTGGCCGGTTTGCTGGTCGGCGCGACCATCGTCTGCACGGACGGCAATCCGGGCTTCCCGGTGCCGGACGCGCTCTGGTCCATTGCGGCGCACGAGCGTGTGACCTTCCTCGGAACAAGCCCGGGGTATGTGCTCGCCTGTATCAAAGCGGAGTCCACCCCAGCGCAGGATCACGACCTCGCCGCGCTGCGCGCCATCGGAATCACCGGTTCGAGTCTGCCGCCCGCGTCGTCGATCTGGTTGGCGGACAACGTCGGTCGTAGTGTGCCGGTGTTCTCCATTTCCGGTGGCACCGATGTGGTGTCCGCGTTCGCGGGAGGAGTACGAACGGTGCCGGTATGGCCCGGTGAACTCTCGGCGCCGTACCTGGGCGTCGCTCTCGACGCGTTCGACGAGGACGGCCGATCCGTTCGGGGCGAGGTGGGGGAACTCGTCGTCACCGCACCGATGCCGTCCATGCCGGTGCGGTTCTGGAACGACCCGGACGGTGCTCGCTATCGGGATTCGTACTTCGACACGTTCCCCGGAGTGTGGCGACACGGAGACTGGATCACCCGGACCGAGCACGGCAGCATCGTCGTACACGGCAGGTCGGACTCCACACTGAACCGGAACGGCATTCGGATGGGCAGTGCCGACATCTATCAGGCCGTCGAGTCGCTACCGGAGATCGTCGAATCTCTCGTACTCGGAGTGGAATACGCCGACGGTAGTTACTGGATGCCGCTCTTCGTCGTCCCGAGCGAGGGTGTCGAACTCGACGACAGAGTGCGCTCGCTCATCAACGATGCGATCCGAGAGCACGCGTCGCCCAGGCACGTGCCCGACGAGATCATCGCCGCCCCCGGGATCCCTCACACCAGAACGGGCAAGAAGTTGGAGATTCCGATCAAGCGAATCTTTCAGGGCGGGGAGGCGTCGCGGTCACTGGATCGCACCGCCGTCGACGTACCGGAACTGATCGACTGGTACGTCCAACGGGGACAGCAGCATCAGGACTGACGACTCCAGGACGCCAGGTATGCCTTCTCCTCCGTGGTGATTCGGCGTAGACGTTCCGAACCGACGTCGACCATGGCCATCTGCGTCGTTGCTGTGACAGCAGGCGCTGAATCGGCAGCAGCGCCCGCGGCCCTCACCTCGTAACCGATGGTGAAGTCGACGTTCCTGACCTTCTCGAACCACAGGGTCACGGCGAGCGGACTGTCGGCATGACGCAGCGGCTTCTTGTAGGAGATGTTCACGTTGACGATCAGCGCGCTCTTGATCAGCGATTCGTTCGCCTCGCCCTCGCTCAGCAGCCACTCGATCCTGGCTTCCTCCAGCAGAGTCACCATGCGCGCGTGATTGATGTGGGCAAAGGCATCCATGTCGGACCATCGGACCGTGATCCTCGCGGTGTAACCGATGGGATCGGTCGTTCCGCGGTCTCCGTCGCCGGCAGCAGTCTGGTCAGTCACCGCACCACGATCTCACGGCGCGAAGTGTTCTAGAGTCCGGGTGTGTTGATCAGAAGTGTCGTGCTGGATGCGAGCCGCGAACTCGTCGATGTCCAGACGGTCCGAGGCCGTATCGCCGACGTGTCGGCCGCCAGGCCGGGAAGCAAGCCCATCGAGGGTGACGTGATCGACGGCCGCGGCGGCGCGCTGTTGCCGTCGTTCGTGGACAACCATGTGCACCTGACTCAGTGGGCCGCGTCGCTGACGCGTATCGATGTGTCCGGCGCCGACTCCGCGGTCGATCTGGTCGACATTCTCGCGCGGTCGAACGAGCGGCACGGCACGGCGATCCTGCGGGCCCAAGGATTTCGAGATGCACTGTGGCCGGACGCGCCGCACAAGGACATTCTGCACAACGCGCTTCCCTGCCGTCGCGCCGCGATCACGAGTATGGATCTGCACACCCTCTGGCTCAGTCCCGCATTGTTGTCGGAGTTGGGAATCGACCACCCGACGGGCGTGCTGCGCGATCACGACTGCATGGAAGGGCTGGGAGCTCTCGACAAGCTCGACGATTCGGGAGCAGGCGATCGAGACGCTCTCGCGGCAACAGCGGAGTTGGCGCGGCGCGGCATCACCGCTGTCACCGATTTCGAGTACGCCGACAACCGGGCCGTCTGGACGCGACGCTCGCAGGCCGGGTCGCCTCTGGTCGACGTGGATTTCGCCGTGTGGTCGGAATGGTTGGAACACGAGCTCGTACTCGGGACGTCCACCGGGTCGCAGATCGCGGAGCACATCGCGCTCGGACCTCTCAAGGTGATGTTCGACGGCTCACTCAACACACGGACCGCGTGCTGTCACGATCCTTATCCGGGCGGCACATCCTCGGGGCTGCTGTTGGAAACTCCCGAGGACCTCGTCGACGTCATGCGCCGCGCCGCCGAGGGAGGAATCCGGCCTGCGATCCACGCGATCGGGGACCGAGCGAATTCGCTGGCCCTCGATGCGTTCGAGGCCGTCGGGGGAGGCGGCAGGATCGAACATGCGCAGCAACTGTTGCCGGCGGACGTGGCTCGGTTCGCCGCGGCGGGGGTTGCAGCGTCCGTCCAGCCGCAACATGCCATGAGTGATCGAGACGTCGCCGACGAGCTGTGGAGCGATCGCGCGTCGATCGGCTATCCCTATCTGTCGCTGCACCGGGCTGGTGCCCGACTGTTGTTCGGTTCGGATGCACCGGTCAGCCCGCCTGCGCCGCTCGACGGCGTCGCCGACGCCGTGTGGCGTACGGACGACGAGCGAGCGGCATGGCAATCGGAGGAGGCGCTTCCGTTCTCGGCGGCTCTCACCGCGGCGTGCGGTGGGCGCGAGTCGTTCGAGACCGGTGATGCTGCCGATCTGGTCCTTCTCGCCGAGCATCCAGCCACCCTCGGCAACCGCGACGTGCGCTCGGTCCCGGTCCTCGCGACTGTTCGCGGCGGAGTTCTCACGTTCGACGGTTCGACGGTATGAGTACGAGCGTCGGCCGCTGGCGAGAGTACGAGGGGTCCGACCTGCCCGTACCGCTTGTCGCCGCGTTGGAGGCCTTCGTCGAACAGGGTTATCACGGTACGTCGGTCCGCGACATCGCCGGACGCGCCGGATTGTCGGTGCCAGGTCTCTACCACCACTATCCGTCCAAGCAGGCGATGTTGGTGGGATTGATGGATGTCGCGATGGACGAACTGATCTCGCGGTCACGCGACGCCGAAGCCGAAGCGGGGCCGTCGGCGCGAGCACGCTTCGACAGTGTCGTGGAGTCGTTGCTCCTCTTCCACATGTACCGCCGTGATCAGGCTTTCATCGGCTCCACCGAAATACGTAGCCTCGAGCAGGCAAACCGAGAGGTCTATGTCGGTCGGCGCGACGAACAGCAGCGCATGCTCGACGCGATCGTGGTCGCCGGTATCGAATCGGGTGAATTCGACGCCGATCACCCGGCCGACGCGTCACGGGCCGTGACGACGATGTGCGTCGGGGTCGCCGGCTGGTACCGGCCGGGAGGTCCACTGGATCCGTCCGAATTGGCACAGGTTTACCTTTCGATCGCCCGACGAATTGTCGGTGGCGCACGGTAGCGTCGAAAAATGGCATCTTTGACCGACCCTGCGGTTCGTGAGTTTCTCTCCAGCGGCACGCGTACCGGAAAGCTCGGGTACGTCGCGTCCGACGGTCGTCCCCTGGTGGCTCCGATCTGGTTCGTGCTCGAGGGCGAGATGGTGGTGTTCAACACGGGCGCCGACACCGCCAAGGGCAAGGCGATCGCCCGGGACCCTCGGTTGGTGTTGACGGTTGACCTCGAGGAGCCGCCGTATGCGTTCGTCCAGATCCAAGGCGTAGCCGAGACGTCCGAGGACCCGGTGGACCTTGTCGACACGGCGACGGCCATCGGTGGTCGTTACATGGGTGCCGACCGCGCGGAGGAGTTCGGAAAGCGGAACGGTGTGCCCGGTGAGCTGGTGGTTCGGATTCGCCCGACCAAGGTGATCGCCTCGCTCGACATGACCTCGTGAGTGCGGTGAAAGCCGGACCCAGAGGGTGTGGCGGCCCTCGTCCGATCGGGCTGCGTTTTGGTCTGCGTGCTGGTCCGCACTGTAGATTGGACCGGTGCTGAATCGATGTGACGGGACGACGCCGGAGTTCGGGCGTCGGCGGCTGTGGGGGCACGTCATCTCCGGTAGGTATCTGCGGTGCCCGAAACTTGGTGGACCAGGTCACGGCGCCTAGAGCCTGCTCGGTGTAACGGACGGCCCCGCACGAGCAGATGTACTCGTGGGTAACTTTGTTCACCCGGGCGCGGCAGTTCGATCCGATTGCGAAAAACAAATAGATTCATGTGTTCGGTGCTCGATGAAGCTGGTGTGTTCGCCTTCATCGGGGGCGTGTGAAAAGTGGGAAAGAGAGGAATCGATTGGACCCGCTAGGTTGGGAAGAGTCAGCGAAGAGTGAAATTGCAGGTGGGGAAGTTCCTGCATCGTCGTTCCCGCTCTCTCCCGCGCAGTTGGGCATGTGGTTCGCTCAGCATGTCGATCCCTCCGTTCCGGCGAATATCGCGCAGTACGTAGAGCTTCGCGGTGACCTCGATCGCGAGATTCTCCAGCGGGTTTCTTCCGAGGCGGCACTGGAGCTGCAATCCGGTTTCGTGCGTCTCGTCGAGGTCGACTCCGAGCCCCGGCAGTTCGTCGACCGCACTCTGGACGATCCGCTGGGCTATGTCGACCTCCGCGGCGAGGCCGATCCCGTCGCGGCGGCTCAGGAATGGATGCGCGCCGAGTACAGCGCGCCCATCGATATCCTGCGAGATCGTCTGATCGCTGCCACCGTGCTGCACCTGGAAGACGATCGATACTTCTGGTTCAACCGCGTTCACCACGTCGTGCTCGACGGATACGGTGCGGTCACGTTCATGAACCGGGCGGCGGCGCTCTACACCGCCGCCGTCGAGGGCGAAGAGCCCAGCAAGAATCTGTCCTCCGATCTGTCCAAGGTCTACGACGCGGACGTCGCCTATCGCGATTCGACCCGTTTCGAGACCGACAAGCAGTACTGGGCCGACCGCATCGCGGGGATCGACGGGACCACGAGCTTGGCCGGTCGCACGGCTGCGCCCGCGCCGGTCAGCCAGATCGACACCGCTTCGCTGTCGGCGGACACGACGGCCGATCTCGACGGTCTGCTCGCCTCGACCGAGGCGACGACGGCCACAGTCGTCATCGCCGCGTTCGCGAGCTATCTCGCACAGATGACCGGCAAGGAAGACGTCGTACTGAGTCTGCCGGTCACCGCGCGTACCACCGCGATCCTGCGGCGCTCGGGCGGCATGGTCTCCAATGTCGTCCCACTGAGGCTGTCGGTCGGCTCGGACACGACCGTCGAGCAACTGCTGACCAAGGTCACCACCGAAGTATCGGGCGCGCTGCGGCACCAGCGCTACCGCCACGAGGACATCCGACGCGACGCGGGAACCACCACCGGGCAGGCGTCGTTCTTCGGCCCGTGGGTCAACATCATGCTGTTCTTCACCGAGCTTCGTCTCGGCTCGATGGTGGGCGGGATCAACATCCTCTCGACCGGCCTCATCGAGGACTTCGGTCTGAACCTGTACCAGAGCGTCGGCGGCAGCAAGACCCATATCGACTTCGAATCGAACCCGAACCTCTATTCGTCCGAGGAATCCGAACGCAATCACACCAGGTTCGTCGCGTTCCTCGACCGATTCGTCGCCGCCGAGCCGAGCGCGAAAGTGTGGGACCTCGACGTCACCACCGACGCGGAACGGGCGTCGGTTCTGCAGACGTGGAACGACACCGACCACGAGGTGTCGCAGCGGACTCTCCTGACCGACTTCCATGCGCGAGTCGACGCCGATCCCGACGCGGTCGCGCTCGTCTACGAGAACACGGCTCTGACCTACGGCGAACTCGGTTCGCGCGTCGATGTGCTCGCCCGGCAGCTGATCGATATGGGCGTCGGTCCGGAAGTTCTTGTCGGACTGTCGATCCGGCGATCATTCGACCTGATCGTCGGAATGTACGCGATCGTCGAGGCGGGCGGCGCCTGGGTGCCGATCGATCCCGATCACCCGGCCGACCGAACAAGCTACATTCTCGACTCCGCGCAGCCGTTGTGCGTGCTCGTCACCGCCCGCGATGCCGTCGAGCTCCCCGAGGGCACCAATGCCCTCGCGGTGGATCTCGTCGACTTCTCGGCGCCCGTTGCCCGAGTTCGCGACGAAGACCGCCTGGCGCCGGTGCGTCTGGACAACACCGCCTACGTCATCTACACATCGGGATCGACCGGCCGACCCAAGGGCGTCGCCGTCTCGCATGCTGCGATCGACAACCAGCTTCAGTGGATGAATGCCGAGTACGGGCTCGGACCCGACGATGTCTACCTGCAAAAGACGGCGACGACGTTCGACGTCTCGCTGTGGGGCTTCTTCATGCCGCTGCAGGTCGGTGCCACCATGGTGTTGGCGACGCCGGACGGACATCGCGACTCGATCTACGTGGCCGACAAGATCGCCGAGCACGGTGTGACAGTCACCGACTTCGTGCCGTCGATGCTCACTGTATTCGTTGCGAACGCGCCGCTCGGTAGCTGTAATTCGCTTCGACACGTGTTCGTCATCGGCGAGGCGCTACCCGTCGAGACCGCTGCATCGTTCCGTGAACTGACGTCCGCCGGACTGCACAATCTCTACGGACCGACCGAGGCCGCCGTATCGGTGACCTACCACGAAAGTGGACCTGCCGACGTTCGGACCGTGCCGATCGGTGTCCCGGAATGGAACACCAAGGCCTACGTGCTCGATGCGCGCCTGAGGCCGGCGGCCGTCGGTGAGCCGGGCGAGCTCTTCCTGGCAGGCGTCCAGTTGGCCCGCGGATACGTCGGACGCCCCGACCTGAGCTCGGACCGCTTCGTCGCCAACCCGTTCGCGGCGAACGGCGAGCGTATGTACCGGACCGGCGACCTGGTTCGGTGGCGTGCCGACGGGACCATCGACTACATCGGTCGGACCGACTTCCAGGTCAAGTTCCGCGGTCAGCGGATCGAGCTCGGCGAAATCGAGACGGTTCTGCTGGCGCACGAAGGTATTTCGCAGTCGGTCGCCCTTGTGGTGTCGACGCCCACCGGCGATCAACTCGTCGCGTACGTCGTTCCGGGTCCCGGTCACACCATCGAACCGGCGTCGGCGTCCGAATTCGCGGCCCGTTCCTTGCCGTCGTACATGGTGCCCGCATCGATCATGGTGCTCGAGGCGCTACCGCTCAACACCAGTGGCAAGCTCGATCGTCGAGCGTTGCCCGAACCGATCTTCTCGAGTGCGAAAAAGTACCGAGCTCCGACGAGTCGGGCCGAATACGTCGTCGCAGGCGTCTTCCAGGATGTGCTCGGCGCGTCCCGCGTGGGGCTGGACGAGGATTTCTTCGAGCTCGGTGGTAACTCGCTCATCGCCACACAGTTGGTGACGAGAGTCGGTACCGCACTGGGCATTCGCCTGGGTGTACGCGAACTGTTCGAAGCTCCGACGGTCGGTGCGCTGGCAGCGCGCGCCGAAACCGCGCTCGTCCAGGGATCCGACAGTCCGGCATTGACCGCGGGTACGCGGCCCGATGTTCTCCCGTTGTCCCTTGCACAGCAACGCATGTGGTTCCTCAACAGGTTCGACCCCGACACTGCCGCGTACAACCTTCCGTTCATGGTCAAACTGACCGGAAAAGTCGACGCAGCCGCATTGTCCGCGGCATTTGCCGACGTCGTCGAACGGCACGAAACTCTTCGTACCGTCTATCCCCAGGTAGACGATGCGCCTCAACAGGTGATTCTGCGTACGCAGGACGTTCTGTCGGATTTCACGGCCACCACGGTCGACGAGAGCTCCCTGACGGACGAACTCATCGAACTGGCTCGCGGTGGATTCGATGTCTCGGTATCGGCGCCGTTCAGAATTCGCCTGTTCAAGGTGTCCGACGCGGAATACGTTCTCGCGATGGTGTTGCACCACATCGCCGCCGACGGTTCGTCGTTCGGTCCACTCGCCCGCGACATGATGGTCGCGTACGAAGCACGGGCCGACGGTCGTTCGCCTGCATGGTCACCGCTGCCGATTCAGTATGCCGACTACGCACTCTGGCAACGGCGTCTGCTCGGAAGCGAGAGCGACGCGGTATCGCTGTCCGCGCAGCAGATCGAGTTCTGGGTTCGAGCACTCGACGAGCTTCCCGACCAGCTCGACCTTCCGTCCGATCGCCCGCGGCCTGCCGTCGCGACCAACGGGGGAGCGAAGAGTCGGTTCGTCATCGATGCCCGCATTCATCGGGGCCTGAGCGAAGTCGCACGCGCACACAGGGCTTCGCTCTTCATGGTTGTTCAGGCCGCCTATTCGGCGTTGCTGTCGAGGTTGAGCGGAACCACCGACATTGCCATCGGTGCGCCGATCGCGGGCCGGGCACACGAGCAACTCGACGACATCATCGGAATGTTCGTCAACACCCTTGTCCTGCGTGCCCATGTGGAGCCGCACGACTCGTTCGACGAACTCCTCGACCAGGTTCGTAACACCAATCTGTCGGCGTTCGCGCACGCGGACATACCCTTCGAGCGATTGGTGGAGGTGCTCAACCCGGCACGCTCCACGGCTCGCCACCCGCTGTTCCAGGTTGCACTGTCGTTGGAGAAATCCAGGGTCAGCGAACTGGCCTTCGCCGGCCTGCAAGTGAAGGCCCAGGAACTCGACGTCCCCATCGCGAAGTTCGATCTCCAGCTCTGGCTCACCGAGTACGAGAACGAGGCGGGGGAGCCGGACCGGATCGAAGCCACTTTCGAATATGCGACCGACCTGTTCGACGCGTCCACGATCGAAGGATTTGCGGATCGGTTCCTGCGCATTCTCGATGCAATTGTCGTCGACGCGTCCGTTCCGCTGGGCGCAATCGACATCCTGGCGCCCGAAGAGGCCGAGGAGCTGACGTCGGTTCACGGTGGTCACGTCGAATCTCAGCGCCTGTTGCCGGAGTTCCTCGCTGCCGGAGTTGCCGCGAACGGTGATGGCATCGCGGTGCGTTGCCCCGACGTCTCGGTGACGTATCGAGAGCTCGACGAGATCACCGATCGCTATGCCCGCTACCTGATCGACCGAGGTGTCGGACCCGAGTCCGTCGTTGCACTTGCCTTTCCGCGCTCGTTGGAGATGATCGTCTCCATCTGGGCAGTGGCGAAGGCCGGTGCCGCCTGGGTTCCCGTGGACCCGGACTATCCGGTCGATCGAGTGCGGCACATGCTGTCGGACTCGCAAGCACTGGTCGGGATCACCACCTCTTCCCGTGTCGGCGAACTGCCGGGTACGTGTGAGTGGTGGGCCATCGACGAGGCCGAATTCGAGAATGCCGTCGCTGGGTACCCCGCCGACGCTGTCTCGGACGCCGATCGAACGATGCCGCTTCGGCTCGATCATCCCGCCTACGTCATCTACACCTCAGGTTCCACCGGGCTGCCCAAGGGCGTCAGCGTGACCCACCGCGGCCTGTCGGGACTGATCGATCAGTCGCGCGACCTCTATCGAGTGACAACGGAATCGCGCTTCCTGCATGTCATCTCACCGAGCTTCGATCCTTCGGTGCTCGAATGGGCGCTCACCGCGTCGGCTGGAGCCACTCTCGTCGTCTCCCCGCCATCGATCATCGGTGGTCCCGAACTGCACCGGCTCTTCGCGGACGCCGCGGTCACCCACGCCATCATCACCCCGGCTGTTCTGGGGTCGGTCGATCCGTCGGGATTGGACAGTCTCGAACTACTGTCCGTCGGCGGCGAGGCTTCCGCGCCGGATCTGGTGGCTCGTTGGGCGCCGGGGCGTCGGTTCTTCAACGCGTACGGGCCGACCGAAACCACGATCGTCTCCACCCGTGGAGAACTGTTCGCCGGTGAGCGGATCACGGTCGGCCGTCCGGTTCCCGGTGTCGGCGCTCTGATCTTGGACTCGCGTCTCCAGCCGGTGCCCGCCGGTGTCGCCGGTGAGCTCTATCTGACGGGCGAGGCCGTCGCGCGGGGCTATTACCGACGCACCGCGCTGACGTCCGAGCGATTCGTGGCAGACCCGTACGCCGGGGACGGCTCGCGTATGTACCGCACCGGTGACGTCGTCCGATGGACCCGCGCGTTCGACATCGAGTACGTCGGACGTTCGGACTTCCAGGTCAAGGTTCGTGGCTTCCGCATCGAACTCGGCGAGATCGACGGGGCTCTCGAATCGTTCCCCGCGGTTACCTTCGCGGCGACGATCGGTCGCGAAATGCCCTCGGGTCACACCGCACTCGTGTCCTACGTGCACGGATCGGCAGGCATCGACAAGGACGAACTGTCGAACTACGTCGCCCGGTTGCTGCCGAACTACATGGTGCCGTCGGCAATCGTGGTGCTCGACGAAGTTCCGTTGACCCCGATCGGAAAATTGGATCGCCGAGCGCTTCCGGAACCCGAATTGGGCATTGTCTTCCGGCAGTTCCGGGCGCCGACGACTCCCATCGAGGAGACCGTCGCCACGGTGTTCAGCGACGTGCTGGGTGTCCCGGTCGTCGGCCTCGACGACGACTTCTTCGAGCTCGGCGGTAACTCGCTGATCGCAACCCAGGTGGTCGCGCGGCTCGGTGCCGCGCTCGATGCCCAGGTGCCGGTGCGCGCGATCTTCGAGTCGCCGACCGTCGCTCAACTCGCCATTCGCGTCGAACAGGTCGCAGGTCGTGGAGCGCGCATCGCTTTGTCGAGAGGTGTTCGGCCGGAACGTATTCCGCTGTCACTCTCGCAGCAGCGGATGTGGTTCCTCAACCGTTTCGACACCGAATCGGCAACATACAATCTGCCGATCGCCCTTCGGCTGTCGGGCGTGCTCGACGTGCCTGCACTCCAAGTCGCCATCATGGACGTGATCGACCGTCACGAGTCGCTGCGTACCGTTTTCCCCGACTCGGCGGACGGGCCTCATCAGGTGGTCCAGGACGCGGCGCAGATCGTTCCGAACCTCATGCCGGTCGACACCACGGTCGGTGAGCTGCAGAAGGCCATCGCGCGGCTCGCGTCCACCGGATTCGACGTCACCGCCGATGTGCCCGTTCGGGCTCGACTGTTCGAGATCGCTCCGACGGAACACGTTCTGACGATGGTCGTCCATCACATCTCGGCCGACGGGTGGTCGATGGGACCGCTGGCCCGCGATGTCATGGTTGCCTACGCGGCTCGCACCGAGTGGGAATCGCCCGACTGGGTTCCTTTGCCGGTGCAGTACGCCGACTACACACTGTGGCAGCGCGCGACTCTTGGGTCCGAGGACGATCCGACCTCCCTGATCTCCGAACAGGTGGAGTACTGGAAGAAGACTCTCGCCGGGCTACCCGACCAGTTGGATCTCCCGACCGACCGTCAGCGTCCGGCCCGTCAGTCGTTCGGGGGTGGAACGGTCGAGTTCGAGATCGAGCCGAGGATTCACCAGGGTCTGTTGGATCTCGGACGTGAACGAAACGCGTCTCTGTTCATGGTCGTTCACGCTGCTCTGGCGGTGCTCCTGGCGCGGTTGTCCGGTACCGACGACATCGCGATCGGCACCCCGGTGGCAGGCCGCGGCGAACAAGCACTCGACGACGTCGTCGGTATGTTCGTCAATACCCTCGTGTTGAGGACGAACGTCGACGGAGACGAGACGTTCAACGACCAACTGGCCCATGCACGCGAGTCCGCGCTCGGTGCGTTCGCGCACTCGGACATTCCTTTCGAGCGTCTGGTGGAGGTACTCAACCCGTCACGATCGACCGCGCGGCATCCTCTGTTCCAGGTGATGCTCTCCTTCGAGAATCTCGGGCCGACTCATCTCGATCTGCCTGCGTTGAGCATCGACAGCGTCGATCTGGACGTGGCGGTGGCGAAGTTCGATCTACAGCTCACGCTCACGGAACGGCTGACGTCGGACGGACGAGCCGACGGCTTGTCGGCCGAGTTCACCTACGCGACCGATCTTTTCGAGGACTCGACGGTCTCGGCGTTCGCCGAGCGATTCCTGTACGTTCTCGATGCCGTCATCGACGATTCCACGGTTCAGGTCGGTGACATCGAGCTGTACGACGCCGTCGAACGTGGACTGATCCTGAAGTCCTGGAACAACACCGAGCACGAACTCGACACCGCGGCGACCCTGCTCGACGCGTTCGATGCGCAGGTGATCGCGCGCCCCGACGATGTCGCCGTGGTGTTCGACGGCACGTCGACGACGTACGCCGAGTTCGACGCCGCCGTCAACCGTCTGGCTCGTGTACTCGTCGGCAACGGTGCACGCCCGGACGTTCTCGTCGCAGTCGCCATGCGTCGTTCGCTCGACATGTTGGTTGCGCTCTATGCGGTTCTGCGCTCCGGTGCCGGATACGTCCCCGTCGATCCCGACCAGCCGGCAGAACGCAATCGATACATTCTCGACGTCGCCGCGCCCGTGGCCGTACTGACGACGACGCACGACGCGTTCGAGGCGGGTGCAGGTGTCGACGTCATCGTCGTCGACGATGCGGATCTCGACGCCGCGTCGCCCGATGCGCTGACCGACGACGACCGTCTCGCACCTCTTCACGCGAGCAACATCGCGTACGTGATCTTCACGTCGGGTTCCACCGGCCGTCCCAAAGGCGTTGCCGTCTCGCATGCTTCGGTGGTCAATCAGGTCTCCTGGCTCGTCGCCGAGTACGCCGTCGACAATCGTGACGTAGTGCTGCAGAAGACCCCGTTCACGTTCGACGTCTCGGTATGGGAGTTGTTCGGCGCCCTGGCTGCCGGCGCCCGTCTCGTGGTGGCGGAACCGGATGGACACCGTGACCCCGGATACCTCGTCTCGGTCATCGAAGCGGAGGCAGTGACAGCGACGTCCTTCGTGCCGTCGGTCCTGTCGGCATTCGTCGCTGCCGTGCCCGACGGTGGGTGCTCGTCCCTGCGCGAAGTTCTGGTCGCCGGTGAAGCTCTACCTGCATCCGTCGTCGACGCTGCCGCAGCCGCGCTACCCGGTGCGGCCTTCCACAACCTCTACGGCCCTACCGAATTCGCCGTCCATGCCACTGCTCGCCCGGTCGCGAACGTGGACGGGTGGACCGTCAGCGGTTCGTCGGCCGCAATGGGGTCACCGGTATGGAACACCCGTGTGCGCGTACTCGATGCGCGGTTGCGGCCGGTCCCGGTCGGCGTCGCCGGAGAACTCTATCTTTCGGGAGCCCAGATCGCGCGGGGCTACTTCGGTCGGGCCGATCTGACAGCCGACCGATTCGTGGCTTCCCAGTTCGACGACGGCGGTCGTATGTACCGCACCGGCGACCTCGTGCGCTGGACGGCAACGGGCGAGCTCGAGTACCTGGGACGCACCGACTTCCAGGTGAAGTTGCGTGGTCTTCGTATCGAGCTCGGTGAGATCGAGTCGGCGCTGCTCGGCCACGAGTCCGTGGCGCAGGCCGTCGTGTTGGTGCGCTCGGATCAACTCGTCGGTTACGTCGTGCCGGCCGACGGCGGCCCGGTGGATACCGGGGTGCTGCAAGGCGCTGTTGCGAAGGTCCTGCCGACGTACATGGTTCCGTCGACCTTCGTCGTGCTCGACGCCCTGCCGATCGGAGCGTCGGGCAAACTGGATCGAAACGCGTTGCCGGACCCGGTGTTCGAATCGAAGGTGTTCCGGGCTCCTCGCACTCCCGTCGAGGAGATCGTCGCAGGCGTGTTCGCAGAAGTTCTCGGCGCACCGCGGGTCGGACTCGACGACGACTTCTTCGAACTCGGTGGAAACTCCCTGATCGCGACGCAGGTCGTGTCGCGGGTGGGTGCCGCGCTCGGTGCGCGAGTTCCGGTCCGAGCTCTGTTCGAGGCGTCCACGGTCGAAGGCCTCGCGGCACGCGCAGAATCACATGTCGGTGGCGGACGGGTTCCGTTGGTTGCAGGCACTCGCCCGGACCGTGTTCCGCTGTCGCTCGCGCAGCAACGTATGTGGTTCCTCAACCGATTCGACACCGAATCGGCAGTGAACAATGTTCCCGTCGCCATCAGAATGTCCGGAAACCTGGACGTGTCGGCTCTGCAGGCAGCGATAGCCGACCTCCTCGAACGCCACGAGTCTCTTCGAACCGTGTACCCGGAAACCGACGGCGTTGCCGCACAGGTGGTACTGCCTGCGTCGTCGGCAGTGCCGGTCCTGTCGCCGGAGCCGATCCGCGAGGAAGACCTCATCGGGCGCATCACCGAGGTCATGTCAACGGGTTTCGACGTCACCACCGAAGTTCCACTGCACGCCGAGCTACTGGCGCTCTCCGACGACGAGTTCGTCCTGGTCTTCGTCGCCCATCACATCAGCGCCGACGGCTGGTCCATGGGCCCGCTGACGCGCGACGTGATGGTTGCCTACGCCGCCCGTACGGTCGGGGAAGCACCGGGCTGGGCGCCCCTACCGGTGCAGTATGCCGACTACACCCTGTGGCAGCGTGAAGTCCTCGGCGACGAGAAGGATCCCGCGTCGCTGATCGCATCGCAGGCGAGGTTCTGGACCGACGCTCTGGCAGGTCTGCCCGAGGAGCTCGTTCTTCCGTTCGACCGCCCGCGCCCGGCTGTTCAGTCGTTCGAGGGAGGCACCGCCAGGTTCCGGATCGAACCCGAATTGCACCGGGATCTGGTCGCTTTGGCGCGCCGGACCGGGACCACCCTCTTCATGGTCGTCCACTCGGCGCTCGCCGTTCTGCTGGCGCGTTTGTCGGGAACCTCCGACATCGCCATCGGCACACCGATCGCAGGCCGCGGCGAGGCCGAACTCGACGACGTCATCGGAATGTTCGTCAACACACTCGTGCTTCGATCCGACGTGTCGGGCGGTAGGTCGTTCGCGGAACTTCTCGACGCGAACCGCGAGAGTGACCTCAAGGCCTTCGGACACGCCGATGTGCCGTTCGAGCGGCTGGTGGAAATTCTCAATCCCGAGCGTTCGACGGCACGGCACCCGCTGTTCCAGGTCGCGTTGTCGTTCCAGAATCTCCCGCAGACCAGTTTCGAGCTCCCCGGACTCAAAGTCGGTGCCGTCGAGTTCGACGTCGACGTCGCAAAGTTCGACCTGTCGCTTCTGCTGTCCGAGCATACCGATCAAGCTGGTGCCCAGACGGGAATCTCGGGCGAATTCACCTATGCCTCAGCGTTGTTCGACCAGGCGACGGTCGATGTCTTCGCCCGACGATTCATCCGAATTCTGGAAGGTGCGGTCGCGCACCCGGAGCGTCCCGTCGGGGACATCGTTCTGCTCGAGGACGTCGAATACGACTGGCTCACTCACGTCCACGGCGACGAGGTCACCCACGGTGGTCTGCTCCACGAGATCTTCCAGCGAGGAGTCGCGATCAGCCCGGACGGCATCGCCGTGCGAGCCGACGGACGTTCGATCTCCTACCGCGAGCTCGATTCCGAGTCGACGAAGATCGCGCGTCTGCTCATCGAACGCGGAGCAGGACCCGACACCATCGTCGCCCTGGCTTTCCCTCGTTCCTACGACATGGTTCTCGCGGTCTGGGCGGTAGCAAAATCCGGTGCGGCTCATCTGCCCGTCGATCCGACATACCCGCCGGGGCGCGTCGAGCACATGCTCGGCGATTCCGGCGCACTGTTCGGAATCACATCGACCCGGTACGTCGACGAGCTTCCCGCCGCTCTCCCGTGGTCGGCCATCGACACCCCCGCTTTCGCTGCTCTCGTCGCAGACCGGTCCGACGCAGCGATCACCGACGCGGACCGCACGTCCCCGGTGTCGATCGACCACGCGGCCTACATGATCTACACCTCCGGTTCCACGGGGCTGCCCAAGGGCGTTGTCGTGACCCACAGCGGTCTCGGTGGTGTGCTCGATGCGGCGACGGATCTCTACCACCTCGACTCGTCGTCGCACTTCCTCCATATCTGTTCGCCCAGCTTCGATCCTTCGGTTCTGGAGTGGATGGCAGCGTTCTCGGAAGGTGCAACGCTCGTCGTCGTGCCGTCGACGATCATCGGCGGCGATGATCTCGCCGAGCTGCTGAAGGTCGAGAAGGTCAGCCACACGATCATCACGCCTGCGGTGCTGGGAACCATGGACCCGTCGGGTATCGACAGCCTGAAGGTCGTGTCGGTCGGCGGCGACGTCACCACTCCCGACCTGCTGGCGCGGTGGGGTGCCGCACGAAGGTACTTCAACGGCTACGGCCCTACCGAGACGACGATCATCTCGACGTTCGCCGAACTGCGTCCGAGTATGCCGATCACCGTGGGGCGTCCGATCCACGGAATGTCGGCGCTGGTGCTCGACGGCCGACTCAACCCGGTTCCGGTGGGTGCTGCAGGTGAGCTCTATCTCGCAGGTGGCGCTCTCGCACGCGGCTACCACGGCCGCGAAGAGCTGACGGCATCTCGGTTCGTCGCCAATCCCTACGGAGCGCCGGGGGCCCGGATGTACCGCACGGGCGACGTCGTGCGATGGACGTTCGGATCCGATGCCGTCATCGCCGATCCGGCCGCGGTGACCATCGAATTCGTCGGTCGCTCGGACTTCCAGATCAAGGTGCGCGGATTCCGTGTCGAACTCGGTGAAATCGATGCGGCACTGGTGCAACACGAGTCGGTGTCCTTCGCGGCGACCCTCGGTCGCGAACTACCAAGCGGAGCAACCGGACTGGTGGCCTACGTTCTCCCGGTCAAGGGTGGCGTCGTCGATACGGAGCAGCTGGCCGAGTTCGTGGCGCGGTCCTTGCCGAGTCACATGGTGCCGGCGTCGATCATCGTGCTGGAATCGGTGCCGCTGACCCCGGTAGGCAAGCTCGATCGCAATGCGCTGCCGCAGCCGGAGTTCGCCCCGCAAGAATTCCGCGGTGCGAGCAACGAGATCGAGACCATCATCGCCGAGGTGTTCGCCGATGTCCTCGGGGTCGACCGTGTCAGCGTCGACGAGTCGTTCTTCGCGCTCGGCGGCGACAGCATCGTCTCCATTCAGCTGGTGTCGCGGGCACGTGCCCGCGGCATCTCGTTCAGCCCGCGAGATGTGTTCGAACGCAAGTCCGTCGCAGGTCTCGCCGAAGTGGCGACGGTACTGGGCGACACCGAAGAACGCCCTGTCGTCGACGAGCTGCCCGGCGGGGGGATCGGACCGCT
>NZ_JAHFVG010000107.1 GCF_023264675.1 Rhodococcus sp. (in: high G+C Gram-positive bacteria)
GCGCCTGCGAAGCCTTCACGCGACGAGCGCGATCTGCTTCGTTGGACACCGTCTGCTCGTTGACGAGCTCGATGATGGCCATCGGCGAGTTGTCACCCTTGCGGGGGACGGTCTTGATGATGCGTGTGTAGCCACCGTCGCGATCGGCGAAGAAAGGCCCGATCTCGGCGAAGAGCTTGTGCACGACATCTTTGTTGTTGATGGTCTTGAGAACCTCACGACGATGCGCAAGATCACCCTTTTTTGCATGGGTGACGAGCTTCTCGGCGTGGGGACGAAGGCGCTTGGCCTTCGACTCGGTCGTGGTGATGCGACCGTGCTCGAAGAGTGCCGTCGCCAGGTTGGCCAGGATGGCCTTCTGGTGCGACGCCGACCCGCCGAGACGGCGGCCCTTGGTGGGCTTGGGCATGATGAATCTCCTAGTAAGAGCTCGAGCGAGCTGATTACAGCTGTTCTGTCTCGGCGTAGTCCTGCTCAGCGCCTTCGCTGTCTGCGAAAGTGCTGGCGTCGGTGTCGCTCCACGTTCCCGTGGTGGCGTCGTATCCGGGCACGGTGGTCGGATCGAAGGACGCGGGGCTGTCCTTGAGCGAGAGGCCGAGCGAATGCAGCTTGACCTTCACCTCGTCGATGGACTTCTGTCCGAAGTTACGGATGTCCAGCAGATCGGACTCGGTACGACCAACCAACTCGCCGACGGTGTGAACACCTTCGCGCTTGAGGCAGTTGTAGGAACGGACGGTGAGGTCCAGATCCTCGATGGGGAGTCCGAAGGAAGCGATGTGATCGGCCTCGGCGGGCGAGGGTCCGATCTCGATTCCTTCTGCTTCGACGTTCAGCTCACGGGCGAGGCCGAAGAGCTCAACCAGGGTCTTGCCCGCAGATGCGAGCGCGTCCCGCGCGGTGATGGAATTCTTGGTCTCCACGTCGAGAACGAGCCGATCGAAGTCGGTGCGCTGTTCGACGCGGGTGGCCTCCACCTTGTAGGTGACCTTGAGCACGGGCGAGTAGATCGAGTCGACCGGGATACGGCCGATCTCGGCGCCTGATGCCTTGTTCTGAACGGCGGGGACGTAACCGCGACCGCGCTCGACTACGAGCTCGATCTCCAGCTTTCCCTTGTCGTTCAGGGTCGCGATGTGCAGATCCGGGTTGTTCACCGTGACGCCGGCCGGGGGAACGATGTCGCCTGCAGTGACAGCGCCTGGGCCCTGCTTGCGGACGTACATGGTGACCGGCTCGTCCTCTTCGGAGCTCACGACGAGGCCCTTGAGGTTCAGGATGATGTCGGTGACATCTTCCTTGACTCCGGGGACCGTGGTGAATTCGTGGAGAACGCCGTCGATACGGATGCTGGTAACAGCAGCGCCCGGGATCGATGACAGCAGGGTACGGCGGAGCGAGTTGCCGAGGGTGTAACCGAAGCCAGGCTCGAGCGGCTCGATGACGAATTTCGAGCGGTTGTCGGCGATGACCTCTTCGGTCAAAGTCGGGCGCTGTGAAATGAGCATTGTGTGTTCCTCCTGTACGGACGTCCGCTATTTGACGTCCACGTGTGGAGGCGAGAACGCATGTGAACCCTTGTGGGCTCACATGCGCGCTGCGCCTTACTTCGAGTAGTACTCGACGATGAGCTGCTCCTGGAGCGGCACATCGATCTGTGCGCGCTCCGGTACCCGGTGAACCAGGATGCGAAGACGGTTCGGGACGACCTGCAGCCACGCAGCCACGGGACGATCGCCGTAGCTCTCGCGTGCGATCTGGATCGGCAGAGTCTGTGCGGACTTCTCGCGGACATCGATGATGTCGTACTGCGAGACGCGGTAGCTGGGGATGTCCACTCGCTTGTTGTTCACGAGGAAGTGGCCGTGGGTGACCAGCTGGCGTGCCTGACGACGCGTACGTGCCAAGCCGGCACGGTAGACGACGTTGTCGAGACGAGTCTCGAGGATGGTCAACAGGTTCTCACCGGTCTTGCCGGGGCGGCTGTTGGCTTCCTTGTAGTAGAGACGGAACTGCTTCTCCATCACGCCGTAGGTGAAGCGAGCCTTCTGCTTCTCCTGCAGCTGGAGCAGGTACTCGCTCTCCTTGATCCGCGCGCGGCCGTGCTGGCCGGGCGGGTAGGGACGACGCTCGAACGCCTGGTCTCCTCCGACGAGGTCGACGCGCAGACGACGCGACTTGCGGGTGATAGGACCGGTATAACGTGCCATTTTCTAAACCTTTCCTTCCCGCTAGACCCGACGCCGCTTGGGCGGACGGCAGCCGTTGTGCGGCTGAGGGGTGACATCGGAGATGGTGCCGACCTCGAGGCC
>NZ_JAHFVG010000077.1 GCF_023264675.1 Rhodococcus sp. (in: high G+C Gram-positive bacteria)
GAGGATTCTTTAGACGGTTGACTCGAAGGATCACACGATGGCCGCTCTACATCCGTGCACAACACGGATTCGTAGAGGGGCTCGGCCACCGAGTTACACCACTCTATGGGGCACTACTCACCGACGACCTTTTTGATGTTGTCGTCGAACGACTTTCGGCTGGAGAAGTCACGTGTTGGGCTGATCCACACCAAACCGAGGAGGGGCAGGTCAACCACCATCACGGCGGCCGAGGCGTCTATTTCAAAGACCCAGCAGGCCACCTGATCGAGGTGCTGACACAGCCATACCTCCCGTAGCAATGATTCCGGAAGCCATAGCAGCGGCGGGTGATTGTCAGCCTCGCCTCGAACGTTGTCGCTCACCTGAAGTGATCACCTCCAGGGGAGATAGATGTTAGAGGTGATTGTCGAGCCATGCCCCGGACCGTCGACCAGCGCCCGAAGAGGCGGGCCACCTGCCTTGAGCTAGTGGCGGGGTTCGCTCGTGCTGTGTTTTCCCCTTCAACCATGAGTCGACATTTTGCCGTGCAAGGGCCGAAGCCTCGCAGTGACTTGGCCCAGGCTCTTGCAGATCCTGCTCGCGAAGCGTCTCTCGGTATGAGTTCTCGATATTCGCCCTCGTGAGTGACAGCATGCGTGCCGCTCACCATTCCGGCCTCTAGCTAACAACCAGCTACCCTACTGACGGCTGCGGATCCGTCGTCGTCCGTAGCAGTTTTACGACAGCGTGAACGCGCACGCCTAGATCACCGAACATCCGTTTCGCGCACGCCGACACCACACATCCATGTGGATCCAGGACGGTGTTCCGATCCAGTTGTGACAACTCGTGACACTGAGACCGGTATCCGCGCGAAAAAGGCGGCTCCGGATCTCTCCGAAACCGCCTTTGAACTTCCGTTTTAAATGTCGGGCTGACAGGATTTGAACCTGCGACCACTTGACCCCCAGTCAAGTGCGCTACCAAGCTGCGCCACAGCCCGCCGCGCCCCGTAAGGCGCTCGATGAGATTACCCCAGCCCTACCCCTGGGACGAAATCGCCTGGTCAGGGGTAGGGCGCGGGATATCTACCGCCCGTTGCCCTTGCCCGGCCGTTCGCGCTTTTCGCGGATACGAACTGATACTCGCACCGGGCTACCGTCGAAGTTGAACTCTTCACGCAGGCGCCGCTCGATGAACCGGCGGTAGCCGGCCTCGAGGAAGCCCGTCGTGAACAGAACGAACGTCGGCGGACGCGTCGTTGCCTGAGTTGCGAACATGACGCGCGGCAACCGGCCGCCACGCATCGGAGGCGGCGTCGCGGCTACAACTTCCTTCAGCCAGTTGTTGAGCTTGCCCGTGGGAATTCGCTTGTCCCAGGACTCCAACGCTGTCTCGAGCGCGGGCACGAGCTTCTGAACGGCCCTACCGGTGTGTGCCGAGATGTTGACGCGCTGCGCCCACGGCACGCGGGCGAGATCGCGGTCGATCTCCTTCTCGAGTTGCAGACGACGGTCCTCGTCCACCAGGTCCCATTTGTTGAATGCCAGCACCAGCGCACGACCAGCGTCGGCAACCATGCTGAGCACGCGCAGGTCCTGCTCCGAGATGACCTCGGAGGAGTCGATGAGCAGAATCGCGACCTCGGCGGCCTCGATGGCCGACTTGGTACGCAGTGACGCGTAGAACTCGGCGCCGCTGGCGTGGCTCACACGCTTACGCAACCCCGCGGTATCGACGAATCGCCATGTCTTGCCACCCAACTCGACGAGCGAGTCGACGGGGTCGACGGTGGTACCTGCGACGTCGTGAACTACGGACCGTTCGTCCCCGGACAACTTGTTGATCAGCGAGGACTTGCCAACGTTCGGCTTACCCACCAATGCAACTCGTCGAGGGCCGCCGCCGGGAATGCCCTCGCGCGGGGTCTCCGGCAGCGCTTCGAGCACGCGGTCGAGCAGATCGCCCGTACCGCGGCCGTGCGTGGCGGACACCGAGAGCGGCTCACCGAGACCGAGTGACCACAGTGCGGCGACCTCGGATTCGGTACGACCGTCGTCGACCTTGTTGGCTACCAACAGCACCGGAGTCTTCGACCGACGAAGAACGCGGGCGACAGCTTCGTCGGTGGTGGTGGAACCCACCCGAGCGTCGACGACGAGGAGGATCGCGTCGGCGGTCTTCATCGCCAGTTCGGCTTGTCGCGCTACGGATTGCTGCAATCCCTTGGCGTCGGGCTCCCAACCGCCGGTGTCCTGCACCATGAATCGACGTCCGGCCCAGTTCGCCTCGTACGACACGCGGTCACGCGTCACGCCGGGCACATCCTCGACCACTGCTTCACGACGGCCGATGATGCGGTTCACGAGCGTGGATTTGCCCACGTTGGGACGACCGACCACAGCAAGGGTCGGAACGGCAACAGCCGCTTCGCTGTCTTCGCCGTCGACGTAATCGAGAAGCTCCCACTCCCCCTCGTCGTTCCATGTTCCGTCGCCTGCAGCCTCGGCTGCGTAAAATTCCTCGGTCACTGCAATGCTCCAGTTCTCTCGCTCACGACCTGGAGCAACGCGGCGATGACGCCGTCCATGCCCAGATCGCTCGTGTCCACGATCACGGAATCCTCGGCAGGCCGCAGCGGAGACACGGCGCGAGTGGAATCCGCGTGATCGCGGCGTTGGACGTCGGCGAGAACGGCCTCGTAGGCGTCGCCTCGTCCTTCGTTGATGTTCTGCTTGTTTCGACGATCTGCGCGAGCCTCGGGCGATGCCGTCAAGAAAACCTTGACGTCGGCGTCCTGCAACACGACGGTGCCGATGTCGCGGCCCTCCACCACAATTCGCGGTGCCGCGGCAACGAGGTCTCGCTGCATCTGGACGAGGAGTTCGCGTACCCGCGGCACAGCCGAGACAGCCGAGACGGCTTTGGTGACGGCGTCGCCGCGGATCTCGGCGGAGACGTCTTCACCACCCATCGCGACTGCTTCAGCCGTCGGATCGGTTCCGATGTCCAACGGAAGAGTCGCGACGATGTCGGCAACCTTGTCGGAATCGGCGGGATCGACACCCGCACGCAACACCCAGATCGTCGCCGCGCGGTACATGGCTCCGGTGTCGAGGTAACGGGCGTCGAGCGCTGTCGCGAGCTTGCGCGAGACCGTCGACTTCCCGGTTCCCGACGGCCCGTCCATGGCGATGACCAAACCGGTCATCAGAGACCGACCGACTCGTAGAGCTTGCCGATCTCTCCGCGTCCGAGGACACGCAAGGTGCCGGGACGCTGATCTCCGAGCGCGATGTTGCCGACATCGGTACGCACGAGGCGACCGACCGGGTAACCAACCTGCTCGAACAGACGCCTCACGATGTGCTTGCGACCCTCGTGGAGGGTGACTCGCACGAGAGACAGACCGTTGGAGATGTCGAGCAGTGCGAATCCGTCGACCTTCACCGGACCGTCGTCGAGGGTGACGCCTGCTTTGAGCTTCTTGCCCAGATCACGCGGAATCGCACCGAACAACGTCGCCAGGTACGTCTTCGACACCTCGAACGACGGATGCATCAGTCGGTGAGCAAGATCACCATCGTTGGTGAACAGCAACAGCCCCTCGGTGTCGGCATCGAGGCGACCGACGTGGAACAGACGCTGTCCCGATTGGACGCGTTCCTGAACGATGTCGCCGACGCACGGGCGGCCCAGATCGTCGGACATGGTGCATTGCCATCCACGCGGCTTGTTCATCGCGAGGTGGACGAGTTCTTCCTTGACGACGACGCGCGTGCCGTCGACGCGCACCACTGCGATGTCCGGATCGATCCGGATGCCTTGCTCGGTGACGATGCGTCCGTCGACCTCGACGCGGCCGTCGGCGATCAGTTCCTCGGCCGCGCGGCGCGACGCGACACCTGCCTGCGCGAGCACCTTCTGCAGCCGTACGCCTTCGCCGCGAGGAACGTGTCGACGCTTGCCCTCGGGCTCGATGTACTGATGCTTCGCAGGCTTCGCATTGCTGATCGTGGTGGTCGGCGTCTGCTTCTTCTGCGGCTTCGGAGGCTTGGGCCGCGACGGCTTCTTGCGTGGCACGGCATCGTTGCTACGGTCGTTGATGCCGTTGACCGCGGGGGCGTCTTCGAAGGAAGGACGCTGGTCAGCGACCTTCTTGGGGGCTGATCGACGGCCACCACGCGGGGCGTCGGCGCGGGCGCCGCGGGGGGCGTCGCCTCGCGCAGTGCGGGGCGCTTCGCCTCTCGCGCCACGGGGGGCGTCGGCCGAGCGGCGGTTCTCGCGCGGATCGTCCGACCTTCCTCCGGTCGTCGGCTTCCTGCGCGGAGCCTGTCGTTTGTTCCTGTCCGGTGTGCCATCACGGCGAGCGGGCTTGTTCACTTCTTTACCTATCAGTCGTCCGAGTCGAGCTCGGATACCGGATCGGGTTTCGATCCGCGGTTCTTGGTGGAGCGGGTCACTCTCGGGTCGGTATCCATGCTGTCACTGATCTCGTCGATCAGGTCCACACCCGGCAACAACGGTGCCAGCGGTGGCAGATCCGTCAATGAAGCCAGGCCGAGCCGTTCGAGGAACAGCTCGGTGGTGGAGTACATGGTGCCGTTCGATTCCGGGTCCACTCCAGCTTCCGAAATCAGACCGCGAGCGAGCAACGTGCGCATCACTCCGTCCACGTTGACCCCTCGCACGGCGCTTACTCGCGCGCGGGTCAACGGTTGACGATATGCGATAACGGCCAGAGTCTCCAATGCCGCGCGTGTGAGTTTCGACCGAGCACCGTCGAGGAGGAGTCGTTCCACGTACGGGGCGTACGCGGTGCGGGTGTAGAAACGCCACCCGTCGCCGGCGTATCGAAGGTCGATTCCACTGCCTCGTTCGGTGAATTTCGCGGCCATCGACAGCAGCATCGGCTTGACGCGACGGACTTCGCTTCCGACGGCCGACGCCAATTGCTCGTTCGACGCGGGCGAATCGACGACCAGCAGAATCGCCTCGAGCGCGGACTCCAACGTGGCGTCGTCGAGTTCCGACTCGTCTTCGGCACGCTCCTCCGGTTCCGGTGCTGCAGGCTCAGTTGCTTCGGACCCTGTCACGTCGGCATCTGTCACGGGTAATTCCTGATCATCCATAGTCCACCGCCGAGACGAGATCGGAATCCGGCTTCGCGGCGCCGGTCCAGCTCACCATGAGTTCGCCGAGCGGTTCCGGCTGCTCGAACGCCAGGACCTGCTCGCGGAACAGCTCCAGCAACGCAAGGAACCGGGCCACGATCTCGACGGTGTGCTCGCAGCCTTCGGTCAATTCGGAGAACGGGGTCCATGCGCCCTCGCCCTTGATCTTGAGACGGTCCATCACCCACTTCGCCTGCTCGGGCACGGACACCGAATGCTGATGGATGTGATCGAGTCCGACCGTGGGGATCGGCTTGGGGCGAAACGCGGTTGCCGCAATGTCCGCGAACCGCGCCGGATCCACCCCGAGAAGCACCTCGGGAATCAGATCGAGATACCGATCTTCGACGGAGACCGATCGTGGATATCGCCGCAGCGCAGCAGCTTCCAGCTCGCCGAACAGCTGCGCCACCTGCTTGTATGCTCGATACTGCAACAGCCGCGCGAACAGAAGATCTCGCACTTCGAGCAGAGCGAGATCCTCGGCGTCCTCGACGTCTCCCGACGGCAACAGCCGGGCGGCCTTCAAATCCAGCAACGTCGCGGCCACGACGAGGAACTCGGTCGTCTGATCGAGTTCCATCTCCTTGCCGAGGTTCTTGGTGAAGGAGATGAAATCGTCGGTCACCGTGTGCAGTGCTACCTCGGTGACGTCGAGGCGATGCTGGCTGATGAGGGTCAACAGCAGATCGAAGGGTCCTTCGAAATTGAGCAGCCGAACGCGGAAACGCGACGGATCCTCGTTCTCCGGAACTTCGATCGGCGTTTGTTCGGTAGTGGGAGCTGTCACGGGTTACGGACCGGACCGGTAGATCACCTCTCGGGCGAGAGCCCGATAGGCTTGTGCACCAGACGATTTCGGCGCCCATGTGGTAATCGGCTCACCAGCGACCGACGTCTCCGGGAACCGCACGGTGCGTGTGATCACCGTGTCGTAGACGACGTCGCCGAACACCTCGACGACGCGCGTCATGACCTCGCGAGAATGCAGCGTTCTGGCGTCGAACATCGTGACGACGATGCCTGCCAACTTGAGTCGTGGGTTGAGTCGGTCACGAACCTTCTCGACGGTGTCGTTGAGCAATGCCAGCCCGCGCAAACTGAAGTACTCGCACTCCATCGGTATGAGCACCTCGTCGGCGCAGGTGAGCGCGTTGACGGTCAACAGGCCGAGCGACGGCTGGCAATCGATCAACACGTAGTCGTAGCGGTCGAGTATCGGATGCAATACGCGACCCAGTGTCTGCTCACGACCGACCTCGGTGACGAGCTGAATCTCCGCCGCGGACAGGTCGATGTTGCTGGGAAGCAGGTCGAGATTCTCCACACGAGTCCGCATCAACACGTCGTCGGCAGAGACCTTGGCCTCGACCAACAGGTTGTAGACCGTCAGATCCAACTCGTGGTGCGCGACGCCCAAACCGGCCGACAGCGCGCCCTGCGGGTCGAGGTCGACGAGCAGGACACGTCGACCGTAGGCAGCAAGGGACGCCCCGAGGTTGATGGTCGACGTCGTCTTGCCGACGCCGCCCTTCTGGTTGCACATCGCGATGATTTTTGCGGGACCGTGGCTTGCGAGCGGTTGCGGATCGGGCACCACGCGGGTCTTACGGCCCGTCGGCCCCAGTTCGTCGGCCGCAGGAATGATATTTTTCGTCTCACGGCTGGATTCGGGTTGGCGAGTGTGGAACAACGCGCCATCGCTGTGCGGATGCTGCGGCGAAAGGCCGTCCGGGGTGGCTTCGTACGAACGATACGAGGTGTCCGATGCCGGTGCTTGGCGTGTGGGAGCCGGGGGCCCCGGTGTCGGGGGCGCAGGTGTCGGGGCAATCGGCGCAGGGTTCGACGGAGCCTCGGTCACGGGAGTCGGGTCACCCCAGGTTTGCCCTGAGCCCGACTCCGCCGCTGGCGGCTGCGGTGTCGACACGTGTCCTACGCTCCCCTGTCCGTTCATTCCGAATCGATCTTCGACCCGTTTCCGAATTGATCTTCAACGCTACCGCGTGCTCTGACGCGAGCTTCGTCGGACACGCGCAAAGTACCCGTCCGAGCAGTCATCGAGCGCGAGGATGCGCCTCCGCCCACACCTCACGGAGTGTGTTGACGGTGACGAGCGTGTAAATCTGCGTCGTGGTGACCGAAGCATGCCCGAGCAACTCCTGCACCACACGCACATCGGCTCCGCCATCGAGCAGGTGAGTGGCGAACGAATGCCTCAACGTGTGCGGCGACACAGCCGTCGCGATCCCGGCGCGTTCGGCCGCGGAGTGCAACACCTGCCACGCGCTCTGTCGGGAGAGACGTCCGCTACGCGCATTGAGGAACAACGCAGGCGTCGACTTCGTGGCCAACGCAGGCCTGCCTCGGATCAGATATGCATCGACGGCCTCGATGGCAGGCCGCCCTACCGGGACTATCCGCTGCTTGTCACCTTTGCCGCGCAGCAACACCGATCGGGTTTCGGTATCGATGTCGTCCACGTCGAGGCCGACGGCCTCGGAGATGCGCGCTCCCGTCGAATACAGCAATTCGAGCAACGCCTTGTCCCGCAGCCCGCGGGGGGCACCGTCGCCTTCCATCGTGGCGAAGTCGAGGATCGCGATGACCTGATCGAGTGGAAGGGACTTGGGCAGTCGCCGGCTCGGAGTCGGCGGTTTGACGGCGCTCGCCACATCCAGACGCGTCATTCCCTCGGCTGCGGCGAACTTGTGCAAGCCGCGAACTGCGATGAGAGTTCGCGCTGCCGAACTTGCGGCAAGAGCCGGGAACTCGTCGCTGCCCCGGCGTAGATCGATGACGAACTCGGAGACGTCCGCCTCCGCGACCTTGCCCAGATCGTCTATCCGGTGCGCGGACAGAAATACCTCGTACCGCCGCAGATCGCGGCGATACGAGGACAGCGTGTTCTTCGCGGCACCACGCTCGACCTCGAGATGGTCGAGATAGGTGGACATCTGATCGCTCAACACGGCGAACTACCCGTGTGATTTCTTCCGACGCTCGAAGGTAGTCGGCAGATCCGGCCACGGAGCATCGGCAGGGCGCAGAGGTGTCGATCCGGACCGCGAAGCGGCGAGTGACAGCACTCCCGACACGGCCGACGCATTGACGAACTCACCCGACAACGCCCGCGCGATCGCCTCGTCCAGAGGGACGAACGTCAGCACGATGTCCGCTTCTTCGTCGCGCGCTTCCGGACGATCCACCTCGGTGAGGTCTTCGGCCAGGAAGATTCGCACACATTCGTCGGTGAATCCAGGTGATGCCATCACATCGACGAGGACAGACCATCGCGCCGCGGCGAGACCGGTTTCCTCGGCCAATTCCCGCTTGGCCGCCTCGACCGCCGGCTCGTCGATCTCGTCGAGCAAGCCGGCAGGCAACTCCCACAGTCGGCGACCGATCGGATGACGGTACTGCTCGATCATCGCGATGCGGCCCTCATGGTCGAGCGCCACGACAGCAACGGCGCCGTGATGCTCGACGACCTCACGCTCGGCAATGCGACCGCCAGGCATCTTCACCTGATCGAGCCGCAACGCCAGAATGGCGCCGTCGTAGACGGTCTCGGAGGACACCGTCTCGAACTCGTGGCGGGCTGTGGGTGAAGCCTGCGCGGCGAGCGGTGAATCCGGGTCGGTCATCCGATGCTTTCAGCGGTGGCTCCGGAGACGGGGAATTCCGAATCCGGTACGTCATCGCCGTGAACATCGACCGGAAGACGCTCGGCCGCTTTGTATTTCAATGCAGCGTTGATCAGCGCGGCAAACAATGGATGCGGACGGGTAGGCCGGCTCTTGAGCTCCGGATGCGCCTGGGTGCCGACGAAGAACGGATGCTGGGAGGCCGGCAGCTCGACGAATTCGACGAGGTGCCCGTCAGGCGACGTGCCACTGAAGACCAGACCACTCTTGGAGATTCGGTCCCGGTAGGTGTTGTTCACCTCGTAGCGGTGACGGTGACGCTCGGAGACCTCGGTCGAACCGTAGGCGCCCGCGACGATGGATCCCTTGAGCAGCGTTGCCGGATAGGCGCCGAGCCGCATCGTGCCACCGAGGTCGGCCTCACCCGCGACGACGTCCTCCTGGTCGGCCATCGTCGAGATGACGGCGAACTCGGTGTCCGGCTCGAACTCCGCCGAGTTCGCGTCCTTCAGACCGACGGACCGGGCAGCTTCGATGACCATGCACTGCAAGCCGAGGCATAGCCCGAGCAGCGGCACCTTGCGAGTCCGCGAATATTCGATCGCGCCGAGCTTGCCTTCGATTCCGCGGATACCGAATCCACCTGGGATCAGGATCGCGTCGACGTCGCCGAGCGCAGCTTGCGCACCCGCAGGCGTCGAGCATTCGTCCGAGGGCACCCACTTGATTTCGACCTTCGAGCGGTGCGCGAAACCGCCGGCCCGGAGAGCCTCGGTGACCGAGAGGTAGGCGTCGGGCAGGTCGACGTACTTGCCGACCAGCGCGACTCGGACCGTCTCGCGAGGCTCGTGGACGCGCTCGAGGAGTCCGCCCCATACCGTCCAGTCGACGTCGCGGAACGGAAGCCCGAGCTGGCGCACCACGTATGCGTCGAGGCCTTCCTTGTGGAGAACCTTCGGGATGTCGTAAATCGACGGCGCGTCGGGGGTCGAGATGCAGCCGTCGACGTCGACGTCGCACATCAGCGCGATCTTGTTCTTCAGTCCGGGAGGAACATCGCGGTCACAACGCAGGATTAGTGCATCGGGCTGGATTCCGATGCTGCGGAGCTGCGCGACGGAGTGCTGGGTCGGCTTGGTCTTCAGCTCACCCGAGGGCGCGAGGAACGGAACGAGCGAGACATGCAGGAAGAAGACGTTCTCGCGACCGACATCGTGACGGACCTGGCGCGCCGCTTCGAGGAAGGGCTGAGACTCGATGTCACCGACCGTGCCGCCGATTTCGGTGATGACCACGTCGGGCTGATGGCCCTGCAGGTCAGGACCGTTCATCGCCAGAATTCGGCTCTTGATCTCGTCGGTGATGTGCGGGATGACCTGGACCGTGTCACCGAGGTACTCGCCGCGACGTTCCTTCGCGATGACCGCGGAGTACACCTGGCCCGTGGTGACGTTGGCGAAGCCGGACAGATCCCGGTCGAGGAAGCGCTCGTAGTGGCCGACGTCCAAGTCGGTCTCGGCGCCGTCCTCGGTCACGAAGACCTCGCCGTGCTGGAACGGATTCATGGTGCCCGGATCCACGTTGAGATAGGGATCGAGCTTCTGCATGGTGACGCGAAGGCCACGTGCTGTCAGTAGCTGACCGAGGCTCGACGCCGTGAGGCCCTTGCCGAGCGAGGACGCAACGCCACCGCTGACGAAGATGTGCTTGGTGTCAGATCGCGACTGAAGGCGTGACAATGATGCTCCCGTGACCAATCTGCAGGGCTTGCTCCTACCAGAGAGCTGGCAAGAGAGGTTTTACGTACATAATGGGCCTGCTACCCACGGGACTTCACGGTAACACCAATTGGTGTGTCACCGCGAACGACGCGCCATTTCCGGGCGTCGAACTTCAGCGTGCCGGCGCGCCCACTGTCACTGCTGTGGCATTGGCGCCGGTGCCGTAGCGGCCGGATGCACCGTCCAGTTGCTCCTGCAGCGCGAGCGCCGTCGTCATACGACCTGCTTCGCGGTCCACGTTGTCCACGGTGCTCACCGCGGCCGACAGGGCGGCATCCGCGCGCACCACAGCGACCGGACCGTTACCGTCGGCAGCGCCGCTACGACCCGCGAGAACCGTGCCAGCGCCCCTCGCGTCGAGGCCGCCGGCGAACCGAGCGACGATTGCCCCGCGGTTACCGTCCTCGTTCGAGGTGTTGGCGCCGGTGACCACGACAGCCAACTGAGCGGGCGCGACCGCGCCGTTGTCGTAGGCGATGAATCCGCCGCTACGTAGTGTTTCCAAGGCAAGCGAAAGTTCCTCGGGAGAGGACTGAGGCTCGGCGGTCTGCGCGTTGAGCAGCAGCACCGAACCCAGGAGGTCACCCGCCAGGCTGCCCTGATCCACCGCGCCCGTGCGCAGCTGAATCCCGGCGGGGACCACGTTGGTCAGTCGAGTGCGTAAGTCGTCGCCACTCGCGGCGGAAACGAACGAATCGGTCAACGACACACGGCCCGTCACCGCTGCGCCCGACGCCTGGATCGACCGAGTGACACCGTCGACATCACTCGGATCTGCGTCCGGTGTGGTGATGACGACGACACTGCGGTCGGCAAGCGCGTCCCGTACCACTCGCCCGGACACGGCGGCATCGAAGCCGTCGGCGGCGTTGAGCTGCTCGCCCAGCTGATTGTTGGTGTCCTGCAACGAGTTGACGTCGTTCTGGAGGTCGGTCTTGTCGTCCCGCAGTCCGGATACCAGACCGCTGGAGAGCAGACCGGATCCGAGGACCACCCCGATCGCCAATGCTATGAAGATGGCGGCGATCGAAATGGCATGTTGGCGCATAGAAATCACGCGAGCAACCCCTGGACCCAGACGGCAAACGAATTCCACAGGTTGACGGCCCAGTCGAGAACTTCGCTGCCCATGTTCGAGACCACGAGCGCAACGATGACCGCCACGAGAGCAGCCAGGATGAGCAGCGCGACCGCTCCCCCGGATACTCGGCTGCGATACAGCGTTGCAACAGCTTTCGAGTCGACAAGCTTGGCGCCGACCTTCAACCTGGTCATGAATGCAGCGGGATTGGTGTTGCGGCGTCCACGATCGAAGAACTCGTCGAGACTTGCCGGGCTACCGACGGTGACGATCAGCGACGCACCGTGATGATCGGCAAGAAGAAGCGCCAGATCGGCCGGAGCGCCGGTTGCGGGGAATGTCATCGCACCGATGCCGAGATCCTGGATTCGTTCCAGACCAGCGGCGTGGCCGTCCGAATCGGCCGGAAGCACTACCTCCGCACCGCATTTCAACGTCTGCGCCGTGATGTCCTCGGGATCGCCCACGATGAGATCGGGACGATAGCCGGCTTTCATCGCTGTGTCGGCGCCGGCACCGACCCCGATGATCACCGGGGAGTATTCCTTGATGAACGGCTTGAGGTTCTTCAGGTCCTCCGCGTGCCCCGGTCCATCGGCCACGACCACCACATGCCGGTCCTGCAGCACGATGTCGATGTCGGGAACACCGACGCCATCGATCAGCAGCGGACTCTCGGTGCGAATGAATTCGATCGTGTTACCGGAGAATGCCTCCAGATGATCGACGAGGCCGGTCTTGGCCTCGATCATCTTGTCCGAGATCTCGGCTTCGCTCTGCTCCTCACCCTTGGCGAGGCGACGGTCACCGGTGTAGACCCCGCCTTCGTTGAGGCGAATCTTGGTGCCGTCCTTGATCTTCTTGAAGATGTCGGCGCCTGCCGAGTCGATCAGGGTGATGCCGTTGGCGACGATCACCTCGGGACCGAGGTTGGGATACCTGCCCGATATCGACGGGGACGCGTTGACCACCGCCAGTACACCAGCCTGCACCAGGGCATCGGCGGTGAGGCGATCGAGGTCGAGCTCGTCGAGCACCACGACGTCTCCCGGCCCGACGCGTTTGAGCAGCTTGGCGGTGTTGCGATCGACCCGGGCGATACCACTGATTCCGGGCAGCGAATCCTGACTACGTGATAACAGAGCCGGCATCTTCATGGCTTCCATGATGACGCCGACGACACGCCCGTCGGTGGAGGCGCGCCGAAACAACTACCACACTGTTCACACGAGACTCACCAGTCTCGAGGGTCGTCGCGTCCGGGCCAGGTCGAGTCGACGGTCAATTCGCGCGGTCAGCTCTGGCCGTCGCCAGGAGTTCTTCGGCATGCGCTCGTCCGGTTTCGGTGTCGTCGAGGCCTGCCAACATACGAGCGAGTTCGACGACACGTTCCGATGACGACAAGGTCTTGACACCGCTGTTCGCTGCGCCCTTCTTCGCATCGGCCTTGTCTACGACGAGATGGGTGTCGGCGAAGGCTGCGACCTGGGGAAGGTGGGTGACGACGATGACCTGATGCGTGCGTGCCAACCGTGCCAGACGCCGTCCGACCTCGACCGCGGCTCGGCCGCCGACACCCGCGTCGACCTCGTCGAACACCATCGTTGCGCCCTTGTCCGACCCGGCAAGTACCACCTCGAGAGCCAGCATCACACGCGAGAGTTCACCGCCCGATGCACTTTTGCTGATCGGCAGAGCCTGGGCACCGTCGTGAGCCGAGAGCTTGAACTCGACTTCGTCCACACCGCTCTGGCCGGCATGCAGTTCGGTGCCGTCGACAGTGAGCGGAGCAGAATCCTGGGGACCGGCAGGAAGAGTGCGAAGGTCCAGCTGTAGCTTCGCCTTGCCCATCGCGAGACCCGCGAGTTCGGCGCTGACCGACTTCGCCAGCTTCGCAGCAGCTTTGCTGCGAGCAGCGGTGAGCTTGCTTGCGGCAACCGCCACCTCGAGCGAGGTTTCCTCGACACGCGCGGACAGATCGGCCAATGCGTCCGCCGACACATCGATTTTCGACAACCGGTCGCGTGCGTCCTGTGCCCAGGCAATGACGCCGTCGACATCGGCAGCGTACTTGCGAGTGAGTGATTTGAGCTCTGCCTGACGGTTGAGCAAGGTCTCGAGCGCACTCGGATCCGACGGCAGATCGGCAAGATAGGACGTGATGTCGGCACCGATATCGGTGACCACTGCCAACGCCTCGTTGAGGCGCGGCACGAGCTCGGTGAGGATCGCGTCGTCCGCACTCTCCAGTCGCGTACGCGCCTCCCCGAGTAGATACAGCGCCGAAAAGCCCTCACCCGAGTCGTCCGACGCACCGACGAGCGCAGCCCCGGCTCCCTCCGCAGACTCTCGCAGAGAGTCGAGGTCGCCAAGTCGTCGTACATCGTTGGTGACGGTGACGTCCTCCCCTGGCTCGGGTGCGACGGCGTCGATCTCCTGTAGACCGAACTGAAGACGATCGGCTTCCTGAGCGAGTTCACGACTGCGCTCGGTGCGATCGATGAGTTCTGTCCGCGCGGCGAGCCACGCACCACGGGCTGCGCGGTACTTCTTCAGCGGACTCGCCACGGAATCGCCGGCAAAACGATCGAGCGCGTCGAGCTGTCGATCTGCTCGGAGGAGACGAAGTTGGTCGTTCTGTCCGTGGACCGTCAGCAACGAGTCGGTGAAACCGGACAGTACGGCCGCCGGAACGCTTCGGCCACCGAGATGAGCACGGGACCGTCCATCGGCGTTGACGGTACGCAGCGCAATGATCGAATCGTCCTCGTCGCGTTGAGCGCCGGCTGACTCGAGAACCCTCTCGACATCGTCCACAACCTGCGCCGACGCCGTGTCGGTACTGAATCGACCTTCCACCACCGCGCGATCGGCACCGAGTCGAACACGGCCCGCGTCCGCTCGCGCGCCCGACAACAGATGAAGGCTGGTGACAACCATGGTCTTACCGGCACCGGTCTCGCCTGTCAGGACTGTCAGACCCTCGTGGAACTGAGCGCTCGCCGACGAGATGACTCCGAGGCTGTCGATTCGAATCTCTTCGAGCATGATTACCTCGCTCTCCCCCGCCAACCTGAAGTGGGCAACGCGAACTTGGTCACCATTCGATCCGCGAACGGTGCCGAATCGAGGCGCACCCATTTGATCGGCGCAGCACCGCGGATAACCTCGACGCGGCCGCCCGCCGGCAGTTTCATGGTTCTGCGACCGTCGCAGAACACCAGCGCTTCGTGGCCGCCTGCATCGGTCTCCACGGCAATGACGGACTCGGGACTGGTGACGAGCGGACGCGCGAACAGGGCGTGTGCATTGCTCGGAATGACCAGTATCGCTTCGAGTTCCGGCCACACCACAGGGCCGCCGGCAGAGAAGGCATACGCTGTCGAGCCCGTTGGTGTCGAGACGAGTACGCCGTCGCAACCGAATGCCGACACCGGCCGATCGTCGACTTCGAGAACGACTTCGAGAACCCCGAGACGCGAACCGTTCTCGATACTGGCCTCGTTCAGGGCCCATCCGCGTTCGACTACCCGATGGCCGACCCTGACCGTGATGTCCAGAGTCATCCGATCTTCGATGCGATAGTCCCGGCTCACGACACGGCCGAGTACGTCCTCGAGGTGATCGGCTTCTGCCTCGGCGAGAAATCCGATGCGGCCGAGGTTGATTCCCAGAACCGGAATCGCTGCAGCCTGAGCGAGTTCGGCCGCACGCAGAAACGTCCCGTCCCCGCCGAGCACCAGAACCAACTCACATCCGACAGCTGCCTCGGGTCCGAACTCCACCACGGTGAGTTCCAAGTCGGACTCGAGCCCCTCGTGTGCCCCGAGAGCCTCGATACGCGATGAGTCGACTTCGTCGAGTAGAACCCGGAGACGAATGCCTGCCTCCCCGAACACCTTGCCCACGCGGCGAGCTGTCTCGGTGATCTCGGGACGCCCGGGATGAGCTACGAGCAGTACTTCACGCGGCGCTGTCACTTCTCACCCTTCGTTGTCACTGTGGTCCTTCTTCGACGGCGCGCTGCACGAGGGTTGCGAGATCACGCTCGGACGAGAGTTCCTGCGCCACGGAATGAGATCGTAGCCACAAAAAATACTCGACGTTGCCCGAGGGCCCGGGAAGCGGACTGGCCGTCACATCCTGCAGCACCAAACCGAGCGCCGACGCAGCCTCGGCAACCTCGACGACAGATCGAACACGAAGCTCGGGGTCTCTGACCACACCACCCGACCCGACTCGGTCCTTGCCCACCTCGAACTGCGGTTTGACCATCAAGGCCAAGTCCGCGTCGGGCGCAACACAGGCAACGAACGCAGGAAGCACCAATTTCAGCGAAATGAACGACAGATCTGCGACGACGACGTCGACAACTCCCCCGATCAGGTCGGCATCGATCGATCTCACGTTGGTGCGGTCGATGACGTGGACCCGATCGTCGGACTGCAACCGCCACACCATCTGGCCGTAACCGACATCGACCGCGACGACCTCACGGGCGTCCTTGCTGAGCAGCACGTCGGTGAAACCCCCGGTGGACGCACCTGCATCGAGACACCGCTTGCCCGCGACCGAGAAACCACCGCGTTCGAATGCCTCCAACGCTCCGAGCAGCTTGTGCGCGCCCCGCGACGCCCACTGAATCTCGTTGTCCGCTTCGGCGACCAACAGAGGCGTTCCAGCCTCGACGGCGGTCGCCGGCTTGGTCGCAACGGTTCCCGCGATCTTCACCCGGCCGGCGTCGATCAGTTCGACTGCATGTTCGCGTGAGCGAGCCAACCCTCGACGAACGAGTTCGGCGTCGACGCGTGCGCGTCGCGCCACGTCAGCTCTTGTCCACGGACGACAGCGCCTGCACGAGAACTTCGTGGGCGCGTTCGAGGATTTGAGCCTGCACGTTCAGATCCATCGGTGCGTCGCCATCACTCGGAAGGCGATCCAAGAGACGGTCCACGTCGGCCTCGACAACGGTCGGCTCGACCGGCGGGGCCTCGGTTGGACGGTGTTGTCCGGGGAGTGGAATCGGCGTGCTCATCACCGCCTACGCTATCGGATCCCGGTGACAGGTGCCCGGGCGCATATCCCCAGCGAGTCAGGCTTTCAGCAGGGCGGCGAGTTCCTCGGTGCCGCTGCCGGAAACCTCGATGGTGGTCCAGTCGGAGTTCTCCCATGCCACCGATGCCGCAGTGAGCAGGCCGTCGAGCGTCGAACAGGTGGTCGAACCATCGAAGGAGATCGTCAGGACGCCACCCGCATGCGATGCAGACCAACCATCCTTGACCCCGACTGCTGAATCAGCGGCCGGTCGGTTCAAGATATCGAGATCGAAACCGATGTGCGTCGGACGGTCGGACGGCACAGCACGGACGGCATCGACGGCACTGCTCACGCCGGTCAACACCAACAGCGACGGGATTCCGGTTTCGTTGCCGCCGGCGATATCGGTATCCAACCGGTCCCCGACGACCAGTGGACGCTCGGCACCGCTCAACCGAATCGCGTCCTGCATGATGGGTGATGCCGGCTTGCCCGCTACCAACGGTTCGACGCCGGTGGCCGTTCGCACGGCGGCAACCATCGAGCCGTTGCCCGGTGCAAGACCTCGCTCGGTAGGCAACGTCGCGTCGGTATTGGTGGCAACCCAGACGGCGCCCGCCCTGATCGCGAATGCCGCCTCGGCGAGAATTCCCCAGTCCGTCGCCACGTTGTGCCCCTGCACGACAGCCTTTGCCTCGCCGTCGGACGTCCGTACAGGAGTCAAACCCACCAACGTGATCTCGTCGACGAGGGCGTCCGTACCCACCACGACAACCGACGATCCAGCCGGCACCCGCTCGGCCAACATGCGGGCAGCGACCTGCGCGCTGGTGACGACGTACTCCTCGGAGGTGTCGAAACCAAGATCGCGAAGATGCTCGGCGACATTCGACGGAGAACGGCTCGCGTTGTTGGTGACGAAATATTGCTTCTCCGTACCCAGCTTCAAGGCGTCGACTGCACCGTCGATCGGATCTTTGCCCTGGTAGACCGTTCCGTCGAGATCGAGCAGCAGTACATCGTGCTGAGCACGGAGAGTGCTCACTCGCCCGTACCCGACAGTTCCTCGACGCGCTCTTCGGCATCGGTTTCGCCATCGACATCGGCGGCAGCCGCATTGAGGAACCACTTGATGCCCTCGTCCACGCGACCGGCCGCCACCAGAGCGTCCGCATACACGTAGAACAGGCGAGCAGCAGCGGTACCGCTGCGCGAAGAATCGAGGTCGGGCGTCTGCAGCGTCACCACAGCCTGATCGAACTGGCTGAGATCCATCCGGGCACCGGCGACGACGATCCGAAGTTCCGACGCCTCGTCACCGGTCAGTTCGCGAGCTTCGTCGCTTCGGCCGAGTTCGATGGCGCGTTCGGGACGACCGAGCCCGCGCTCACAATCGGCCATGACCGCAAGGTGTCCGGGGCCACCGGCCATGCGGCGAGCCGCACGAAGCTCCGAGAGAGCTTCCGCCCATTCGCCTGCGTGGTACGCCGTTATGCCTGCCGTCTCGCGCACGACGGCGATGCGGCCCGCGCGTTGCCGCGCAGCGCGGGCGTGCTGAAGTGCGAGCTGAGGATCGTCGTCGACGAGTCGGCTCGCCATCACCAGGTGGCGAGCAACCGCCGTTGCGTTGTTCTTGTCCAAGCTCAGCAGGTCGCGACGTACTGCCGGCTCGAGCTCACTTGCTTCCAACTCGTCGGGGAGATCAGGCTCTTCCGGCCGCGGTGGACGACGGTCCGCTGGGCCGCCGCCTGCGCGGCGATCTCCTGAGAATCCACCTTCGCCGCCACGACGGCGCGGTGGTCCGTCGCCGCGCCGATCGTTGGGACGGCCTGCACCTTCGGATCGCCGGGGGTTGCCCGAACGCCCTGCACCATCGGGGCGTCCACCGGTACGGCCACCACGCGGATCGTTCGAGCGTGGGGTCCCGTCACCGCGGAAGGAGCGGCGGTCATTGCTGTCTTCCGGCACAGCGGTTCCTTTCGATCGTGCGTTGCGCCCTCAATCAAATCAGAGAAAGGGCAATAAACAGAAAAAAGGGGACCCACCGTGTGGGTCCCCTTTGATCGAAGTTGTGTTCGGCGGTGTCCTACTCTCCCACACCCTGTCGAGTGCAGTACCATCGGCGCTGGAGGGCTTAGCTTCCGGGTTCGGAATGGGACCGGGCGTTTCCCCTCCGCTATGGCCGC
>NZ_JAHFVG010000029.1 GCF_023264675.1 Rhodococcus sp. (in: high G+C Gram-positive bacteria)
TCGGAGAGGACCCCGACGATGCTGTCGACCAGGTCGGTCGGAATGCCGAGGCCGAGAATCGATGCATCGACCGTCGCGACGTCGACGCGCCCGTCGGCGACGGTCGGCTTCACGGTCAACTGAGCGAGTCCGCCCACCGCGAACGAGAGCGTTCCCGCGCTCTGATCCGCGGTCACCCCCGACACGAGCGCTCCGATGCCCTGCGACTGAAGAGTCGATGCAATGCCGTCGGTGGACCACGAGATGTCGGCGCTGGAGCTGCCGATGGTGCCGTTGCTGTCCGCGGTCTGTGCGAGGTTCACATCGTTCGCCTCGGCATGAACCGTCATGCCCTGAGCCGGCCCGAATCGGGCGTCGTCACTGTCGAGCGTGACCGAGGAAACCTGCTTGTCGACGAGTGAGATCAGAATCGGCTTCCAACCGAGGCCGACCTCGACCTGGCTACCGATTTCGGTCTCGAGTTGGCCTGCGAGGCACGATTTGATCTGCTGGCGGAGATACAGCTCTCCCCCCAGCAGTGCGGCCACGAGAACGAGCACGACGAGTACTGCGATCATGGGAGCTTTGCTTCGGGTCATTCGCCGCAGTCTTCCCGATGATTCTGAAAGACCTCTGTGAATACGACGACTCGGGCGAGTCATTGGCGAATCTTGTGATGTGCAACACATCCTGTCGTATTCTGATGTGCATGAGTACGACACCGCCGAGCACCGTCGAACTTCGTCGTCTCGCGGCGAGTCAGGACGGATACTTCACCACCGAACAAGCCCTGGGCCTGGGATTCGAGCACTCGTCCGTCCAGGCGAACATTGCCGTGGGGGACTGGTGCACCGTGGAGCGCAACCTCTACCGGCTCGCCGACTGGCCGCACAGCGACCTCGAACAATTTGCCATGTGGTGCGCGTGGTTCGGCGGAGATGCAGTGATATCTCACCAGAGCGCAGCCGAGCTACACGGGTTCGGGCATCTGCATCCGCAGTTCGTTCACGTCTCGGCGTACACCAATCTGCGGTTGACCGACACGCGGTTGGCGGTGCATCGCTTGCAGCTCTCGGCTCGTGATTTCGAGTCCACCGGAACCTTCCGGATCACGACGCCGGTGCGTACCGTCCTCGATCTGGCGGCGGGCGGGATCTCCCAGATCACCCTCGATGAGGTGGTCGGCGACGCAGTGGCGATCGGCCGTGTGGATGCGGGCGCGCTGTATGCGGAGGCGTCGAGCGGACCGGACCGTGTTGCCGAGCGAGTCGAACTCGCTCTGTCGGCCTGTACCTAGGGATTCGGACGAACGACGTCCCACGGCACGGTGAGGACGTTGTCTCGTAGGCGCCGCCGAGGAAGCGTTGCCGGAATGCCGTTGTCGCACAACTGTTTCAGAGCCGCCCGCCATCTCACCCGTGGACCGAACGGCGCCAGGGGTGCCGCGTTCGACCACGCGCGGTCCGCAGCTTTCAGGAGCGCATGAACGGGTTCACCCTCGATGTTGCGGTGGATGAGCGCTTTCGGTAGCCGCTCGGCGATGTCCGACGGTGTGTCGACGGTGAACGGATCCCAGGCGAGCGTCAACGAGATCGGGCCTCGGCGATCGAGCAACACCCAGGCGCACCGCCGCCCGATCTCGTCGCACGTTCCGTCGACCAACAATCCGCCGGGTGCGAGACCGGAGAGGATGCGCGACCAGGCGTCGGGAACCGCGGTCTCGGGGTATTGGCGAAGCACGTTGAACGCGCGGACGAGGTTCGGGCGCAGGCCGGCCAATTCGAATCCGCCGCGCGCGAACGTGACGTTCTCGGTCGACGGGACGACGCGTGCCGGATCGATCTCGAGGCCGGTGACGCGGAGATCGGGACGGATCGTCCGCAGTCGCCTGGCGAGTTCGAGTGTGGTGTCGGGCCTCGCTCCGTAACCGAGGTCGACGACGAGTGGGTTCGGTGCCTCGGTCAGAGCGCCCCGGACGAGAGGGCTGTGCGTGAGCCAGCGGTCGCTGCGCCTGAGGCGGTTGATCCCGGTGGTGCCGCGGGTAATTATTCCTTCGGGAGTGGAGCCTGCGGAATGACCCATTTGGCCAGGAGTGGAGCCTGCGGAATGACCCATTTGGCCAGGAGTGGAGCCTCTAGTTGTTCTTGGCAAGCCAGTCTGCTGTCACTTCACCCTCGCCGCGCCACAGGTCGATGAGGTTGACGAGCATCAGCTGTTCGAGCTTGCCGCCGATGAACGGCAGGAAGACCTTGGCTTCCGAGGACGTGCGCAATGTGGAGCCCGTCTCGGTGGTGAACAGCGACGTGGTGCCTTTGAGGCTGCCCGGGCCTGCCGGGATCGATGCGTCGTACTTGCCCGTGGTCGTTTCCTGGTACGGGTCGAAGTGGACGTTGCGAGTGATGACCATGTCCTTCTTCATGACCGTCTGCGCGATGTCCGGCAGTTCGGTTCTCGGAATGATGTGGTGCATCACGATGTCGATCCCGGCGTCGCCGACCTCGAAACTCTTCAGCTCGTTCTCGGAGTACTTCTTCATCTCCTCGATGCGAGCGTCCCAGTGATCTCGGCTGGACAACGCGGCGTACACCTGCTCGGTGGAGTGGGTGAACCGGGCTGAGTAGTTCATGCGGCGAGCCATAGTTGGCCAGGCTACCTACTCGTGAGTAATCGGAGAACCGGTACTAGAGGTTCTTCTCGATCCAGGTGCCGGTGAACTCGTGCTCGTTGTCGATGAGCGAGAGAACCTGCTCGCTGATCATCGCTTCGATCTTGCCGCCGAAGATGGGGATCTTCACCTCGGTGGTGCCGGAGAGCGACATGGTCGACGTTGCCTCGTTGCCCTCGAGCAGTGTGGTTCCGGAGATGACAGCGGGCGCGCCCTCGACCGTTGCGCCGAACTTGCCCTCGGCGCGGTTACCGCCGAGCGGACCCCAGGATTCGGTGCGCTCGATGATCAACGCACCCTTCTTGAAAGCGGTGACGGCTGCCGGCAGCTCTTCCTCCGGAATGGACTGTGTGATGACCACACTGATGGTGCCGTTGACTGCTGTGACACTTACCAACTCGGCGCCCGGTCCACCGATGTCCGCGATTCGGTCCTTCCAGTACTGCTCGGAGACGAGCGCGGCGTGCACCTTGTCGACAGATGCGGGAACGGGCGCGCTGTGCGCGATGGGGCGAGGCATAGCGGGAGGGTACCGGGTGCGTCCGACCACTCGTGAAGACCGGTACCCTGGACTCCCGTGCCTACCGCAATTTCCGAGCTCACCACCATGCGCGTCGGTGGTCTCGCTCGCGAGTTCGCCGTCGCGACCACGTCCGACGAGTTGGTGTCGTTGGTCCGCGACGCCGACGCCGCGGGAACTCCCGTGCTGCTCGTGGGGGGCGGATCCAACCTCGTCGTCGGGGATCAGGGTTTCGACGGTCTCGTCGTGAAGGTCGAGACCTCGGGCGTGCGGGTCGACGGCAAGTCGATGTGGGTCGCCGCCGGAGAGCGCTGGGACGCCGTCGTCGCGGCCTCGCTCGACGAGGGGCTGGCAGGTCTGGAGCCGCTCTCCGGAATTCCCGGGCTCGCGGGTGCGACGCCGGTCCAGAACGTCGGCGCGTACGGAACCGTCACCTCCGACGTCCTCGAATCCCTCACCGTCTACGACCGTGAGACGCAGGAGACCTCGACCTGGACGCCGGATCGATGTGGTTTCGGGCTGCATCGCCAATCGGCCTTCAAGCACTCGACGCGCTACGTCATCCTCGACACCACGATGGAGCTCAGGCGTTCGAAGTCCTCCGATCCGGTGCGCTACGCAGGGCTCGCAGACCGGTTGGGTGTGGCCATCGGCGATACGGTTCCGGCGGCCGACGTGCGGGAGGCGGTCCTCGATCTGCGTGGGCAGAAGGGGATGGTCCTCGATGCAGCGGACCACGACACGTGGAGCGTCGGATCATTCTTCCTGAACCCGGTGCTGCCGAAGATTCCGGCGAGCGCAGCGCGTGCGCCACAGTATCCGGATCCGTCGGGCATCAAGATTCATGCAGCGTGGCTCATCCAGAACGCAGGGTTCGCGCACGGCTACGGCACCGAATTCGGCAACGGAACGGTGTCGCTGTCCACCAAGCACGTCCTGGCGATCACCAACCGCGGCGGCGCGACAACCGCCGATGTCATGGCGTTTGCGTCGCACATCAGAGACGGGGTTGCGGCCGAGTTCGGAATCACGTTGGTTCCCGAGTGCGATCTGGTCGGTTGTTCGTTGAGTTGATGTCGGGGCGTACGCCTAACATCGGTAATCGAGTTCGTCGGTTAAGGAGTAATTCGTTGCAGGTCACAAGCGTCGGGCACGCGGGGTTTCACATTCAGACCGATGCGGGCAGCATTCTGTGTGACCCGTGGGTCAATCCCGCCTACTTCACCTCGTGGTTCCCGTTCCCGGACAACACCCAACTGGACTGGGACACCCTCGGAAACTGCGATTACCTCTATGTCTCGCACCTGCACAAGGATCACTTCGATCCGAAGAACCTCGCCGATCACGTCAACAAGGACACGACGGTTCTGCTGCCCGATTACCCGGTGCCGGACCTCAAACACGAGCTGGAGAAGCTCGGCTTCCACAAGTTCTTCGAGACCACCGATTCGGTCAAGCATCGGGTGTCCGGTCCCAAGGGCGATCTCGACATCATGATCATGGCGTTGCGGGCTCCGGCCGACGGGCCGATCGGCGACTCAGGGCTCGTCGTATTCGACGGCAAGACCGTGGCATTCAACATGAACGATTCCCGTCCCGTCGATCTCGATCCGTTGACCGAACAGTTCGGGCCGGTCGACGTGCACATGCTGCAGTACTCGGGTGCCATTTGGTATCCGATGGTCTACGACATGGTGGCGCGCGCGAAGAAGGCATTCGGCGAGCAGAAGCGTCAGCGTCAGATGGACCGTGCTCGTCAGTACATCGAGCAGATCGGGGCGACGTGGGTCATTCCGTCGGCAGGCCCGCCCTGCTTCCTCGACGACGAACTCCGCTTCCTCAACGACGTGTACGAGGATCCGTCCAACATCTTCCCTGACCAGATGGTGTTTCTCGATCAGATGCGCCGCAACGGCCACGACAAGGGCCTGCTGATGATGCCGGGCACCACGTCGACGTTCGACGGAAGCGACCTCGTATCCCACGAGCATCCGTTGCCGGTGGACGAGGTGGAGGCCATCTTCACCACCGGCAAGGCTCAGTACATCGAGGAGTTCGCTCAGCGGCAGGCAGGCGTCATCGCTGCGGAGAAAGCGGCGTGGGCATCGGCCGAGGGCGAGCCACTGCTGGAGCCGCTGCGAGAGTTGTTCGAGCCGATCATGATTCAGACCGATCAGATCTGCGACGGCATCGGCTACCCGGTTGCGTTGATGTTGGGCGCGGAAACCGTCGTACTCGATTTTCCGAAGCGGATCGTGCGCGAGCCTCTGCTGAAGGAACGGTTCCGCTACAGCTTCACCATCCCGCCGGAACTCGTACGCACCGCGGTGCGTGACAAAGAGCCGGACTGGGTGAACTCGATCTTCCTGTCCACCAGGTTCCGTGCTCGGCGTGTGGGCGGCTACAACGAGTTCCTCTACACGTTCTTCAAGTGTCTGACGGACGAACGCATCGCCTATGCGGACGGGTGGTTCGCCGAGGCACACGACGACACCGCGACCATCGTCAAGGACGGCTACGAGATCCAGCGTCGTTGCCCGCACCTGAAGGCCGATCTGTCCAAGTTCGGCATCGTCGAAGGCAACAAGCTCACCTGCAATCTGCACGGCTGGGACTGGAACCTCGACACCGGACGCTGTCTGACCTCCAAGGGTCACGAGCTCAGGTCGAAGAAGCTGGAGGCCTAGCCCAGCGGCCTTCTCGTATTGCGCCTGCTCGTCCATTGCGCACGGTATGTCCGATTCACGTTGTGTATTCGGTGTGAATCTGCGCGCACCCAGGTTTTCGATTGTGGTTCGGTCGATTTGCGCGGGTACGTTGGAACACGTGCATGAGCAGGTAGAACGGACAAAACGGACCCGATTGTTGTGGCTGGTCACAGCAATTGTGGCGCTGGCAGCGCTGGTCGCGGGATGCACCATCGGTAGCGACGGTGGATCCTCGGGCAGCGCCGAGCCGACAACGGAGGCTGTGCCCGTCGCCGAAGTGACCCAGAATCCGGCTTCGGGAGCCCAGGACGTCAGTCCCGTCGCTCCCATCTCGGTGACAGTCGTCGACGGAACCCTGAGCGGCGTCACGCTGACGAACCCGGAAGGCAAGGTCGTCCAAGGCGCGTTGGCGCCGGACAAGACGTCCTTCACGGTCACCGAGCCGCTCGGATACGGCGTGACCTACACGTGGGCGGGCAACGCGGTCGGAAGCGATGGCAAGACAGTCGCCGTCGACGGCAGCTTCACCACGGTCACCCCGGACAGTCGCACGTCGGTGAGCACCAACATCGGTGACGGTCAGGAAGTCGGCATCGCCGCGCCGATCATTCTGCAGTTCGATTCGAGCATCGAGGACAAGGCAGCTGTCGAGAAGGCGTTGACGGTGACCACGAACCCGCCGACGCCCGGCGCGTGGGCCTGGTTCCCCGACGACAACGGCTCCCGTGTGCACTGGCGTCCGACCAACTACTGGGCGCCGGGCACGACGGTGTCGGTCAAAGCCAACCTCTACGGTCTCGACTACGGCGACGGGAACTACGGCGCCGACGATGTGACCCTCGACTTCACCATCGGTCGTAGTCAGATCGTCAAGGCCGAGGCGACGAGTCACCGCATGCAGGTGGTTCGCGACGGCCAGACGGTCATGGACATTCCTGTCAGTTACGGCGAGGGCAACGAGGCGCGCAACGTGACTCGTTCGGGCATCCACGTGGTCACCGAGAAGCACGAGGACTTCCTGATGTCGAACCCGCCGTTCTACGAGAACGTCCGCGAGCGATGGGCGGTCCGGATCTCCAACAACGGTGAGTTCATCCATGCCAACCCGCAGACGACGGGTGTGCAGGGGGCGTCCAACGTGACCAACGGCTGTATCAATCTCTCCACCGAGGACGCTCAGCAGTACTTCGGTATCGCGATGTACGGCGATCCGGTGGAGGTGACCGGAACGTCGATCGACCTCTCCGCTGCCGACGGCGATCTGTACGACTGGGCGATCGACTGGCCGACGTGGCAGTCGATGTCCGAGCTACCTGCAGGCTCGGCGGCTGCGACGACGACGGCACCGGCGGCCGCTACCGCGCCTGCAGCACCGACGGCTCCCGCGGCGGTTCCGGCGGGATAGCTTCCGCGCGCCGGGACACGTGAAAGAGCCCGGGTGATTGCCACGCAATCACCCGGGCTCTTTTTCTAGCTGCGGGCGAAACGCCCAGGTCCTGCTTGATCGCGGGGCTTGATGATGATCTGGTCCAGATTCACGTGCGACGGACGTGAGGCGACGAAGCCGATGACCTCGGCGATGTCCTTGGCCACGAGCGGAGTGATGCCCTGGTAGACGGCGTCAGCCTTGGAGGCGTCGCCGTCGAAGCGTACGAGCGAGAACTCCGTCTCGACGGCTCCCGGTGCGATCTCGGTGAGCCGTACGGGCTGCCCGAGCAGTTCGCCTCGCAGCGTTCGATGCAGGACGGCCTGTGCGTGCTTGGCCGAGGTGTACCCGGAGCCGTTGTCGTAGGCCTCGAAGGCCGCGACGGATGTGATGGTCACCACGAGGCCATCGCCGGACTCGATCAGCTTGGGGAGAAGTGCCTTGGTGACCCGCAGGGTTCCGAGAACGTTCGTTTCCCACATCCAACGCCAATCGTCGAGATCGGCGTCGATGACCGGAGCGAGTCCCTTCGCGCCGCCTGCGTTGTTGATCAAGATGTGCGCGCGGGGGATCACCGCGGTGAATGCGGCGACGGAATCCTCGTCGGTGACATCGAGTTCCAGTGCGGTACCGCCGATTTCGGAGGCAAGCTTCTCGAGCCTGTCGACGCGGCGAGCTCCGACCACGACGTGGTACCCCTGTTCGGCCAGCTGCCGCGCGGTGGCCTCGCCGATGCCCGAGCTGGCTCCGGTCACCACGGCGATACGAGCGTCGGGGGCTATTTGTTCTGACAATGACATGGCGCAAATCTTATCCCCACGGCACCGCAGGTCACAGCAGTCGACCGACCCGCGACGGACGCCGCGCTCGCCCCCCGTATTGGTGATCGGTCGTCGGGGTGCTAATTTTGGGTTATGTCCGCCAGCCATACACCCGCGTTTCGGGTCACCTATGTGACCGCTGCGCTGGGTTCTCGGTTGCCGCTCCCACGTGAACTGTGTTGTCTCGGTTTCGGAGCCTGTCGCTAGCTTTTCGCTCGACGGGTAAGAGTGCTCGCGTTTCTTACGCATCTTCTCTTTTTCGAACCTTGTATTACTCGCCCCGGTATTTCTTGCCATGCGGTGGGCCTACTGCTGAGGACAACACAGTGTCGCTTGCAACCTTGCCTATATCTTCTTCCGTCACCGACCTTCGTGGTTCGCGGCCGACGTCCTACCGTTCTTCCGGCGCGCGTAGTCGCGTGCAGGTGGTCGCTCCCGATCTCCGCATCGCCGACAGCCCCGCCGCGTCGGTGCTTCGCGTCGCATCCGTCGATGGTCCGATCTCACGTGATATCGCCGCTCGCGCAACGGGTTTGAGTATCGCCACCGTCAACCGTCAGGTGTCGGCACTGCTCGGCGCCGGTCTGCTCCGTGAACGTGCGGACCTGACGGCGTCCGGTGCCATCGGACGCCCGCGTGTGCCGTTCGAAGTCAACCACGAGCCGTACGCGACAATCGGGATCCACATCGGTGCCCTTGTCACCGGAATCGTGGTCAGCGATCTCCGCGGCCGGATACTCGGTGCCGTCGAAATCCCGACGCCCGGTGGCCCGGCTTCCGAGGCGCTGGCCGTCATCACCCGAAGCGCAGGGTCCTTCGCTTCCCGGTGGCATCGTCGAACACCGCTCTGGGTCGGTGTGGCACTCGGTGGCCGCGTCGACGGCTCGACCGGAATCGTCGATCACCCCCGCCTCGGCTGGGAGAACGCACCCGTCGGACACATCATCGGCGGCGGACTCGGGCTTCCGATATCGGTCTCCGGACACGTCGAGGCCATGGCGGGCTCCGAACTTCTGCTGACGCCTGCCCGCGCCGGGACCGCTCCGACGGGAACCAGCCTGTATTTCTACGCGAGAGAAACCGCCGGAATTGCGCTGACGATCGACGGCCGCGTGCACACGCCGTCCACCGGACCCGGTTCCATCGCGCACCTACCGACCGGCTCGAATGCGCTGTGCGCCTGCGGCAATCGTGGATGCCTCGAAGCTACGGTGAGTGACCGCGCGGTTGTCGCCGCCGCGGTCGAGCGCGGAGTACTCGCTCCCGGTAGTTCCGTCTCGGCGTTGTACCAGGCCGGTCACGACGGATCTGCCGCTGCGCGTGAGATTCTCGTCGACCGCGCCCAGGTTCTCGGACGCACTGTCGGCTTGCTACGTGATCTCTTCAACCCTGATCGCGTGGTGCTCGGCGGCCAGGCATTCACCGAGTACACGGCCGGAATCCCGCACGTATCAGAAGCATTCGGCCGGACATCGACATTGCCCCGTCAGGACATTCGAGTCTCGGGCTTCGGGAACAAGGTTCAGGAATTCGCCGCCGCCGTGGTCTCCCTCAGCTCGGTGTACTCCGACCCGCTGACCTCGATGCGTCGGGCTGCTGCCTGAGCTGTCGACCCTCACATGCATCATGTGAGGAATGACGGACATGGGCCCGGTGCGGCAAGCACGAGGAATCGACGGCACGAACATCGTCTACCGAGTATCGGGCGATCCGTCGAACAGACCCCTCGTGCTGCTGCACGGGTGGGCGCAGTCGTCAGCCTGCTGGGGGGAGATCCTGCTCGCGAATCTGGCGGAGCAGTTCCGGTTGGTCGCGGTCGATCTACGCGGTCACGGCTACTCGGATGCGCCCGAACAGGGATACGACGATTCCGCCAACTGGGCAGGCGACGTCCACGCCGTCCTGCAGGCCGAAGGTATCGACTCCGGCGCGTTGTTGCTCGGCTGGTCCTACGGCGGGCTCGTCATCTGTGACTACCTCGCCGCGCACGGCACCTCCGCTGTCGCCGGGGTCGTGCTCGTCGGAGCGATCACCAGCATCGGTCGCGGCGAGGCAGGCGGCCGCGTCGGGACGGCGATGCGCGCGGCGATACCGGGCGCCATGTCGGAGGAGCCACGAACCGCGATCAAGGCGCTCGGCAGTTTCGGTCACGCACTGACCGGCCCGGTGGACGCCGGTTCTGTCCGGCCCAAGGGGACGCAGGCGCAGGCGCTGTTCGGTCTCACTCTGTCGACGGCTCCTCGGGTGCGGGCGGCTCTGTTCGACCGTGCCGTGTCGCACGACGAGCTCCTGGCAGGCCTCGACGTTCCGGCCTTCGTGCTGCATGGGACCGAGGACACCGTGGTCGACGTATCGGCAGGCAGGCACGCTGCATCGTTGATTCCGCAGGTCACCGAGTCGTACTGGGACGGCGTGGACCATGGCCCGTTCGTCGCCGATCCCGAGCGGTTTCTGGCCGAGGTTGTGGCTTTCGGTAAGGGTCTGTGATTCTCCGTAGGGTGGGAGAGTGCAGACTGGAGCGGTGAGTGGTCGCCAGTTGAACCGGGTTGCAGTGCTGTCGTTGCATACCTCGCCCCTGGCCCAGCCCGGTATGGGCGATGCGGGCGGTATGAACGTGTACGTGTTGCAGACCGCCAAGGAGCTCGCCGCACGCGGGATCGAGGTCGAGATCTTCACCCGGGCGACCTCGTCGTCCGACGAACCGGTGACCGAGGCAGCGCCGGGCGTCCTGGTGCGCAACATCGTAGCCGGGCCGTTCGAGGGGCTCGACAAACAAGACCTGCCCACGCAGCTGTGTGCGTTCGCCGCCGGAGTGTTGCGCGAGGAAGCACGCCACGACGCCGGCTACTACGACCTGGTCCACTCTCACTACTGGCTGTCCGGTCAGGTCGGATGGCTTGCCCGCGATCGGTGGGGTGTGCCGCTGGTGCACACCGCGCACACACTTGCGGCCGTGAAGAACGCATCGCTCGCCGCCGGGGACTCACCGGAACCCGCCGCACGGCAGATCGGTGAGCAGCAAGTGGTGGCCGAGGCCGACCGGCTGATCGCCAACACCTCGGAAGAGGCCAAACAGCTGATCGACATCTATCACGCATCACCCGAGTCCATCGACGTCGTCGCACCGGGGGCCGACCTCGGCCGGTACCGGCCGGGCGACAAGCTCGCGGCCCGCGCCGAGTTCGGAATCGACCCGCGGGAGACCGTCGTCGCGTTCGTCGGCCGAATCCAGCCGCTCAAGGCTCCCGATGTTCTGCTCAGGGCGGCCGCGGAACTCGTGCGCCGTGAGCCCAGCATTCCGCTGCGGATACTCGTCGTCGGTGGGCCGTCGGGAAGCGGCCTCGATCGCCCCGACAGTCTGATCGATTTGGCGTCGGAGCTCGGCATCAGTGCACGCGTGACTTTCCTTCCGCCGCAACCGTCGTCGAAGTTGGTACAGATCTACCGCGCCGCCGACATCGTCGCGGTGCCCAGCTACAACGAGTCGTTCGGGCTGGTGGCAATCGAGGCGCAAGCAAGCGGCACGCCGGTGATCGCCGCCGACGTCGGCGGACTCGGCGTCGCCGTTCGAGCGGGGGAGACCGGTGTCCTGGTGCAGGGACATGCTGCCGACGACTGGGCAGGCGCTCTCGGCTCGATGATTCGGGATCGGGAAGCGTTGGCGCGCATGGCGCGTGCTGCTCCCACCCATGCAGGCAACTTTTCGTGGGAGCACACCGCGGAGGGATTGCTCGAGAGCTACCGGTCCGCGCAATTCCACTTCGACCGGCACGAGGCTCCGAGCGAGTTCTCGCCGCGCCGGGCACGCGGACTGTGGAAACTACGACGGGCGGGAGCAGTGAAAGCATGAGCGAGACAGTGTCTCTCATCGACTCGATACTGGCCGAGCGTGAGCTCGAGTACCAGCGCAAGGGCGACAACGTATTCGTCGTCGAACTTCCGGGTGAGAAGAAGCTGAAGACCTCCACGATGCTGACCGTCGGCAATCACGGTGTCCGCATCGAGGCGTTCGTGTGCCGTAAGCCCGACGAGAACTTCGAAGGCGTCTACAAGTACCTTCTTAGGCGAAATCGCCGGTTGTACGGAGTGCACTACACGATCGACAAAGTAGGCGACATCTATCTCGTCGGCGGATTGTCGCTGCATGCGGTGACCGGCGAAGAGATCGATCGCATTCTGGGACAGGTGCTGGAGGCAGCCGACGGCGACTTCAACATACTGCTCGAACTCGGGTTCGCCGAGTCGATCAAACGCGAATGGGCCTGGCGTGTCTCGCGCGGAGAGTCGTTGGCGAATCTGAAGGCGTTCGAACATCTGATCTCGTGAGAGTTACATTGCCGAAACGCCAGTATTGATCGGACGTAACGGACACTTCGTATCCTCGGCAGAATGACCAGGCCCGAGGACTCGAAGCCGCCGGTAGTGCAGATGTTCGGCTACGGCATGCAGCACATTCTGTCGATGTTCGGCGGAGTCATCGCCGTTCCCATCATCGTCGGTGGCGCGGCAGGCCTGACCGGCACCGATCAGGCGCTGCTGATCTCGTGCGCACTGTTCGTCAGCGGACTCGCGACCATCCTGCAGACCATCGGTGTGCCGTTCTTCGGCTCGCAACTGCCACTCGTGCAGGGTATTTCGTTTGCTGCCGTATCGACGATGCTCACCATCATCGTCGGTGCCGACGACGGTGAAGCCGGGCTGAGAACCGTGCTGGGATCGGTGATCGTCGCGGCCCTGATCGGATTGGCGATAGCGCCGTTCTTCTCGAAGGTGGTCAGATTCTTCCCGCCGATCGTCACGGGTTCGATCATCACCGTGATCGGCCTGTCGTTGATGCCCGTCGCGGCGCGATGGATCACCGGGCAGGAGATGATCGCCGGCGCGCCGAACCCGAATTATCTCGACGTCGGGAACATCGGGCTCGCGATGTTCACTCTCCTCGTCGTGCTCGTCCTGACGAAGATTCCGAAGGTCTCGCGGATGTCGATCCTGCTCGGCCTGGTGATCGGAACCATTGCCGCACTTGCCTTCGGCAAGACCGACTTCGACGGCGTGGGCGACGCGGACATCGTCGCACTCCCGACGCCCTTCGCGTTCGGTTCGCCGATCTTCGCGATCGGCGCGATCGTGTCCATGACCATCGTGATCCTGGTGATCATGGTGGAGACCACCGCCGACATACTCGCCGTCGGCGAGGTCGTCGGGACCGAGGTGGATACCCGGCGAGTCGGCGACGGTCTGCGCGCGGACATGGTGGCCTCGGCCATCGCCCCGGTGTTCAACTCGTTCCCCGCCACCGCCTTCGCTCAGAACGTCGGACTCGTCGCGATGACGGGGATCAAATCGCGCTTCGTCGTCGCGGTCGGCGGAGGAGTGCTTGCGGTGCTTGGCCTTTCGCCGATACTGGCCGCCGTCGTCGGCGTCATCCCGTTGCCGGTGCTCGGTGGCGCCGGCATCGCGCTGTTCGGAACGGTCGCCGCCAGCGGAATCCGAACGCTCAGCAAGGTCGACTACGACAACAACAACAATCTGGTGATCGTCGCGGTCACTCTCGCATTCGGCGTCATTCCCGTTGTGGCAAGCGACTTCTGGGACGAATTCCCGGATTGGTTCGTGACGATCTTCCACTCCGGTATCAGCGCGGCCAGCATCGTCGCCGTCGTGCTGAACGTGTTCTTCAACATCTTCCGCCCCGGATCGCCGCCCGACCCCTCGATCGTCGCCGCGGGCCCGGCCGTCATGGTGCGCGAGGACGAGGCGAAGGTCCTCGGCGAGGGTGGCAGCTACGACGCCGGAACGCCGCGCCCCAAGCCGAACGAGAAATGACAGGATCGGTGCCCCCTGGCCCCGAAATCATGCGAGTACCCCGCCCGGCGAGTACCGTCCCGAATCAGACAAACTAGCCGCGTCGGCATGCGCGTTCACGAGACGTGCGCACAGGCAGCGAACCTTTGGAGGAAGTCTTGACCGTCGTCATCCGCTCACACACTCGGAGACTGGTATTCGGTGGTGTCGCATCACTCGGTGCGCTCGCCCTGGTGGCAGGCTGTGGTTCGGCTCCGGAGGAGAACGATTCCGGTTCGGGAGGTACGGCCTCGGGGGACTTCAAGCCCTGCATGGTCTCCGACTCCGGCGGCTTCGACGACAAATCTTTCAACCAACTCGGATTCGAAGGCCTCACCGAGGCGTCGGACACCTTGGGCGTCGAGCCGATCACCGTCGAATCCGCATCGCCGACGGACTACAGCCCCAACATCTCGAACCTCGTCGATCAAGGGTGCACCCTCATCGTGACGGTCGGCTTCGATCTCGCGGACGCAACGAAAGCTGCAGCCGAGGCGAACTCCGATATCGACTTCGCGATCATCGACGACTCGAGCATCGACCTGCCGAACGTCAAGCCCCTGACCTACGACGCGGCCCAGGGTGGATTCCTCGCGGGCTATGCCGCGGCGAGTTACTCCAAGACTGGAGTCGTCGGCACCTTCGGCGGCGCGCAGCTCCCGACGGTGACCATCTTCATGGACGGGTTCGCCGACGGCGTCAACTACTTCAACCAGCAGAAGAACAAGGCCGTTCGTGTCATCGGCTGGGACGTCGCCGCTCAGAACGGTTCGTTCACCGGCGGATTCGCCGCCAACGAGGTTGCCAAGAACACCGCTCAGGGTCTCATCGACCAGAACGCCGACGTCGTGTTCCCCGTCGGTGGTCCCATCTACCAGAGTGCCGCGCAGGCCATCCGCGACTCCTCGCGTCCCGTCGCGCTGATCGGTGCCGACGCCGACGTCTTCGAGTCCGACCCATCCGTCGGGGACCTGCTGCTCACCTCCGTGACCAAGGGCCTCAAGACAAGTGTCGACGAGGTCGTCGCCACCTCCGGTGACAGCGCATTCGACAACTCCGCGTACGTCGGCACGCTTGAGAACGAGGGAGTCGGTATCGCACCGTTCCACGAATTCGAAGCGCAGGTCGATCCGGCATTGCAGGGTGAACTCGACACGATCAAGGCAGGCATCATCGACGGCTCGATCACCGTCGAGTCGCCTTCGTCGCCCAAGTAGTCAGGTGTCCCGGTAGCTGATGAAGCTCGAACTACGAGGCATCACCAAGCGTTTCGGATCGCTCGTCGCCAACGATTCCATCGACCTGGTCGTGGAATCGGGCGAGATCCACTGCCTGCTCGGCGAGAACGGCGCAGGCAAGTCGACATTGATGAACGTTCTCAGCGGTCTCTACCGTGCGGAGGAAGGCGAGATTCTGCTCGACGGCGTCGAGCAGAAGTTCGCCGGTCCCGGCGAGGCGATGACGGCCGGGATCGGCATGGTGCACCAGCACTTCATGCTGATCCCGGTGTTCACCGTCGCCGAGAACATCATTCTCGGCAACGAGACCACCTCTGCCGGTGGACGACTCGACCTCGACGCGGCTCGAAAGCTGGTGCGAGAGATCTCGGCTCGCTTCGGCTTCGACCTCGATCCCGACGCAAAAGTCGACGACCTCCCGGTCGGTGTGCAACAACGCGTCGAGATCATCAAGGCGCTCAGCCGCGACGCCAAGGTTCTGGTGTTCGACGAGCCGACCGCTGTTCTGACGCCGCAGGAAACCGACGACCTCATGCGTATCATGCGCGAGCTCGCCGAATCCGGAACCACCATCGTGTTCATCACGCACAAACTGCGCGAGGTCCGCGAGGTGGCGGACAGGATCACCGTCATCAGGCTCGGCAAGGTGGTCGGAGAAGCCGCACCGACGGCGACCAATACCGAACTCGCAGCGCTGATGGTCGGACGCGACGTACAACTGACGGTGTCGAAGGAGCAGGCGAAGCCCGGCGAGGCTGCACTCGTCGTCAAGAATCTCACCGTGTTCGACGCAACGGGCCACAAGACCGTCGACGACGTCAGCCTCGAAGTCCACGCCGGGGAGATCCTGGCGATCGCCGGCGTGCAGGGCAACGGGCAGACCGAGTTCGCGGAAGCTCTCCTCGGCGTACAGGAACACGTCACCGGATCCATCAGCCTGGACGGAAAGTCGTTGATGGGGCTGCCCGTGCACGAAGTGCTGGGAGCCGGAGTCGGGTTCGTTCCCGAGGACCGAACGGTCGACGGGCTCGTCGGTGAGTTCACCATCGCCGAGAACCTGATGCTCGATCGCTCGGGCGGAGAGCCCTTCGTCCGGCGCGGCGCGGTCAGGCGAGAGTTCCTCGACGAGTTCGCCGCCGACAAGGTCACCGAGTTCGATGTGCGAGCGCCAGGAATCGGTACTGCTGTCGGACGACTCTCCGGTGGCAACCAGCAGAAGGTGGTACTCGCGCGAGAACTGAGCCGGGAGCTGAGGCTGTTCGTCGCCTCGCAACCGACGCGCGGTATCGACGTCGGTTCGATCGAGTTCGTGCACAAGCGAATTGTCGCCACCCGCGACTCGGGTATCCCGGTGATCGTGGTATCGAGCGAACTCGACGAGGTGGCGGCACTGGCCGACCGAATAGCCGTCATGTACCGCGGAACGATCGTCGGCATCGTGCCGGCGGACACGTCCCGCGAAGTTCTGGGATTGATGATGGGTGGAGAGCATGGCTGACACGCCGCAGCGGGAGGAACCGTCGCGGGCTCACATGGTGCTGCGAGAGATATTTACCGGAGGCGCCATCATTTCGGTGCTGGCGGTCCTACTGGCGATGGTGGTCGGCGCTGTCCTCATCGCGGTCACGAACGACGACGTGCAGGAGAGCGCCGGATACTTCTTCTCGCGTCCCACCGACATGCTGTCCGCCGTCTGGGATTCGGTGTCCGGCGCGTACTCGGCACTGTTCCAGGGAGCGGTGTACAACTTTCGGCGCCCGGGTTTCGAGAACGGTATCAAGCCGCTGACCGAGACTCTGACGTTCGCGACGCCGCTGATCGTCGCCGGTCTCGGTGTCGCCCTTGCCTTCCGCGTCGGCATGTTCAACATCGGCGGTCGCGGTCAGATGCTCATCGCCGCAGCCTGCGCCGGTTGGGTCGGCTTCTCCCTCCAACTTCCGGCAGGCCTGCACCTGATCCTCGCGATCGCCGCAGGCGTTGTCGGCGGAGCGGTGTGGGGCGGTATCGCCGGTGTGCTCAAAGCACGCACCGGGGCACACGAGGTGATCGTCACGATCATGCTCAACTACATCGCGTTCTATCTCGTCGCCTACCTGCTGCGCACGCCGGGAGCGCTGCAGGCTCCCGGTTCCAACAACCCGAAGACATCCGCGATCGAGTCGACGGCGGTGTTCCCCAAGCTCTTCGGCGACAAGTACACCCTGCATCTCGGGTTCGTCCTCGTGATCTTCGTGACGATCGGGGTGTGGTGGCTGCTGGAGCGTTCCTCGCTCGGCTTCCGTTTCCGGGCTGTCGGTGAGAACCCGAATGCGTCGAAGATCGCCGGTATCAACGTCAACCGGATGTACCTGTACGCGATGGTCCTGTCCGGCGCGCTCGTCGGACTGGCAGGCGTCGCCCAGGTGCTCGGTACGGTGACCACCGGATTCGGTGCCGACATCGACGCGGGCATCGGATTCGACGCCATCACCGTCGCGCTCCTCGGACGGTCGAAGCCGTGGGGAGTGTTCTTCGCGGGCATCCTGTTCGGGGCATTCAAGGCAGGCGGATTCGCGATGCAGGCAGCTGAGGGCGTACCCATCGACATCGTGCTCGTCGTCCAGTCCGTCATCGTGCTCTTCATCGCGGCACCGCCGCTCGTACGGGCGGTGTTCCGATTGCCTGCACCCGGCGCCGAGGTCGCGGCCCGCGCCGACACCGCGAAGGTGGGATCGCTGTGACCGTCGTCGAAGATCAGCAGGACGTCGTCACCCCCGCCAGGAGTTGGAAGATTCCCGGGGTTCTCGGGGTCGCGACGCTTCTTGCATTGGTGCTGTTCGTCGTGAAGGCGGGAATCGGCACCACCACGTTCGGGTTGGCCAGCGAAGACGACTTCTTCCAGCTACCCGCCGTCGGCGTGCCCGCACGCGGAACCGGCATCGTGCTGTTCCTCGTGCTGGCCGTGATTGCCGGTTTCGCAGCCTGGAACGTCTACCGGCGGGCCAAGACGCCGATGTGGGTGCTCGCCGTGTTCGCGGTGTTGTTCGTCATCGGATTTCTGACGTGGGCTGCCGCAGGTGAGACCGTCCCGGTGCCAGGGCTGTTGATCGGCGCCGTCGCACTCAGTACGCCGCTGATCTTCGGAGCGATGGGCGGCGTCATCTCCGAGCGCGTCGGCGTCATCAACATCGCGATCGAAGGCCAGCTGTTGTCCGGGGCCTTCGTCAGTGCTGTCGTCGCAACGCTGACCGGGTCGACCTACATCGCGCTGCTGGCGGCCCTCGTCGCCGGTGCATTGACGGCATCGCTGCTGGCGATGTTCTCGATCAAGTACTTCGTCAACCAGGTCATCGTCGGCGTCGTGCTCAACGTGCTGGTGGTCGGACTCACGAGCTTCCTCTACTCGGTGGTGCTGACCAAGAACACCGAGACACTCAATGCGCCGCCGCGATTCGCGCGGATCGAGATCCCGCTGCTGTCGCAGATACCCATCGTCGGACCGGTGCTGTTTCGCCAGACGTTCATCGTCTACCTGATGTACGTCGTGGTGGCTCTCGTGTGGTTCGGTCTCTTCCGCACGAAGTGGGGGCTGCGCCTGCGTGCCGTCGGTGAGCATCCGCAGGCGGCGGACACCGTGGGTATCAACGTCGCCGCGACGCGGTTCTGGAACGTCTGCCTCGCCGGTGCCATCGCCGGACTGGGAGGCGCGTACTTCACCCTCGGCTCGGTCGGCGCGTTCGGTAAGGAAATGACGGCCGGCGCAGGCTACATCGCGCTCGCCGCCGTAATCTTCGGCCGCTGGGATCCGATCCGAGCGACGTTGGCGGCGTTGCTCTTCGGCTTCGCATCCAACCTGCAGAACGTCCTCGGCATCATCGGATCGCCGGTGCCGAGCGAGTTCATGCTGATGCTGCCGTACGTGGTGACGATTTTCGCCGTCGCCGGGTTGGTCGGGCACGTGCGAGGTCCGGCGGCTGCAGGCAAGCCCTATGTGAAGTCATGAGAACTGTGAAGTCATGAGAAATGTGAAGTCGTGAGCATGCAGCGAACCCCGCCCCCTGGGGAGGGGCGGGGTTCTCTTTTTCGGCAACGTATTCGGAGTTCGAAGGTATTCGAAGTCCGTAATCAGCGGCCGAAGCGGAACCAGGAGAACCAGTCCGGGATCTGGGGCGCGAACTGCTGGAACGGTGCGACGAAGTTGTTGTGGAAATCGTTGAACACTGGTCTCTCCTGAAGTCGAAAGAATCTTGCTTACCTCAATGAAACTAGCTGTGGTGCAGGAGTTTTCACAGCCAGATCGACCACTGTAGGCAAGCTCGACGGCACCTGCCAGGAATGCTGCCGAAGCTGTGAGACTGCCAGGATCGTTGAGTGCTGTGACCAGCGGCGCAGTAGGTTGCATATCGGTGCTCGGTGCGCAACCGTCGCGGAGAAATCTGCAGCAGATCGTCAGGTCGGCAGCGAACTGACTCGTCGGTAGGGCTGAAGTCCGTTGTGACGGCTTTCACTGTAGGGTTTTGGCATCTTGCCGATGCATGTTCGAAGGAGTGTCATGAGCTTCAACAGCCCCTTTCCCGATGTCGAGATTCCGAATCTGAGCGTCTACGACTATCTGTTCGGGTCCATCGAGGACGCTGACCTCGACAAGCCCGCGTTGGTCGACGGCACCTCCGGGGCAGTGACCACCTACCAAACTCTGATCGGACAGATCAACGGAATCGCCGGGGCGCTCGCCGCGCGTGGTCTGGAGTTGGGCGACGTCGTCGGTTTGCACTCGCCCAACGTTCCCGCGTTCGCATCGGTGCTGCACGGCATCCTGCGCGCCGGGGGAACGGCCACCACCATCAACGCGCTGTACACCGCGGAGGACATCGCCAAGCAGCTCACCGGCTCGGGCGCGAAGTTCCTGTTCACCGTCTCCCCGCTGTACCCGCAGGCGAAGGCAGCGGCAGAGAAGGTCGGCATCCCCGACGACCACGTCATCGTTCTCGACGGCGCCGAGGGCCACCCGAACCTGCGTGACCTGCTCACCCAGGGCGCCCCTGCGCCGGAGGTGTCGTTCGACCCGGCCACCCAGGTGGCAGTGCTGCCGTATTCCTCGGGCACCACCGGCGTCCCCAAGGGCGTCATCCTCACGCACCGCAACCTCGTGGCGAACGTGGCGCAGATGGAACCGCGCGTCGGTATCAGCACCGACGACGCGATTCTCGCGCTGCTGCCGTTCTTCCACATCTACGGCCTGACGGTGCTGCTCAACATCGCACTGAAATTGCGTGCCCGGCTGGTCACGATCCCGAAGTTCGAGCTCACCGAGTTCCTCCGGATCATCCAGGACAACAAGCTCACCTACCTGTTCATCGCGCCGCCGGTGGCCGTCGCGCTGGCCAAGCATCCCCTGATCGATCAGTACGACCTCTCCAGCGTGCACACCATCTTCTCCGGTGCCGCGCCGCTCGACGAGGAACTCGGCAAGGCCGTCGCCACGCGGTTGAACACGCGCGTACGCCAGGGCTACGGAATGAGCGAGCTCAGCCCGGTCAGCCACGCGATTCCGTTCGACCGCGACGACATTGCGCTGAGCTCGGTGGGTCTGCCCCTGGCGAACACCGTCAACAAGTTGGTCGACCCGGAAACCCTGGAGGAGATCGAGCTCCCCACCGAGGGGCTCTCCAAGCCCGGCGAGCTGTGGGTGCAGGGCCCCAACGTCATGGCGGGCTATCTCAACAACCCGACCGCGACGGCCGAAACCCTCGACGACGACGGTTTCCTGCACACCGGTGACATCGCTGTCGTCGATGCCGAAGGCGTCGTCTACATCGTCGATCGCCTCAAGGAACTGATCAAGTACAAGGGCTACCAGGTACCTCCTGCCGAGCTCGAAGCCCTGCTGCTCACGCACCCGGAGATCGCCGACGCTGCCGTCATCGGTGTGCTCGACGACGAGGGCGAAGAAGTACCCAAGGCTTTCGTGGTGCTGCAGGCCGACGCCACCCTCGACGAAGCAGGGGTCATCGCGTTCGTCGCCGAGCGGGTCTCACCGCACAAGAAGGTCCGCAAGGTCCAGTTCATCGAGACGGTACCGAAGTCTGCTGCAGGCAAGATCCTGCGCAAGGATCTGCGCGCTGCGGAGCCTGCCAAGTAGATCGTCCAGCGAAGAAGGCCACCTCCTCGAATCGAGTAGGTGGCCTTCTTCGCTATCATTCCCGGGAAGTCACTGGGGGGTGATCCATGCTCGACACGACATTGCCCGAACCTCCGAACGGTCAGGGCGAAGTACTGGAATGGTCAGCAAGCTCGTACCGCCGCACGGTGGGTATTCTCGCCGCGGTGACCGTGGCGCTGGTCGGTCTCCGCTACTTCGGCCAGATCGGCGAGGTGGGCCTGCAGAACGACCGGATTCACTGGTGGATGTACGTGCTGTATCTCGGGCTCGCTGGTACCTCCGTCCACTACTTCGGGCATCCTGTTCTGTCAGCCGGTGCTACATGGGTTCAGCAGGGCCGAAACTGGGTGGACACCCACGACCTCGTACGCGTCACCGTGGGGTACCGAGGTCGTCGGCGCCGCGTCCTGCATTTCGAGGACGGATCCGGCCGCCGGATTCGTTCGTACCCATACGGCGAGGCGCGGGCGCACCAGAAGATGTGGGCACTGGTTCACGATGGAATCCTGCATTCAGTGGGATCCGGCCGCTGCGACATCTCGTCGGAAGCTCGACGCTTGTTGGACATTCCGCGTGATGTGGTCGCCAACGAGAAGTCGATACGCCGGACCAACGTCGAGTTCGTCTGGACCGGTCTTCTGATGGTCTTTCTCGGCGGATTCGCGGTCTTCCTCGGTGTCCAGTCCTCGCGAATACTTCCCATCCTGGGCGGCGCAGCAGTCGTGGTCGTTTTCGGGTGGCTGACGTATCGCGTCACCCGGCGTATGTAAGCAGAGTGGGCCCTCCTGCCCATACTTTCGGGTAGTAAGGACGTATGGACGTCACGCTCGACATTGCCCAGGGCCGGTTGCGCGGGCAGCGCACCGACACCGCCATCTCCTTCCTCGGTATTCCCTACGCGGAAGCGCCGTTCGGAACGCTGCGGTTCGCCGCTCCCACTGCGCCGCCGTCGTGGCCGGGAGTGCGCGACGCGGTAGCCCTCGGCGCGACGGCGCCGAAGATCGGCTACCGACCTCCCGTGAGCAATATCCTGAGCGAGCCGGAAGTACCCGGCGACGATTGCTTGAATGTCAACGTGTGGACGCCCGGCCTCGACGGTCCCGGCCGGCCGGTGTTCGTGTGGATTCACGGCGGCGCATTCGTCAACGGCAGCAACGCAGTTCCCATCTACGACGGCGCCGCGTTCGCGCGTGACGGGATCGTCGCCGTCACCGTCAACTATCGTCTCGGCGCCGATGGATTCGCACGCATCGACGGCGCGCCCGCCAACCGTGGACTGCTCGATCAGGTGGCAGCACTCGAATGGGTCCGCGACAACATCGCCTCGTTCGGAGGAGATCCCACGCAGGTGACGGTCGCCGGTGAATCGGCAGGAGCCATGAGCGTCGGGACGCTGTTGTCGATGCCTCGGGCGGAAGGGCTGTTCCAGCGGGCGATTCTGCAGAGCGGTGCCGGGCATCACGTGATTTCGGAGCCGACAGCGGCCAAGGTTTCGGCGGCGTTGGCCGAGATGTTGGGTGTCGCTGCCGATGTGGGCGGCCTGGGATCCGTCCCCGTAGACGCGTTCGTCGATGCGCAACGCGATCTGGGCGATCGGATCACGGCCGAGGCTCCCACGGGCGCCTGGGGCGAGCTCGCCGTCAACATGATGCCGTTCGAGCCGTACATCGACGGCGACGTCGTGCCGGATCTTCCGTACAACCGGATCGCAGCCGGCGCAGGCGCCGACGTCGAGGTTCTGATCGGAACCACGAGCGAGGAGTTCGCGTTCTTCCTGGTGCCTGCGGGTGTGACCGACTACGTCGATCTGGATCGAGTGCGGCTCGTACTGGGGGCGTTCGGCGTCGACCCCGAGGGTGCGCTGGCGGCGTACTCCGCTCAGCTACCCGATGCGTCCCCCGGCGAGATCTTGATCGCGCTGATGACCGATTGGTTCTTTCGGCTGCCCGCCGTGCGCATCGTCGAAGCGCGCAAGGGGAACGCCTTCGTCTACGAGTTCACCTGGCGATCGACCCTGTACGACGGCAAACTCGGTGCCTGCCATGCCTTGGAGATCCCGTTCGTCTTCGATGTGCTCGACAAGGCTGCCACCGCGCGCATCACCGGACCGAATCCGCCCCAGAAAGTGGCCGACGAGATGCACCGAGCATGGGTCGACTTCGTGGCAAGCGGCTCGCCGGGCTGGAGTGAGTACGGGAACGCGCGGACGGTGAAGTTGTTCGGCGAGCAGTCCGAGATCGTCGACGATCCGCGGCCGGAGACTCGGGAACTGTGGACGGTGCGCTGACGCGGTGCTGTGCGCTGAAGTGTCGAGGTTTTCGGACCACACACCATGAAACTGTGATCTCGATCGAGTAGACGCGCTGTTTCCCACGCGGGCAGGGGATTTCGAATCGTCGATTCGACGTTCCCTGCCCGGTTGCGGAGTATGGTCACCACCATCGCGGCGAGCTGGGGTGGCCATGGACGCTTTGGATCTTTCGAGATGGCAGTTCGGGATCACGACTGTCTATCACTTCGTCTTGGTGCCGCTGACCATCGGTCTCGCACCGATGATCGCGATCATGCAGACGATGTGGGTGGTCACCGAGAAAGACCATTGGTATCGGCTCACCAAGTTCTTCGGCAAGTTGTTCCTCATCAACTTCGCACTCGGTGTTGCCACCGGAATCGTGCAGGAATTCCAGTTCGGAATGAATTGGAGCGAGTACTCGCGGTTCGTCGGTGACGTCTTCGGTGCTCCGCTGGCCATGGAGGGGCTGGTGGCGTTCTTCCTGGAGTCGACGTTCCTCGGGCTGTGGATTTTCGGCTGGGATCGGCTACCGAGGCTCGTGCATCTTGCGACGATCTGGCTTGTCGCGATCGGCGTCACCGCGTCGGGGTACTTCATCGTCGTCGCCAACTCCTTCATGCAGCACCCCGTCGGTGCCGAGTACAACGCCGAGTCCGGACGAGCCCAGCTGACCAGTATCTCGGATCTGCTGTTCAACAACACCGCGTTGGTCGCATACCCGCACGTCATCGCAGGCGCGTTCCTGACGGCCGGTACCTTCGTCGCCGGGATCTCCGGATGGTGGATGGTGCGCAACATGCGCCGAGCTTCGACCGTGGAGGCAGGTGAGGCGGCTCGGCTCACCGACGACGCCCGCGGCATGTTCAGGCCCGCAACGCGTTTGGCGCTTCTCGTGATGATCGTCGCGGGAGTCGCCCTGGCGTGGACCGGTGATTCGCAGGGCAAATTGATGTTCGTGCAGCAGCCGATGAAAATGGCGTCGGCGGAATCGTTGTGCGACACCGCAACCGACCCGCCATTCTCGGTACTCACCATCGGCACCCACAACAACTGCGACAGCGTCACCTCGGTGATCGAAGTGCCCTTCGCGCTGCCGTTCCTGGCGGAAGGAAAGTTCTCCGGCGTGACATTGCAGGGCGTCAACCAATTGCAGGAGAAGGCCGAGCAACAGTTCGGCCCAGGCAACTACACACCGAACCTGTTCGTGACGTACTGGGCATTCCGCGCCATGATGGGATTTGCGGTGGGATCCGCTGCACTTGCGCTCGCCGGATTGTGGGTGACCCGGCGGGGCAGGGTTCCGGATCAGCGCTGGTATTCGTGGCTTGCGTTGATCGCCGTTCCGACGCCGTTCCTGGCCAACATTGCCGGGTGGGTCTTCACCGAAATGGGACGCCAGCCGTGGATGGTGTATCCCAACCCCACCGGCGTCGACATGATTCGCCTGACGGTCGATCAAGGCGTATCGAATCATTCGGCTGTGACGGTGTGGATTTCGATCATCACCTTCACGCTGCTCTACGGTGCCCTCGGCGTCGTCTGGCTCAAACTGATGATTCGCTACGCGAAAGAAGGTCCGCTCGACCACGACAAGAATCCGCCCGATCCGGCAGAGCCCAAGCAGCTTTCGTTCGAGTACTGAGGGAGCGCCATGCCGCAGCTGTGGTTCGTCATCGTCGCCGTACTCTTCGTCGGCTACTTCCTGCTGGAAGGCTTCGACTTCGGTGTCGGGATGCTCATGCCTGTCGTCGGTAGGCGAACCGACATTGCGCCCGACGTGCGCCGCCGAGTCGCACTGAACACCATCGGTCCGGTGTGGGACGGCAACGAGGTGTGGCTGATCACCGCGGGCGGTGCACTGTTCGCTGCGTTCCCCGATTGGTACGCAACCTTGTTCTCCGGCTTCTACATTCCGCTGCTGATCATTCTCGTAGCACTGATCGTGCGGATCGTCGCGATCGAATGGAGAGCGAAGATCGACGACGACGCCTGGCGTCAGCGCTGCGACTGGGGCATCGTCTTCGGATCATGGGTTCCCGCCGTGCTGTGGGGCGTCGCGTTCGCGAACATCGTACGAGGAGTCGAGATCGACGCGAACAAACAGGTGGTGTCCAGCTTCTTCGATCTGCTCAACCCGTACGCCCTGTTGGGCGGTGTGACAACAGCTTTGGTGTTCGCCCTGCACGGGGCTGTGTTCCTGGCGCTCAAGTCCGCCGACGAGATCCGCGAGGACGCCGTGGCAATCGCTGCCAAGCTGGCGCTGCCCGCCGTGCCGATCGCCGGGGCGTTCGTGTTGTGGACTCAGCTCGCCCACGGCAAAGGATGGACCTGGATTCTGGTCGCGATCGCAGCAGGCGCGCTCGTGGGCGTCGTGCTGTTGACGCGGGCCGAACGTGAAGGGTGGGCCTTCGTGCTCACCTCGGTCGCCGTCGTGTCCACGGTGACGCTGCTGTTCGCCTCGCTCTTTCCGAACGTCATGCCGTCGACCCTCGACCCGGCCTACAGCCTGACGGTCGCCAACGCGTCGTCGAGTCCGTACACACTCCGCTTCATGACGTGGGTCGCGGCCTTCATGACGCCGGTCGTGGTGCTGTATCAGAGCTGGACGTACTGGGTGTTCCGGCAGCGGGTGTCCAGCTCGGCGATCGGGGAGTCGCACGGGTTGAAGTTCACGACGTGAATCTCGTACCCACCGATTCGGAGCCGCGCGAATTCGACCCGTGACCTATCGTCCTTACTCGTGAACCTCATCCCGATGCGTCCGCGCGACCCGAACGAGCCGCACCGCGCCGCGAGTCCGCTCGAGCTGTTCTTCGACCTCGTGTTCGTCGTCGCGGTCAGCATTGCCGCCGTTCAGCTGCACCATTCGTTGACCGAGAACCACATCGTCGACGGCCTCGTCAGTTACCTGCTGGTGTTCTTCGCGATCTGGTGGGCGTGGATGAACTTCACGTGGTTCGCCACCTCGTTCGACACCGACGACTGGCTGTACCGCGTATTGACAGTCCTGCAGATGGCAGGCGTACTGGTGCTGGCGGCAGGCATCGAATCGGCGTTCACCGACAAGAACTTCTTGATTGTCGTGCTGGGCTACATCGTCATGCGCACCGCAATGGTCGCGCAGTGGCTACGCGCGTCGGGCAGTCCCGAACACCGAAAGACCGCGCGGACGTACGCGGCGGGGATCGCGGGGGTTCAGGTTCTGTGGGTGCTGTGGCTCCTGATCCCGAACGGTGCTGCCCAGTTGGTCGGGTTCGTGGTGCTCGCCGCCGCCGAGATGTCGATTCCGATGATCGCCGAGCGGAACGGTTCGACCCCCTGGCATCCGCACCACATTACCGAGCGCTACGGGCTGTTCACCCTCATCCTTCTCGGCGAATCACTGCTGGCGTCGGCTAATGCCATCATCGAAGCGCTGCACGACGAGACAGCTCTCGCACCTCTGATCTCGATATCGATCCTCACGCTCGTGGTCACGGCCGGACTGTGGTGGATCTACTTCTGGCCGCCACACCACACCGCGATCAGCGGCCTCGGGAATACGCTGAAGTACGGCTACATGCACTACTTCATCTTCGCCGCAGCCGGTGCGTTCTCGGCGGGCATCGAAGTGGAGATCGACGTGCTGACCGAACACAGCACGCTCGGCGACGTGGCGGCGTCGTTCACCGTCACCGTCCCGATAGCGGTGTTCGTCCTCGGCGTGTGGATCGTCGCGATCCGTCGAAACGCGGACAAGGTGGTCAACATCGTGGTCCCCGCCGCTGCTGTACTGGTGCTCCTCGACCCCGTCGTTCCGATTCCGATCACCCTCACCGCCGTCGTGATGGTCCTGCTCGTCGCGGTGCTCGTCGTGCACAAGCCACTGAGCACCGAGCATGAGAAACTGACCCCATGAGTATCGGAACCTTGATTCTGCTCCGCCACGGCGAGAGTGAATGGAACGCGTCGAACCAGTTCACCGGTTGGGTGGACGTCCGCCTGACGGAGAAAGGCGAGGCCGAGGGCAAGCGCGCAGGCGAACTGCTCGCCGAAGCAGGAGTCCTGCCCGACGTTCTGTACACCTCCCTGCTTCGTCGCGCGATCAGCACCGCGAACATTGCGCTCGACGCCGCCGAACGGCACTGGATCCCCGTCGTTCGTCACTGGAAGCTCAACGAGCGTCACTACGGTGCGTTGCAGGGCCTGAACAAGGCCGAGACCAAGGACAAGTACGGCGACGAGCAGTTCATGTTGTGGCGTCGTAGCTACGACACCCCGCCGCCCGCGATCGAAACCGGTACCGAATACAGCCAGGACGCCGATCCCCGCTATGCGGATCTGGACAGCGTCCCGTTGACGGAGTGCCTGAAAGACGTCGTCGACCGGCTGATCCCGTACTTCGAGGAGACCATCGTCGCCGACCTGAAAGCCGGCAAGAACGTCCTCGTCGCAGCGCACGGCAACTCGCTCCGCGCACTGGTGAAGTACCTCGACGAGATCTCCGACGCCGACATCGCCGGCCTCAACATTCCGACGGGCATCCCGCTGCAGTACAACTTCGCGGACGGTGACGGCAAGCTCGTACCGTCGAACCCCGGCGGAACGTACCTGGACCCCGAAGCAGCCGCCGCAGGCGCCGCCGCCGTCGCAAATCAGGGCGCCAAGTAGGGCATCGGTTCGTAACAGCAGGTGAACGATCGAAGAACACTGCCGACGAGGACTATGACGACCAGGGAAATGCCTGCACCCTGCGTATGTGAGCTGTCCATCGAACGTACGATTCCGCTGTGAGTGTTGCATCGGCCGTACTACTGGCTATCGCCACGGCCTTCGTTGGCTACCTCGTCGGCGGTGTTCTGATTCCCTACCTCGCCACGCGGCATTCGGAACGAACGGCTGCCTCGTCCGGGCTGACGATGTCCCAGGTGTTGGACCTGATCATTCTCGCGTCGGAGAGCGGGATCGCCGTGGTCGATCGATTCCACGACGTCGTGTTGTCGAATCCGCGCGCCGAGGAGCTCGGTCTGGTGCGTAACCGCCTGATCGACGACCGCGCGTGGGAAGCCGCCCAGAAGGTCCTCGCCGACGGCCATGCCGTCGAAGTCGACATCAGTTCCAAAGATCCGAGAACCAGTACCAGCCGCGACCGCATGGCCGTCCGCTGTGTCGCTCGACTGCTGAGTAAAGAAGACCAGCGCTTCGTCGTGCTGTTCGCCGACGACGATTCCGAGCAGGTTCGGATGGAGGCGACTCGGCGGGACTTCGTCGCCAACGTCAGCCACGAACTCAAGACGCCGGTGGGAGCGATGAGTCTCCTCGCGGAGGCACTCCTCGAATCCGCCGACGACCCCGATTCGGTTCGACATTTCGGTGGCAAGGTCGTCGCCGAATCAAAACGGCTGGGCAGCATGGTGACCGAACTGATCGCGCTCTCGCGCCTGCAGGGCGCCGAGAAGCTGCCGGATCTCGAGGTCGTCGACGTCGACACCGTCGTCAACGAGGCCCTCGATCGGTCGAAGCTCGCGGCCGAGAATGCAGGCATCACGGTCACCACCGATCACCCCAGTGGCCTCGAAGTGCTGGGTGATCAGGCTCTTCTGGTCACGGCGCTGGCCAACCTCATCCAGAATGCGATCGCCTATTCACCGGACGGCTCACCGGTGTCGGTCTCGCGCGCACTGCGCAGCAGCTGTGTGGCATTCGCGGTGACCGATCGAGGCATCGGTATCGCCAAGGAAGATCAGGAGCGGGTCTTCGAACGATTCTTCCGCGTCGACAAAGCTCGGTCGCGGGCGACCGGCGGGACAGGCCTCGGGCTTGCCATCGCCAAACACGTCGCAGCCAACCACAACGGCAGCATCTCGTTGTGGAGCAAGCTCGGCACCGGATCCACCTTCACTCTGCAGATCCCTGCATATTTCGAAGATGACGACCTCGGGTCGACAGAAGGAGAACTACCGTGAGCAGGAACCTCTCGTGACCAACGTACTGATCGTCGAGGACGAAGAGTCGTTGGCCGATCCTCTGGCCTTTCTCCTGCGCAAAGAGGGCTTCGACGCCACCGTCGTGGGCGACGGACCGTCGGCGCTCGCCGAATTCGACCGCGCGGGAGCCGATATCGTGCTCCTGGACCTGATGTTGCCCGGCATGAGCGGCACCGACGTGTGCAAGCAGCTGCGAGCACGATCGGGTGTACCGGTGATCATGGTGACTGCGCGTGACAGCGAGATCGACAAGGTGGTCGGGCTCGAACTCGGCGCCGACGACTATGTGACCAAGCCGTATTCGGCACGCGAGCTCATCGCGCGTATCCGTGCCGTGCTGCGGCGGGGGAGCGACGCCGAGCTCGACGGCGCGGCCGATACCGGTGTGCTGGAAGCAGGGCCGGTGCGCATGGACGTCGAACGTCACGTCGTGATGGTGAACGCCGAGCAGATCACGTTGCCGCTCAAGGAATTCGATTTGCTCGAGTACCTGCTCCGAAACTCCGGTCGGGTGCTCACCCGCGGTCAGCTGATCGACCGGGTGTGGGGTGCCGATTACGTCGGCGACACGAAAACCCTTGACGTGCACGTCAAACGGCTGCGATCCAAGATCGAGAGCGACCCGGCCAAGCCCGAGCATCTCGTCACGGTTCGCGGGTTGGGTTACAAGCTGGAGGGATAGGCGCCTTCGGCGCATGTGCGTGCGAATACATAACCCTTCATGTATTCGCACTCACATGGGTGCAGCGCCTAGAACGGGTTGTACACCCACATCTCACGAACCGGATACTGGCTCACCTGGACGAGCCAGTGGCCTTCCCGCCGGCATTGCTTGACGATGTAATGGCCGTCCCCGCGACACTCGATGAGTCGCGTCGTCCCCCACGGCGTGACGGCGATCGGCTTCGCCTCGGGGTAGTACGCGCTTCCGGAGCTGATTCCGCCCGGTTCCAGTACCCCGACGAACTGCCCGGTCGCGTCGTACCAGTTGTCGTTGATCTCGTCCGCGGACGCCGCAGGTGCCAGCGCCGCTGCGAGCCCGACGGCCAATGCCGTCGTGGCCAGAATTCTCTTGATCATTGCTCGTGCCCCTTCGTCGCTGCCGAGTGCTTGTCGACGAAGTGTGAATTCCCCAGGATCCCGGTTCGGACGGTTCCCGGGGAATTCACCCACAAAGGATCAGTGAGCCGGCTACTTGGTGCGCTGCGCCTCACGGGTGGCCGGGTGGACCGCGATCAGACCGAGTCCGCGCCTGCGCTTGCAGAGCGACGCCAACTCGTCGTACGCGGGCTTGCCGAGCAGTTCGGTCAACTCCGGCTTGTACGACTCGAATACTTGCTTGCTGCCGACATGCGCGTCGGGGGAGCCCGAGCAGTACCAGCTGAGATCGTGGCCGCCTTCTCCCCAGCCGCGACGGTCGTACTCACCGATCGTGGTCTTGAGGATCTCGGTGCCGTCCGGACGCGTCACCCAATCCTGGGTGCGACGGATCGGCAGCTGCCAGCAGACATCGGGTTTTACTTCGAGCGGCTCGATGCCCTTGCGCAGCGCCATCGAATGCAGCGCGCATCCGATCCCGCCCTCGAATCCCGGACGGTTCTGGAAGATGCACGCGCCCTTGTAGCGGCGTGTACGCAGAGACTGCTCGTCGTCGAGATCGTCGTATTCGACGTACCCCTTCTTGCCGAGGCCCTTGTCCATCAGCTGCCAATCCTCGGCAGTGAGCAACTTCACCGACGCGTCGAGCTTCTTCTTGTCGTCGTCGTCGGAGAGGAAGGCGCCGTGCGAGCAACACCCGTCGTCGGGGCGGCCTGCGACGGTCCCCTGGCAGGCCGGGGTGCCGAACACACATGTCCAGTTGGACAACAGCCACGTCAGGTCGGCGGCGATGATGTGCTCGGAATTGTCGGGATCGGGGAATTCCACCCATTCGCGGGGGAAATCCAGGTCGACTTCTGCAGCAAATGTCGGCTGCTTACTACCAGCTGTCACAGAAGACGACGCTAGACCCAGTACCGTGGCTATGTGCGATTAGGGGTGCTCGACGTCGGAAGTAACACCGTGCATCTGTTGGTGGTCGATGCGCATCGCGGTGGGCATCCCACTCCGATGAGTTCGTCCAAGGCGACGCTTCGCCTGTCCGAGAACATGGATGCCGACGGCAACATCACTCGCGAGGGCGCGGATCGGCTGGTCAACGAGGTCGGAGACTTCGCCGCGATCGCCACGAAGTCCGGTTGCGAGGAGCTGATGGCGTTTGCCACGTCGGCGGTACGTGATGCACACAACAGTGATGCCGTTCTGAGGCGTGTTCTCACCGAAACCGGCGTCGCACTGCAGACGCTGTCCGGTGTCGACGAAGCTCGCCTCACCTTCCTCGCGGTCCGTCGCTGGTACGGCTGGAGTGCCGGGAGGATTTTGAACCTCGACATCGGCGGTGGGTCCCTCGAATTGACGTCCGGGAGCGACGAGGACCCCGATGTCGCGTTCTCGCTTCAGCTCGGCGCAGGACGCTTGACCAGGGATTGGCTGGATGTGGACCCTCCGGGTAAGAGGAGAGTCGCGGTTCTGCGCGACTGGCTCGACGCCGAGCTCGCGACGCCGGCGAAGGAGCTGCTCGCGGCCGGTGAACCGGACCGTGCCGTCGGGACCTCGAAGACGTTCCGGTCGTTGGCGCGGTTGACGGGCGCGGCACCGTCGGCGGCCGGTCCACGGGTCACTCGAACACTGACGGCGAACGGTCTCAGACAACTCATAGCGTTCATTTCGCGGATGACGGCTGCAGACCGTGCAGAATTGGAAGGAGTCAGCGCCGACCGGTCACCGCAATTGGTGGCCGGGGCGCTGGTGGCGGAGGCGAGTATGCGAGCACTGTCGATCGACTCGATCGAGATTTGCCCGTGGGCGTTGAGGGAAGGTTTGATTTTGCGGAAGCTGGACACCGAAACGGACAGCGATCTGGTGGTGCGTTCGACATGACCGACAGGCCCGAATCGGCGGAGAACAAGCCGGATCCGGAAGACACCGGACAGATATCGGTTGCGGAGCTGCTGGCACGCAACGGACAGAAGTCGACGGGCGCAAGCTCGGGCGGCCGTCGTCGTCGCGGCGTCAAAGGCGGCATCTCGGTTGCCGAGCTGACCGGTGAGATTCCCATCGTCCGCGCTGAGCCGCGCTCGGCCGAGGCCCCGGTCATCTCCGCGGCCGAAACCAAGGCGCCGGAAACCAGGGCACCGGAAACCAGGGCACCGAGCAAGCCCCCGGAGACGACGAAAGAGCCCGAGTTGCTGTCGGGCTCGACCACTGCTGCCGGAGATCTGCTCAACCGAGCGCACGACGAGAGCGCACGGCGCCCCTACGGCTCGACGGATGCGCAGCGTCCCGCCACCTCACGCCCGACGCCCGCAACGGGGAGGCGGCCGTCGCCGGGCAACGAGTCGGAACGCCCTGCCCGCTCCGACGGATTCGTTCCGCGTAGTCGCCAGCGCGCTGATGCCGAACCTGCTACCGACGTGACTCCCAAGCCCACGCCGGAGAACAGTCGTCCGAAAACGCAGATCCAGGCCACATCGCCGGTGCCGCCCGCAACGCAGGCATTCGAGAGGGCCGGTACGCGGCCGACGCCGGCGGAGCCGAAACCAGCGGCAACTCCCGAGTCCGCGACGGCCGAGCGGAAGACCGAGATGCTCGACACCTCCGGTGAATCCGACACCGCGAAACCGGTGCTGTCGAAGGCCGGGGCAGCGGTGGCCGAACGCGACGACGACGCCACCGAGTTGGTCGATGTCGTAGATGCAGATGCAGATGCAGATGCCGACGCCACAGCCGATGTCGCTGCCGACGAGCCCGCGCACACGACCGGCAGGAAAGACGCCGCGAAGCAGTGGCTCGTGCTCGCCGGTCAGGGTGTGGTCGCCATCATCGTCGGAGCGCTGCTGTTCAAGGGCTTCGAGCGGTTGTGGGACATGCTGCCGTGGGTCGCGCTGATTCTGGCGGTACTGGTGATCGTCGGCCTCGTCGCCGTGGTGCGCATTCTGCGACGGACGGACGACATGATCAGCATGGTCATCGCGATCGCCGTCGGTGTGTTCGTCACGCTCGGACCACTGGCTTTCCAACTGAGCACGGGCTGACCGGGATTCCGATGCCGAAGCGTCACGTCGCGGTGGGGCTCTCGACTGCCTCGGTCTATCCGCAGAACACCGATGCGGCCTTCCGCTACGCCGCCGAACTGGGGTACGACGGCATCGAGCTGATGGTGTGGGCGGAGTCGGTCAGCCAGGACGTCGACGCCGTCGGAGCGCTCTCGCGCAAGTACGGCGTTCCGGTGCAGGCTATCCATGCGCCCTGCCTACTCATCTCGCAGCGCGTGTGGGGTGCCGACCCCGCCGCCAAACTCGAGCGCTCGGTGGAGGCGGCGGAGAAACTCGGTGCGTCCACCGTCGTCGTTCACCCGCCGTTCCGGTGGCAGAAGAAGTACGCCGACGGATTCGGTGATCAGGTCGCGGATCTGGAAATGGGTTCGGACGTGATCGTGGCCGTCGAGAACATGTTCCCGATGCGCGCCGACAGGTTCTTCGGCCGTAAGGAAGGGTCGGCCGCTCGTCTTCGTAAACGCGGTGGACCCGGTGCTGCGTTGTCGGCGTTCGCGCCGTCGTACGACCCAACCGACTCCGGCCACGCGCACTACACACTGGACCTCTCGCACACCGCTACAGCCGGGTCCGATGCCGTCGAGATGATGAACCGGATGGGCGACGGCCTCGCTCACCTGCATCTCGCGGACGGTCGCGGTGCGTCGGTGGACGAACACCTGATCCCCGGCCACGGCGATCAACCGTGCGTGGAGGTCTGCACCGAGTTGGTGCGTCGGGGATTCCGCGGCCAGGCTGTCGTCGAGATCAACACGCAGAATGCCAGGACCCTGCCGGAGCGGGCGTCGATGCTCGGTCAGGCGCTGGAATTCGCTCGTCGCCATTTGGGGTAGCGGGGACCGTCACAAAGCCCCGACGCCGGCGGCGACGGTCGAGACTCCCGCGACTACGAGGCCTGCCGTGAGAGTGGCGGCGCCGACCCATACCGACGCCATCGCTCGCCCCGGCTTCTGCGGGTCGGATCCGAGTACGGACAGGAAGAATCCTGCGGGGATGAATATTGCCGCCGACAGAACCGCGATGGACGCGACGGTCGCCCACACGTCCGATACTCCGGCGGCCGTGGTGACGAGGGCGACCACCAACCCGAGGGTCACGAGCACTCCGGCGTGTGCGTGACCGGCGCGGAAGAAGGTCTTCTGGAGGGCGTTCGCCCCGCGTGCTCCGGTATTGATTCGGAGCAGAAACGTTCCGCCGAATGCGATTCCGACGACGGTGAGCAGCGTGGCTCCCGTAACGATGGTCAACAGTGCGCTCATCTCGGTGCTCCTTCGATGGGGTAAAGTCTGCTGGATACTTCTACTATCCAGTTTTAGATAGTAGAAGTATCCAATCGGCTTCGTCAAGGGAGAATGCGTGCGTGTGTCCGAGCTGGTCTCCGCGTCCGGCGTGCCCCTCGCGACCGTCAAGTACTACCTGCGAGAAGGTGTGCTGATGCCGGGTGAATCGACCAGCGCAACGCAGTCGAAGTACGGCGACCAGCACGTCGAGCGGCTGGCGCTGATCAAGGCGCTCGCCGGGGCCGGGCTACCGCTCGATCGGATCAAGGCGGTGCTCGGGTTGATCGAGCACCCGGATTCGTCACTGTTCGAAACCCTCGGCCGAGCCATCGCGGAGCTACCGCCCTATCTGGAACCGTCCGACGCCGTCGAATATCCGCGCGCGAGGGTGGTGATCGAGAAACTGGGGCAGATCTACGACCCGCGTTTCGTGGCGGTCGCCCAGCTGGAACGCGCACTCGGAGCGGCCGAAGACGTCGGGATTCCGATGACCGACGAGCGGCTGGAGGTGTACGGCCGACACGTGCGAGGCATCGCCGAATACGACCTCTCGCAGATGCCGAGCTCGGTGGAGGCGGCCGTCGAATACGCCGTCCTCGGTACAGCGATCTACGAACCGATCATCACCGCGATGCGGCGCCTCGCCCATCAGGACGTGTCCTTCGCGGGCGCGGCAACCGACGAAAGGCTTGACCAGTGACCAGCCCCTTCCTCGCAACGACGACGCTGACGACGCTTGCTCGCACCGAGACCGAAGGTTCGTTCGCCGCTGCCATCGACTCGACGTGGACGATCGGCCCCAAGGTTCACGGCGGCACCATGCTCGCGATCTGCGCGGCCGCTGCCAAGCGTCAGCTCGGTGAGGTCGACATGCAGCCGCTCGCGGTCAGCGTCAGCTACCTCAACGCTCCCGACCCCGGGGAGGTGGCGCTGGAGGCGATCGTCCGCAAACGAGGCAAGCAGGTCTCCAACGTCGACGTCGAGATGACGCAGGGCGGACGCGTCGCGGTTCGCGCCGTCGTCACTCTGGGGCGGCCGGATGTCGACGCGCCTCGTCACGAGGTGCAGTCGTCGCTCGCGTCGATGCCGACCTCACCACCTGCCGGCACCGAGGCGATCGGCGGAGACCACCCCATGGCTTCGATCGTGCACGTCGGGAAGGGGTGCGAGATGCGCATCGAGCCGTCCTCGGCGCATTTCCTCACCGGCGAGCAGGGCGAACCGGAGATCCGAATGTGGGTTCGTCCGCGACCGGGCGACGAGGAGGACCTCGACACCGCCGTGCTGTTCGCACTGATGACGGGGGATATCTGCGCGCCGGTGACGATGAATCGCGGAATGTTCGGCTGGGCGCCGACAGTGCAGTTGACGGCCTACCTGCGCAAGCAACCGGCGCGTGGCTGGCTGCGCGTCGCTGCGAGCAGCACCGTGATAGGCGGCACGTGGTTCGAGGAGGATCATCTTGTGCTCGACTCCACCGGGGCCGTCGTGGTGCAGAGCAGGCAACTGGCGATGGTGCCGCGCTGATCCGCCCGTGTGTGGGTAGTAGCCACGGGTACCTACTACCCACACACGGGCGGCGAAGCCGCAATACCTACGCTTGAACCTATGACGAGAATTGCTGTAATCGGTGGCGGACGAATCGGCGAGGCGTTGATCGCCGGACTTCTGGAGGCAGGCCATGCTGTCCGCGACCTCGTGGTGTCCGAGAAGTTCGAGGCCCGTGCCGCCGAACTCGCGTCGACCTTCGGGATTCTGACCGCGTCGATCAAGGAAGCGTCGGAGGGCGCCGACGTCATCGTCCTCGCGGTCAAGCCGAACGATGTGGACGCAGCACTCACCGAGGTCGCCAAGACCGATCTGGACGGCGAACGCGAGCAACTCATCGTTTCCCTCGCCGCCGGGGTTCCGACGTCGAAGTTCGAACCGAAACTGCCTGCAGGCTTCCCGGTGGTCCGCGTGATGCCGAATACCCCGATGCTCGTCGGGGAGGGCGTGAGCGTCCTCGCGGCCGGCCGTTACGCCAAGGCCGAGCATCTCGAGCTCGTCCGCACCATCCTGTCCTCGGTGGGCAAGGTCGTCACCGTCAAGGAAGGTCAACTGGACGCGGTGACTGCCGTCTCCGGCTCAGGACCTGCCTACTTCTTCCTCGTCGCCGAGGCGATGATCGACGCCGGAGTAAGCCTCGGATTGACCCGCGACGTGAGCTCCGCACTCGTGATTCAGACGATGGTCGGCTCCGCAGCGATGCTCGATCGCTCCGACGAGTCTGCGACGGAGCTCAGATATGCCGTCACCTCTCCTGGCGGTACGACGGCCGCTGCGGTACGTAAATTGGAAGAAAAGGGCCTCCGAGCAGCGTTTTTCGATGCTTTGTCAGCCGCGAGCGAGCGTGCAGCTGAGATGGGCGTCACAGCAGAATAAAAAATCGATTGCCTACACCCGTCGCAGTAACCCCATTGGTCACGTTAAGCTCACAGGTAGCACGTGCGTGTCTGTTCGGCAGGAGGGGAAGCCTGCCGCGCGAGACGTGCCGGAGGTATGTGGATTGATGGCGCCTGTAAACAAGTCGTCCAAGGGTGCGTCCCTGGACGGACAACCAGCTCTGGCTGGAACGCAATTCCTCACAGTGGCCGAAGTGGCAACGCTGATGAGGGTGTCCAAGATGACTGTGTACCGACTGGTACACGGCGGAGAACTGCCTGCAGTTCGAGTAGGTCGATCGTTCCGTGTACACGCCAAGGCTGTACACGATTACCTCGAGACCTCCTACTTCGACGCAGGCTGAGTAGCGCTCTCTTGTTCGAGCTTTACCGGGCCGGTTTCGTGGATCGACGGACGTCCCGGTAAGATCGACGCTTGTCGTGGCCGAGTAACATCGGCACTCGTGCAAGGGTTACGAGCGGAACCTGTGGAGTGAGCAAGTTTGCTTCATAGTTGCATCGAGCTTCGACCAACGAGGCCCGAAGCGCCAGCTTGGGGATCGACGGCTCGTTCGTGTCGGTGACTCTCTGTCACCTGGCGCGTGAGGGTTCGAGGATGCCAGGTAGGCGTACGCAACTTCGCGTGCGCGAAAACGCTAGAGAAGAACGTGAGGAACACCCGCCATGGGTTCAGTGATCAAGAAGCGTCGCAAGCGCATGTCGAAGAAGAAGCACCGCAAGTTGCTTCGCCGTACGCGAGTGCAGCGTAGGAAACTCGGTAAGTAAAGCTTTGGCGAAGAGCCCGTCACCGTTTCGGTGGCGGGCTCTTCGTTTTGTTCAAGGAGTGGCAAGGTGTTCTTGTCCGTACATACATTCTTCCTGCACAGGGTGCCTTTTCGGCCCGTTCGCATCTTCCTCAGATTCCAGTAGGCTACGCAGTGCGGCCCAGATTTGATGAGGTGCAGGGGGTGTGAATGAACGCGAACGACCGTGGCGTCGCGCCGCCCAAAGTAGTCCTGGTCACCGGCGCGAGCCGCTTTCTCGGCGGCTATCTGGTCACTCGGCTCGCCCAGAATCCGGCGATCGAACGAGTGATCGCCGTCGACGCTCGCTCGCCCAGCAAGGATCTGCTTCGTCGGATGGGCCGCGCTGAATTCGTTCGCGCCGACATCCGCAACCCCCTCATCGGAAAAGTCATCCGCAACGCAGGCGTCGACACCGTCGTTCACGCAGCGACCGTCACCAAGCCGCCGAAGTCCGGCGGCCGCGCGACGATGAAGGATCTCAACGTCATCGGCGCGATGCAGTTGTTCGCGGTCTGTCAGAAATCGCCGACAGTGCAGAAGGTCGTTCTCCGATCTTCGTCATCGGTGTACGGATGCAGCGCCAAGGACCCCGCCAAGTTCACCGAGGAGATGAGCGCGCGACGCCCTCCCTCCGGAGCCTTCGCTCGCGACACCATCGACATCGAGGGATACATCCGCGGTCTCGGCCGCCGCCGACCGGACATCGCAGTGTCGATCCTGCGGATGGCGCCGCTGATCGGCCCGCGGCTCAACGGCTCGATCTCTCGGTACATGACGTCCCCGCTGATTCCCAGCATCATCGGCCGCGACGCCCGCATGCAGCTGCTCCACGAGGAAGACGCGCTCGCGGCGCTCGAACGCGCTACGGTCAGTGGGCCGGCGGGAACGTTCAACGTCGGCGCCGACGGAACCATCATGCTCAGCCAAGCAATCAGGCGAGCGGGCCGAATCGAGGTGCCGGTGCCGTTCGCGTTGTTCAAGAGCGTCGGCCGCGCACTGATGGGCAGCATGATGCGCGAGTTCACCACCGAACAACTCGACTACTTCCACTTCGGTTGTGGACTCGACACCACACGAATGCGATCGGACCTCGGATTCGAGCCGCGGTGGACTACGGTTCAGGCATTCGACGACTTCGTACGAGGTGCTGCGTTGCGGCCGGTATTGAGAACAGAGTGGGTGGACTCCGTGGAGAAGGGTCTGCTTGCGGCCGTCGACACCGGGGCAGAGGTGGCAAGGACCGCGCTCACGGCAGTATCGGGATCAGGATTCACATCGGGACGGGAAAGGTGAACGAGGTGGCGAAGGTAATTCCGCTGCACGGCACCGGCTCCGGCCGTGCCGCGTCCTCGCACCGGCTCCCGGATCGGACCCAGGCGGAGGAGAGTCGCAGCAGGCACCCGTCGTCGTACGCCGAACCGCGGCCCCCGACGCCGCTGATTCCGACGCCGTTGATTCCTCCGACGGGTGTGCCGCCGCTGCCGGCGACTGCCGAACCGAATGCTCTCGATTCCGTGAAGTCATCGCTGGTCGAACAGATTGCAGGCACAGCGGAATTCCTCCGTCGTCGGCTCTCGGGCGACTACACCGTCGACGAGTTCGGCTACGACCCCCACTTCGCCGACGCCCTCTGGCTTCCGTTGCTGCGACCGCTGTTCGACAACTGGTTCCGTGTCGAGATCAAAGGCATCGAGAACATTCCCAACGACGGCGGTGCGCTGGTGGTCGCCAACCACGCCGGTGTGATTCCCGTCGATGCACTGATGACATCGGTGGCCGTCCGCGATCATCACCCGGCGCATCGACCGCTGCGAATGTTGGCTGCCGACATGGCATTCGAGATGCCAGGCGTGGGCAACATCGCGCGCAAGGCCGGGCACACGCTGGCGTGCAACCCCGACGCGGAACGACTCCTTCGCATGGGCGAACTGGCAGCGGTGTTCCCGGAAGGCTTCAAAGGCATCGGTAAACCGTTCAGCGAACGCTACAAGCTGCAACGATTCGGTCGTGGTGGATTCGTCTCCGCTGCGCTGCGCACGGGCGCACCGATCATTCCGTGCTCGATCGTCGGGTCGGAGGAGATCTACCCGAAGATCGGCGACATCACTCCGCTGGCGAGATTGATGGGCATGCCGTATTTTCCGGTGACGCCGTTCTTTCCGCACTTCGGGCCGCTCGGACTCATCCCGCTGCCGTCGAAGTGGTACATCGAATTCGGCAAGCCGATCTACACCGATTCCTACGACGCTCAGGCGTCGGAAGATCCGATGGTGCTGTTCGAGCTGACCGACCACGTACGCGAAACCATCCAGCACACGCTCTACCGCCTACTCGCCAAGCGCCGCAACGTCTTCCTGGGCTGACGGCCAGTACGCTGATTCGGTGCTGATCCGCGACACTGTCACCGAAGACCTCCCGACGATCCTCGACATCCACAACGACGCCATCAGGAACACGACGGCGATCTGGGACGAGACCGAAGTCGAACTCGGCGAGCGCATCGCCTGGCTGGACGGACGCCTGAGTGCGGGGTACCCGGTCCTGACGGCCGAGGTGGAGGGGCGCGTCGCGGGATATGCGTCGTACGCCCAGTGGCGCCCCAAGAGTGGCTACCGGTTGACCGTCGAGCATTCGGTGTACGTGAGTCAAGACTTTCATCGCCGAGGCATCGCGACCTCGTTGCTCACGGAGTTGATCGAACGAGCGAGAACAGCCGGGATCCACGCACTCATCGGTGTGATCGAATCCCGCAACACCACGTCCATCGCATTGCACGAAAAGTTCGGATTCGTCACCGTCGGACAGATGCCCGAGGTGGGCATCAAATTCGATCGATGGCTCGATCTCACCCTGATGCAGCTGACCCTCTGATCACCAGGTAAGGGGTCAGGCAGCCCGGCGACGACCGAGTACGGCCGCGAGACCGCCGCCGACGGCGCCGAGAGCGAGAGCCGTCGGGACCCCGATCTTTGCGGCTTTGCGGCCGGTGCGGAAGTCGCGGATCTCCCATCCGCGGTTCTTCGCGAGCTCACGAAGATCGGCGTCGGGATTGACGGCGACGGCAGTGCCGACGAGGGAGAGCATCGGCACGTCGTTGTGGCTGTCCGAATACGCCGTACAACGCTTCAGGTTGAGGCCCTCGCGGACGGCGAGGGTGCGTACGGCGTGTGCCTTGCCGAGTCCGTGCAGGATGTCGCCGACGAGACGCCCGGTGAACACACCGTCCTTGCTCTCGGCGACGGTTCCGAGCGCTCCGGTCAAACCGAGGCGCTCGGCGATGATCTGGGCGAGCTCGAGGGGCGTCGCCGTGACCAGCCAGACCTGCTGCCCTGCGTCGAGGTGCATCTGAGCAAGTGCCGCGGTGCCAGGCCAGATCTTGTCGGCAATGAGTTCGTCGTAGATCTCCTCGCCGAGAGCGCGGAGCTCGGACGTCGGTCTCCCCTTGATGAACGAGAGTGCCTTCTCGCGTCCGCTCGCGACGTCTTCACTGTTCTCTTTGCCGCTCACTCGAAACTTGATCTGCTGCCAAGCGAACTGCGCCAGATCGCCGCTGGTGAAGTATTTGCGGGCAGCGAGACCACGCGCGAAATGGATGATCGACGCACCTTGGACCATGGTGTTGTCGACGTCGAAGAATGCAGCAGCCGTCAGATCCAGCGGTACCGATCCGCCTGCCTCGACCTGGAGTGCAATCGCGGCGTCGGCGCTCGCCTCACCGGCGACATTGGCGCGAACCTGGGCGTCGGACGGGCCGAGCGGGTTACGCAGCCTGCGCTTGCGCCGCTTATCCTCGTGCGGCTTCTCGGTGTCCACCATGTTTTCGCTGGACACCTCGGAAATCGGCAGATCTATCGAGGCCGGGTCCGGCGTCGTCCCGCCGACTGCTCCGGGCACATCGGCATCAGGCACATCAGCTTCAGGCAAATCGGATCCCCCGTCGGACATCGCATGCACCTCCCTGCTCGAGCACTGCCACAACCCTAGTCCGTGGCGACGACAGCGGAACTCTGCATCCGACCTCGGCAACCGGCGATGTGACGTTCGTCTCTCGGGCGTGAGTGAGACAGTGGAGGGTATGGATTCCAGCAGCACGTCCGTGGTACTTCTCACCCGCGCCGGGTGTCACACGTGTGAGGTCGAGTTCGCGCGTCTGACCGCGATTTGCAGCGACTTCGGAATCGTCCCGACCGCCGTCGACGTCGACGAAGCCGCAAAAACATCGCCTGACCTGCGCGCCGAGTTCGGAGATCGGGTTCCGGTGGTGCTGCTGGACGGCCGAGAGCACAGTTATTGGGAGGTCGACGAGCCCAGATTGCGCGCCGATCTCGGGTAGGGAAGGGCGCCCTGAGAGCGTGGTCGAGGTCTCGCTTTGCAGGTGAGGACCCCTCTAGCACGGATCCAGCGACTTTGTTCATTCGTTCACAAGCAGTTACCGTGGTGCGAACGCAGGACTTCAAACCTGCGGCCTGCCCAGGATCAGCGTGAAGATCGGCCGTCGCAGCCGTTCGGACGAGGAGCCATGAACGTGACCGAAGAGCGCCCCGCTATGCCGGTTGGTGTCGATCGGTCATCCGGCGTCGGTCATTCGCCTACCGTCGAGCGCGTTATTCCACAGGCTACGGTGACCCGATTGGCGACCTACTTGCGGGTCCTCGGAATCCTCGCCGACGATGGAGTGCTCATCGTCTCGAGTGAAGAACTGGCCACTGCAGCCGGGGTCGGCTCGGCCAAACTGCGCAAGGATCTCTCTTTTCTCGGACCGAACGGCGTTCGCGGCGTCGGATACGACGTCATGCGCCTGCGCGCCAAGATCGAGAGCTCGCTCGGCCTCGACCGCGGCCACAAGGTCGTGCTGGTCGGCGTCGGAAACCTCGGTGAGGCGCTTGCTCGGTACGGCGGCTTCGGACGTCGCGGCTTCTCGATGGTCGGATTGTTCGACCGAAATCCGGTACGCGTCGGGACGAGCATCGACGGTCTGGTGGTCCGGCACGTGGACGACCTGGAAAGCGCGTGCCGCGAACTCGAAGCCACGATCGGCGTCATCGCCACCCCCGACGAGTCGGCGCAAGCCGTCGCCGCGTCCTTCGTCGCCGGCGGCGTCGAATGCATCCTCAGTTTCTCTCCGGTGATGCTCGACGTTCCGGATCGAGTGGAAGTCAGGCGCGTGGACCTGGCCGTGGAGATGCAGGTTCTCTCGTTCAACAGCTCTCGCAACGAAGCAGGCAAGCCCGCGTCGGCATTGTCCTCGCCCCCGAGACTCGGGCGTAGCCGCGGGCCGCGCGTGAGCCCGGCAGCTGCCGTGGCCAGTCCGAACAGCAGTGGATCTCTGAGCAGTAGTTCTACAAGAAATGGATCGGTGATTGCACCGTGAGTGTCCTTCTCGTCGGGATTTCGCATCGTAGCGCTCCCGTCGCTGTCCTCGAACGTGTCGCCATCACTGACACGGATCGACCGAAGCTGACGGACAAGCTGATGGCCAGCGGCAACATCTCCGAGGTCATGGTGGTATCGACCTGCAATCGCGTCGAGGTGTACGCCGTGGTCGACGCCTTCCACGGTGCCCTCGCATCGGTAGGGGAGATCCTCGCCGAGCACTCGGGGCTGCAGGTTCCCGAACTGACCAAGCACGCCTACGTCCGCTACAGCGAGGCAGCCGTCGAGCACCTGTTCGCGGTCGCCAGCGGGTTGGATTCGATGGTCGTCGGCGAGCAGCAGATCCTCGGACAGATCCGTGCGGCCTATGCAGCCTCGGACACGCAGCAAGCGTCGGGCCGCGTTCTGCACGAGCTCGCTCAACAGGCACTCCGAGTCGGCAAGCGAGTTCACTCCGAAACCGGAATCGACTCCGCCGGCGCTTCCGTCGTGTCGGTGGCTCTCGACCGTGCCGCCGCGCTCTACGGCGGCAGCTTGGCCGGACGCACCGCCGTCGTACTCGGCGCAGGCGCGATGGGCGGACTCTCCGTTGCCCATCTCGGCCGCGCAGGCATCGGCAAGTTGATCGTGGTGAACCGCACCCGCGAGCGCGCCGATCACCTTGCCGAGACAGCGATCTCGGCAGGCGTCTCGGCATCCGCGATGGACCTCGAAGACATGGCAACCGCGCTGGCCGACGCCGACGTTCTCGTCACCTGTACCGGCGCGGTCGGTGCTGTGGTGTCCCTCGCGGACGCGCATCTCGCGCTCGCCCAGCGAGAAGCAGGCCGCCTGCTCGCCGTGTGCGACCTCGGCTTGCCCCGCGACGTCGATCCCGCCGTCGCAGGCCTTCCCGGAGTCAGCGTGTTCGACATGGAGTCGCTTCAGCGCGATCCAGCGGCGGGCGCCGCTGCGTCCGACGCCTCGGCCGCGCGCGACATCGTCTCGACCGAACTCTCGGGATACCTTGCAGGCCAACGCCTTGCCGAGGTGACACCGACGGTCACCGCACTGCGCCAGCGCGCTGCCGAGGTGGTCGAAGGCGAACTGATGCGACTCGAATCGCGTCTGCCCGGCCTGGACTCACCTCAACGGGCCGAGGTGGCTCGCACGGTGCGACGCGTCGTCGACAAGCTACTTCACTCGCCGACAGTGCGCGTCAAGCAATTGGCAACCACTCCGGGTGGCGACTCCTACGCGGCGGCGCTGCGCGAGCTCTTCGAGCTGAGCCCCGGTGCCGTGGACGCTGTCGCGAGCCCGCTGGAGATCAACGGAATGGAACTAGTGGACGACTTCACCTCCCGTCGCACCGATGGTTCGAAGGGACAACCGGAGTGAGCGACATCGAAACCGGCGTCGTTCGAATCGGAACCCGCGGATCGCTTCTCGCCACCACACAGGCCGAGACCGTCCGCCAGGGACTGATCGCGGCAGGGCTGAAAGCCGAACTCGTCATCGTGAAGACGGCAGGTGACCTGTCCGCAGCGCCCGTACAGACCATCGGCGTCGGTGTTTTCACCGCGGCGCTGCGCGAGGCACTCACCGACGGCAAAGTCGATGTCGCCGTGCACTCGTACAAAGATCTCCCGACAGCACCGGACGAGCGCTTCGTCATCGCCGCCATCCCCCAGCGAGAAGACCCGCGGGACGCACTCGTCGCACGTGACGGTCTGGTCCTCGGGGAACTTCCCGCCGGTGCACGCATCGGAACGTCGGCGCCTCGGCGTGCGGCGCAGCTGCGTGCGCTCGGTCAGGGCCTCGACATTCAGCCGCTGCGCGGCAACCTCGACACCCGCATCGGCAAGGTGGCATCGGGTGAACTCGACGCCGTGGTCGTCGCTCGCGCCGGCCTCGCCAGGATCGGTCGTCTCGACGTTGTCACCGAAGCGCTCGACCCGGTGCAGCTCCTTCCCGCGCCCGCTCAGGGAGCTCTTGCGATCGAGTGCCGCTCGGCCGACGTCGATCTGATCGAGATCGTGTCCACCTTGGACGACGCGAATTCGCGTGCGGCCGTGGCCGCCGAGCGCGGCTTGCTCGCCGAGCTCGAAGCAGGCTGCACCGCACCGGTCGGTGCGATCGCCGAGGTCGTGGAGTCCATCGACGAGGAGGGACGCATCTTCGACGAGATCTCCCTTCGCGGATGTGTTGCCGCCATCGACGGCAGCGATTCGATCCGGGCGTCGATCGTCGGATCGCTCGACAATGCCGAGGAACTCGGCCGCGATCTCGCTCGCGAACTGCTCGACCTCGGTGCCCGCGACCTCGTCGCCATCACCGAACCAGCCGTCAACACCGCACATACCCCGGGAGCAACCCATGTCTAGGTCGATCACTGCACCGACACGCGGACGTGCCAAACCCAGGGCCCCGCGGCCACCGGTGCGTGGTGGATCCATCGCCACTGCACGGTTGATTCCGAAACGGGGCACGGCAACCCCTATCGAACTGCACTACCCATACAAGACAGCACTGGAGAACAACCGATGAGCGCAGTCCGCAAGAACGCCAACGGACGGATCCTGTTCGTGGGATCCGGGCCGGGTGATCCGGCACTGCTCACTGTTCGAGCACGCGAGGTACTCGGCGGCGCCGAACTCGCATTCACCGATCCCGACGTCGACAAGGGCGTAGTCGCCCTCGTCGGCAACGATCTGCCGCGTGACCCCGAGACCGGCGAGAACGGCGTCGACGTTCGGCCCGCACTCGGCGAACCGGCCGAGGTCGCGAAGACGCTGCTCGCCGAGGCGAAGAACGGCCACGACGTGGTACGGCTCGTTTCGGGTGATCCGCTGACCACCGATTCGGTCATCGCCGAGGTCAGTGCCGTCGCCCGCACCCACGTCCAGTTCGAGGTCCTTCCCGGCCTGCCGTCCGGTTCGGCTGTACCGAGCTACGCCGGAATGGCGCTCGGCTCCGGTCACACCGAAGCCGACGTCAGGGGAGAGGTCGATTGGGCCGCACTCGCCGCGGCTCCGGGGCCGCTGGTGCTGCACGCCACGTCCGGCCACTTGGCCGAGACCGCAAGCGCTCTGGTGGAACACGGGCTTGCTCCGCAGACACCAGCCGCGATCACCGTGCGCGGCACGACGCGTCAGCAGCGCACCGTCGAGGCGACGCTCGCGACACTGAACGACGCAGGAAGCGAACTTGTCGGCTCCCTCGTCGTCACCGTCGGCAAGGTCGTCTCGGGCCGGAACAAGATGTCCTGGTGGGAGTCTCGTGCACTGTACGGCTGGACCGTGCTGGTGCCGCGCACCAAGGATCAGGCGGGGGAGATGAGCGATCGGCTCGTCACGCACGGTGCCATCCCCATCGAGGTGCCGACCATCGCCGTCGAGCCGCCGCGCAGTCCCGCGCAGATGGAACGTTCGGTGAAGGGTCTCGTCGACGGCCGCTACCAGTGGGTCGTGTTCACTTCCACCAACGCCGTCCGCGCGGTGTGGGAGAAGTTCGAAGAGTTCGGGCTCGACGCTCGCGCGTTCTCCGGCGTCAAGATCGCCTGCGTCGGTGAAGCCACCGCCGCCAAGGTCCGCTCGTTCGGTATCAACCCGGAACTGCTGCCCTCGGGAGATCAGTCCTCGCTCGGCCTGCTGGAAGACTTCCCGCCGTACGACGAGGTCTTCGACCCGGTCAATCGAGTTCTGTTGCCGCGCGCCGACATTGCTACCGAAACCCTTGCCGAGGGTCTTCGCGAACGCGGCTGGGAAATCGACGACGTCACCGCGTACCGCACGGTGCGCGCCGCGCCGCCACCCGCCGAGACCCGCGAGATGATCAAGACCGGTGGATTCGACGCAGTGTGCTTCACGTCGAGTTCGACAGTCCGCAATCTCGTCGGAATCGCTGGAAAGCCGCACGCGCGCACACTCGTTGCGTGCATCGGGCCGAAGACGGCCGAGACGGCTGCCGAGTTCGGTCTGCGCGTGGACGTGCAGCCGGAAACGGCTCAGGTCGGCCCGCTCATCGAGGCGCTGGCCGAGCATGCTGCTCGCCTGCGCGCCGAGGGCGCCCTGCCTCCTCCGCGCAAGAAGAGCCGTAGGCGTTAGAGCGTGTTTCCCGTAGACCGACCGCGGCGGCTTCGCCGTACCCCGGCGCTGCGACGTCTCGTTGCCGAAACGTCCTTGCAGCCGAGGCATCTCGTGCTGCCGATGTTCGTCGCGGACGGCATCGACGAGGCGCGTGAGATCTCGTCGATGCCCGGCGTGTTCCAGCACACGCTGGATTCGCTGAGCAAAGCTGCCGAGGATGCTGTTGCCGCCGGTGTCGGCGGCGTCATGCTGTTCGGTGTGCCGAGGCCGGAGGACAAGGACGCCGAAGGGTCGGGCGCATCCGACCCGGAGGGAATTCTCAATCGTGGACTTCGCAGGCTGAAAAGCGATCTCGGTGATTCGACGGTCATCATGGCCGATACCTGTCTCGACGAGTTCACCGATCACGGCCACTGCGGGGTGCTGACGGCGGATGGTGTCGTCGACAACGACGCGACGTTGGCTCGTTACGTGGACATGGCTGTGGCGCAGGCCGATGCAGGGGCGCATCTGCTCGGCCCGAGCGGAATGATGGACGGGCAGGTCGGCGCGATTCGCGACGGCCTGGACGCCGCCGGACACCACGAGGTCGGCCAGTTGGCCTACTCGGCCAAGTACGCCTCGGCGTTCTACGGCCCGTTCCGCGAAGCCGTCGGTTCGTCGTTGCAGGGCGATCGCCGTACCTATCAGCAGGATTCGGCCAACAGGCGCGAAGCGGCACACGAGGTGGAGTTGGACCTCGCGGAGGGCGCGGACATGGTGATGGTCAAGCCGGCGATGTCGTACCTCGACATCTTGCGGGACGTCGCCAATATCTCGCCGGTTCCTGTTGCTGCATACCAGATCTCGGGTGAGTACTCGATGATCACCGCCGCGGCGCAGAACGGGTGGATCGACCGCGATGCCGCCGTGTTGGAGTCCCTGACCAGCATCCGCCGCGCCGGCGCCGATGTGGTGTTGACGTACTGGGCGACCGAAGCGGCGGGATGGCTGTGAGCAATCCCTGGAACCAGGAGAACGAACAGCAGCCTCCGCAGCCGGACTGGGCGCGGTGGGAAGCCGAGCACGGCCATTTTCCGTCACCGACGCCGCCGCTGGAGCCGCTGAAGCCGGTCGAACGACCCGCGCCGGTCGACGTCGAGACCGCTCGGCACCTGTGGTGGGGCGTTGCCGGACTCGGCATGCTCAACCTCGTCGCCACCCTCTTCGTGGTCTACGGACAGAGGGCGGAGTTCGCGCAGCAGCTCGTCGACGACGTCCAGGCACAGGATCCATCGGTTCCACTATCGATCGATTCGGCCGAGTCCTACCTCACGGCCGCGCTGGTGGTCATGGTTCTGATCGGTGTGGCTTTCGGCACGCTGTTCGTCTACTGGGTCAAGAAGATGCGATTCGGGCGGCTCTGGGCGCGGACGTTGCTGACGGCGATCGGTACGGTGACCGTGGTGTTGGCGATTCCGCAGCTGTTCGGTTTCGGAATCGACGGCGGTGCGATGCAGGTGATCATGACGGTCGCGGGGATCTTGCAGGGTGTGCTGGCAGCGGGGGCGATCTACCTCATGCACCGCAAGGACGCCAACGCGTATTTCGTCGCATCCAGGAAGCCGTAGTCGCTCAGCGTGTCACTTCCGTCACTCCCGTAACATGTGACTAGGATCACCGAGGTGGGGGACCCTCGAGTGGACGGATGAAGACCCATGACTCAACCCGACGTCGAGCACGATGTGGACGCCGAGAGCGGCAGGCCCGTCTGGGCCCTGCTCGGCCTGCTTCTGGCCGTATCCATTGCAGTATGCATCATGACCATCGGCTTCAGCGCTGCCTGAGCTGCATGTTTGGCCCGATTCTCGGCCAGGTGTAGCGTGAGCGCAGTCACACACAGCCCGTGGTAGGAGACGAATGCAGGTTCGGACGGATTCCAGGAACGCATCCAATCCCCTGCTGGTGGGGCGGGAAGCGCACACCGTCCACGTCGAGCACGGCATCGCGCGAGAACTCCTGTTGATCGCGTTGGTCGTCGCGCTCGGAGTGCTTGCCACCGCCGCGATCGTTCTTCCGGCGCTCGTCAGCCACTGACCCCCTGGGTATCTCGGTCGACACCGCCGACGGGCAGTATGGACGCGTGAGCACCGAAACCCCGATCGACAAGCGGCCGCGTGTCGTCACCGTCGCGTACGCATTGTGGCTCGTCGCCGCGATTCTGCTGATACTCGTCGCGCTTGTCGTTCTCACGGTTCCCGTCGCGCAACTGCGCACTGCGCTCGAAGATCAGGGCTCGTCGGCGTCGGACATCGACGCCTACCTCTCGACCATTCGAGTCGTCGGAGTCGTCTGTGGAGTCTTCGGTCTCGCACTCGGTCTGCTGTCCGGTCCGATGCGGGCCGGCCACGCTCGTGTGAGGCGAATTCTCGTCGTCGCGTCGGTGGTCGTCGCCGTTCTGCTGCTGTTCGTCGTCTTCGGCTTGATGCTGTTCCAGGAGCTCCTTCTCGTAGTCCTCGTTCTACTTGCTGCAAGCGTTCTCGTCTATCGGCCCGGCGCCCGCGAGTGGTTCGCGCGTGCCTGAGGACGAGGTGTTGTTCCACGAGCCGGGTGCACGGTGGCGAGCGCTCGCCTGGGGTCCGGTGTTCTGTGCGCTCGTTCTGGTGATCGAGCTGTTCACCGGTCCGGTGATCCACTGGTTCGCGCTGAGTCTGTTCGCGGTTCTGCTCGTCGGCTTCACCTATGTCCAGGTCTCGGCAGCGCGGCGACACGTGAGTGTCCAGCTGACCCCGCACGAGTTGAGGCAGGGCACCGAGAGCGTGGAACTCACCGATATCGATGCGGTGCTGCCGGCGGCGGACTACTCCGACGGGGATTACGAACCGAAGAAGTGGGAGACCTCGCGGGTACTCGGCGAACTGACCGGCGTACCACGTCGGCGACATGGAATCGGCCTGCGTCTGGTCGGCGGTGCCTTCGTGCAGGCCTGGGCGAAGGACGACGACGAACTGCGTGAGGCTTTGGAGAAAGCTGTGGTGGCGAAATCGTGAGACGACTTCTCGAAGCTGCCGGGGCGGTGGTGCTTCTCGTGTTGCTGGTTCCGATCTGGAACGCCGCGGTGACCGAGACGACGTTTCGCGCGGTGCCGGGAGGAGCGCCCGAGTTCGTTTCGGTGCACTACTCGGGATCGTGGATCGCAGCGCTTACCGTCTGCGTGATTGCAGCCATCCTGCTGGCCGCCGATGCGATCCGCAGAACCATCCGGCAGCGTTCCCCTACCCCGTAGGGGTACCATCGCTGTTATGAGTAGCTATTCGACGGAGCAGGACGACCTGCTGAAGCGACTGAGGCGTATCGAGGGCCAGATCGCGGGGATTTCGCGGATGGTGTCCGAGGACCGCTACTGCATCGATGTTCTCACGCAAGTGTCGGCCGCAACCAAGGCGCTGCAATCCGTCTCTCTCAAGCTGCTCGATGCGCACCTTGCAGGCTGCGTCGTCGAGGCTGCCAAGAAGGGTGGACCCGAAGCGGACGCCAAGGTGAAAGAGGCATCGGACGCCATCGCCCGACTCGTCCGATCCTGACCCGATCACTCGAGGGAGAAAGAAGGTTTCGAATCGTGGAAAGCAGTTTTGTCGTCGAAGGAATGACCTGCCAACATTGCGCCGCATCGGTTTCCGAGGAAATCTCTGAAATCGGCGGAGTCACCGACGTGAAGGTGGACGTCGATTCCGGAGCGGTAGTGGTCACGAGCGATGGTGCCATCGACGGCGATACCGTGGCGCGCGCCGTCGAAGAAGCCGGATACCGACTGGCCGCATAGCGAGGTTTCGTTGCCGTCGGGTGTGGTACAGATCATATGTGAACAGACTGCTTGCCGGAACCGGAGTTCTCGTGTCGAGCGTCTGTCTGACGCTCGCCTGTTCGTCGGGAGCAGGTGCACAGCCGGGGGCTGACGCTCCTGGCCTGACGGTCACCACCGAAGTCGACGGCCTGAGCAGGCCGTGGGATGTGGTTGCCGCTCCCGACGGCACGATCCTCACCGGCGAGCGGAGTGGCCGATTCGTCGTCAAACATCCGGACGGGTCGGTGGGCGAGGTCGCTGCCGATCTCGGCGACCTGTACGCACAGGGCGAGACCGGCCTGATGGGGATCGAACTCGCTGCCGACTTCGCGAGTTCGCGTGCCCTGTACACCTGCCAGGGTGTGGTCGGCGGTGGCGGCGGCGGAATGGATACCGGGAGCGCAGCGCCCGGTAGTGCGGGCGGCGGCAGCGACAACCACATCGCCGTGTTTCGGTGGACCGTCGACGAGGATTGGACGACGTTGACCCGAACCCGGACCGTCATCGGGGACATTCCGGTGGCCGACGGCGGTCGTCACGGAGGCTGCCGGATCCTCGCCGCGCCCGACGGCACCCTGTTCGTCGGTACCGGCGACACCGCGACTCCCACAGTGCCTCAGGATCGGAACTCGCTCGGCGGCAAGGTGCTGCATGTCAACGCCGACGGCACGGCGGCAGCGGATGCGCCGGGGCGGATCTACACGCTCGGCCACCGCAACGTTCAGGGACTCGCCTTCCAGCCGGGAAGCGACCGTCTCTACGAGGTCGAACAGGGAACCAGTCGCGACGACGAGCTGAACCTGCTCGTGGCGGGCGGCAACTACGGCTACAAGCCGGACCGGAATCCGCTGATCTACGACGAGTCGGTACCGATGACCGATCCCGACCGGGTACCGGGTGCACGCGCCGCGGTGTGGAGTTCGGGATCGCCGACCATCGCCACGCCCGGCCTGACGTTCGTGGACGGACCGCAGTGGGGCGAGTGGTCCGGCGCTGCGGTGGTGTCCAGTCAGCAGGGCAAGAAGCTCGTGTTCCTGAAGCTGACCGAGGACGGTACGGCGGTGGAGCAGGAGTCCTTCGCGCTCGAGAATCAGTTCGGTCGGCTGCGCTCGCTGACCAGTCTGCCGGATGGATCGTTTCTGCTCACCACCGACAACGGATCGGGTGACAAGATTCTGCGGGTGACGGCGGCGTAGCCCATGTGAGTGCGAATACATAGAGGGTCATGGATTCGCACTCACATGAGGGAGCGCCTACGCCTTGCTGGGGTGCGCGGCTTCCTCTTCGTCACTACCGGCCCCCGGGTGCCCGAGCATGGCGGCGCCGAGCAACTGTTCGGGGACTCCGAAACCTTCCACCAGTTCGAGTGCGTGCGGCCGAAGTGTCTTGCAGCGCTCGTTGATTCCGCGAGTGACCGCTTTGGACCGCTCGGTGGAGAGGTAGCGGTGTTCGATGAACCACGCCTTGTCCTCCTCGATCACGGACAGCGCGTACACATCGCAGACCTGCTCGAGTAGCTCCTTCGCAGCCTCGTCCTCGCACGTGGAGATTCCGGCGACGAACGCTTCGAGGACGATGCGATCGATGTGTGCACTCGCGGCATGCAGCACGTGATCCTGCACGGAATTGAATGCCTCGAAGGCGCCCATCTCCTTGGACTTTCTCTGCAGGCGGCGAGCGACCGTGGAGAGTAGGTAGTCCTCGCGGTCCTCGAACATCTTGACCTGGGTACCGCGGTTGAACAGCGACCCTTCTTCCTCGTTGTCCTGACGGGTGTCGAGGATGGTCTGCATGATCGTCTGTGCCGCAGTGCGTTTGACGACGCGGTCGCCGGCGAACTCGGCGGCGAACCGTACCCACTCCACCGGGCTCATACTCTTGACGTCGTCGGCGTACGCGGTGAGCAGTTCTTTCGCGACGAGCTGCGTCAGTACGTGGTTGTCGCCCTCGAAGGTGGTGAACACATCCGTGTCGGCCTTGAGGGAGATCAACCGGTTCTCGGCGAGATAACCTGCGCCGCCACATGCTTCGCGCGCTTCCTGGATTGCCCTGGTGGCGTGCCAGGTGTTCGCGGCCTTGAGGCCTGCGGCGCGAGACTCGAGCTCACGCTGTTCCTCGGCGTCGGGGTCGTCCGCGGTCTGCAGCTCGTGCATCTTCGCGACGAGTTCGTTCTGCGCGAACTGAAGTGCGTACGACTTCGCGATGAGCGGGAACAGACGACGCTGGTGAACGAGGTAGTCCATGATCAGTACTTCGTCCTCGGACTTCGGAGCCGAGAACTGCCTGCGCTGCAACGCATAGCGGGTCGCGATGTCCAACGCCACCCGCGCTGCCGCTGCTGCGCTGCCTCCGACGGTGACTCGCCCGCGAATCAACGTGCCGAGCATCGTGAAGAAGCGTCGACTCTTGTTCTCGATGGGGGAGGAGTAGGTGCCGTCCGCGGCGACGTCGGCGTACTTGTTCAGCAGGTTGTCGCGCGGAATGCGGACGTGGTCGAACATGATCCGGCCGTTGTCGACCCCGGGAAGTCCACCCTTGTACTGACAGTCCGAGGTGGTGACGCCGGGCAGGTCGTCGCCGTTCTCGTCGCGGAGTGGGACGAAGAAGCAGTGGACGCCGTGTCCTTCGGGCTCCTCGCCGGGCCCGGCGGTGATCAATTGTGCGAACACCGCTGCGACGGTGGCTGTTTCGGCGGCGCCGCCGATGTAGTCCTTCCGTGAGGACGGTGTCGGCGAATGTACGACGAATTCTCCGGTTTCGGCGTCGTACGTCGCGGTGGTCTCGAGCGACTGCACGTCGCTGCCGTGGCCGGTCTCCGTCATCGCGAAACAGCCGAGCAGGTCGAGGTCGATCAGACGGCGGACGTACGCATCGTGATGGCGCTGCGTGCCGAGGTTCTCGATGGCGCCGCCGAAGAGTCCCCACTGGACTCCGGCCTTGACCATCAGCGACAGGTCCGACATGGCGAGCATCTCGATCATGGTCACTGCAGCGCCCACGTCACCGGTGCCGCCGTGTTCCTTCTTGAATCCGTCGTCGGCTGCGCCGTTCTTGGCGAGAAGCTTGAGTTGCTCCAGCGCCTTGGTCCGCGCGATGACGGTGTTCGGGGTGTAGTGCGGACGGAATTCGTCGCGAACGAGTTGCGCGCGCGCCTCGTTCTTCACATCGCGCCAGCGACCGTCCAACGTGTTACGTAGGTGCTCCGAAGTGGTTGCCATACTCGACGGTAACCTGTCGCGGTTTGCAGCGAGGTCAGGAAGGCCACAAATACTCTCGGCCGAAGGCCCGAACCCGCGTCCAGAACTTGCTGCGGCCGTAGGGGCCGTCGTGGAACACCGATGCGCCGTTGTCCTCCAGCGCGCGCGTGACGAGCGGTGAATAGCCGTCGAATTGCGCCATCAGATGCTCCCGAAAGCCGTCCGGCCAGGAGTATCGCGCTGGTTCGTGTTGAGCCTCCATGCCGGCCAGTGTAATGCAGATGTAACACGCGCGTTACAAACTCCGCAGGCCTGAGTTAATGTCTCCGACCATCGACATTTCACAGATCAGCCGCATCGACGCTCGCCATGTCTGGCATCCCTACGGCGGATTGCCTGCAACCACGACGCCGCTCGTCGTCGACAGTGCTCAGGGTGTCCGCCTGAGGCTTTCCGATGGACGGGAACTGATCGACGGGATGAGCTCCTGGTGGGCAGCCGTCCACGGGTACCGGCATCCGGTGCTCGACGCCGCCGCGCACGCGCAGCTGGGGCGGATGAGTCACGTCATGTTCGGCGGGCTGACGCACGAGCCCGCGGCGCGTCTCGCCGAACTGCTCGTCGAGATCACCCCCGACGGCCTCGACACGGTGTTCTTCGCCGACTCGGGGTCGGTATCGGTCGAGGTGGCCGTCAAGATGTGCATCCAGTATTGGCGCGGCGCCGGTAAGCCGGGCAAGAGCAGGCTGCTGACCTGGCGGGGTGGGTATCACGGCGATACGTTCGCGCCGATGAGCATCTGTGATCCCGACGGCGGAATGCATTCGCTGTGGTCGGATGTGCTGAACCGTCAGATCTTCGCGCCTGCTCCGCCGCGCGAATTCGACGACGAGTACGTGCGCACCTTCGAGGAGATCCTCGCGCGCCACGTGGACGAGATCGCGGCGATCGTCGTCGAACCGATCGTTCAAGGTGCAGGCGGCATGCGGTTCCACGATCCGCGCTACTTGACCGAACTTCGCCGGATGGCCGACGAGCACGGCGTGCTGCTGGTGTTCGACGAGATCGCCACCGGATTCGGGCGCACGGGCGAGCTGTTCGCGGCCGACCATGTCGGAGTGAGACCTGACGTGATGTGCGTCGGCAAGGCTCTGACCGGCGGGTACATGACGCTCGCGGCGACGCTGTGCACCGCCGAGGTGGCAGCGACGATCAGCGCGGGCGAAGCAGGCGGCCTGATGCACGGGCCGACGTTCATGGCCAATCCGCTGGCGTGCGCGGTCGCGGTGGCTGCCGTCGAGCTGCTGCTGGCGCGCGACTGGCGATCCGAAGTCGCCGGCCTCGAGAAATCGCTTCTCGACGGCTTGGCGGGCGTGAGCGATCTTCCCGGTGTCGCCGAGGTTCGGGTGCTCGGCGGCATCGGCGTCGTGGAGATGGATGCACCCGTCGACATGCAGCGCGCCACCGATGCCGCCGTTGCCGAAGGGGTGTGGCTGCGGCCGTTCGGGAAGCTCGTCTACGCGATGCCGCCGTACATCTGTACGGCCGACGAGGTCGAGCGGATAACCGCGGCGCTGGGGGCTGTCGCCCGAACTTGAACACCGTTCAAGTATGGTCGGCGGCGTGGCAACACTCGACTGGTTGACCGAAGCGGCGAACGACCGTGCCCGGAGCGGACTTCACCGGACACTCCGGCCCCGCCGCGGCGACGTCATCGACCTCGCATCGAACGACTATCTGGGACTCTCGCGCCACCCCGCGGTGCTCGACGCTGCCTGCGCCGGTGCGCGGCGATGGGGCGCGGGCGCCACCGGATCTCGGCTGGTCACCGGCACGACCGAGCTTCACGAGTCGTTGGAGCACGACCTCGCTGCGTTCGTCGGTGCCGAATCCGCACTTGTGTTCTCCTCCGGGTACACCGCCAATCTCGGTGTCGTGGCGGCGTTGGCGGGCCGTGGATCGCTCGTTCTTTCCGATGCGGTCTCTCATGCGTCGCTCGTCGACGCCTGCAGGCTCTCGCGTGCACGAGTGGAGATCTACGACCGCACCGACCTCGCCGATGTCGAACGTGCCCTGCGGTCTCGTCCGGAGGAACGCGCACTCGTCGTCACCGATTCGGTGTTCAGCGCCGACGGCGATCTGGCGCCGCTGCAGCAGCTCCACGCGTTGTGCCGCACGTACTCCGCGGTGCTCGTCGTCGACGAGGCGCACGGAATCGGCGTCCGGGGAATCGGTGGCCGCGGGTTGGTCCACGAGATGGGTCTCGCCGGGGAACCGGACATCGTCGTCACCGCCACGTTGTCGAAGTCTCTTGCCTCGCAGGGGGGAGTGGTGTTGGGGCCCCGTGCTGTGAGGGACCATCTGATCGACACGAGCCGCCCGTTCATCTTCGACACCGGTCTCGCACCCGCCGCCGCCGGGGCAGCACGTGCTGCGTTGGCGGTGCTGGCCGAAGAACCGGAAAGGGTTCTGGCGCTGCGCGAGCGAGCGGCAGCACTCGCCACGATCGTCGACGCCGACGTTCCCGAATCGGCGGTTGTCTCGGTCGTTCTCGGCGACCCCGACACGGCCCTGTCGGCAGCGCAGGAAGCGCTGGAGCTCGGCGTGCACGTCGGGTGTTTCCGGCCGCCGTCGGTGCCGAAGGGCACCTCCCGCCTGCGGCTCACCGCGCGGGCGAATCTGACGGATTCCGAGTTCGATACCGTGCGCCGAGTGCTGGCATCCGTCCTGCGAAGCGCCCGCGTATGACGGTTCTCGTGGTGACCGGAACGTCGACAGACGTCGGCAAGACCGTCGCCACCGCAGCATTCGCCGCGACCGCGATGACGCTCGGTGCGTCCGTTGCGGTCGCGAAACCCGCGCAGACCGGTGTCTCGGCGGGCGAGCCCGCCGATCTCGCCGAGATCAGCCGCCTGGCGGGCGTCACCCACACCGCGGAGTCCGCTCGGTTTCCCGATCCGCTTGCCCCCGACGTCGCGGCGCGGCTGCAGGCGATGCCGCCACTCGAACTCGACACCGTGCTGGCCGATGTACGGGCGCTCGACGCCGATCTCGTGCTCGTCGAAGGCGCGGGGGGTCTCCTCGTGCGGCTCGGCGCCGGAAAGTTCACCCTGCTCGATGTCGCGCACAGTCTCGGCGCCCCGGTGATCGTGGTGTGCGGCGCCGAGCTCGGCACCCTCAACCACACCGCGTTGACCACCTCGGCGCTGGCCGCAGCGGGAGTGTTCTGTGCGGGGTTGATCGTCGGCTCGTGGCCTGCCGTTCCCGGGCTCGCCGCTCGAACGAATCTGGAGGAACTCCCCGACGTGGCAGGCGCGGCGATCCTCGGGCGCATACCCGAAGGCGTCGGGCAGCTGGAGCGACTCGACTTCGCTGCCGCCGCGCCCGCCTGGTTCGACGTGCACGCGCTCGCAGACCTGCTGTCCTGGTGAAACGGGATGATTTCTTGTTTTCGTTTGCTGAACCCTGTGACGGGTACCCCCTATTTCCGCACTAGGTTTGGGGGCACGAAATGAACACAGCAGTATGGATTGTCATCGCCGTCGTCGTCGTTCTGCTCGTCGTGGCAATCGCGCTGGCCGTCGCCCGTCGACAGCAGGCGAGTCGACGCGTCGAAGCCGGTCGTATTCGCGAGAACGCGGCCGAGCGCACCACGGAAGTAGAAGAACGCCAGGCGCTGGCGGACGAGAGCGCCGCCAAGGCCCGCCGCGCGCAGGCCGACGCCGAAGCCAAGTCCGCCGAAGCGCGCAGGTTGACCCTGCAGGCCGAGACGCACCAGGGTGACGCAGCGACGTCGCGCGACGAATTGGACGCCGAATTCGCGCGTGCCAACAAGATCGATCCCGACGTCAAGAACCGCGCCGGAACCGGTGACGTCGACAAGGCCGCGGCCGAGAAGATGGTCGAGCCCGATGCCACTCGGACTCAGCAGGACGAAAACCACATCGGCGGTCATCGCGCACCATAGCTAGAGTTCGGTCGATGACCGAGCACGCATTCGTACTGATCCCCGGCGCAGGCGGGGACGGTTGGTACTGGAACCGTGTCGAGTCGGAACTCGCCTCGCGCGGCCACGACGTCGTCGCGGTGACACTTCCGGCTGCCGACCCGCAGGCGGGACTGCCCGAGTACACGCGGGCGGTGATCGAGCAGGCCGGCGAACGGCGAGGCGTCGTACTCGTCGGGCAGTCTCTCGGTGGCTTCACCGCGCCGCTCGCCGCCGCGCCGCTCGATGCCTCGATGATCGTGTTGCTCAATGCGATGACCCCACTGTCCGGCGAATCGCCCGGGCAGTGGTGGGGCACGACGGGCTTTGCGGAGGCAAGGGCCCAGCAAGCGCGACAACAGGGTCGAGACCTCGACAACGAGGATCTGTTGACGGACGGGTTTCTGCACGACGTGCCGAGCGCGGTCGTCGAGCAGTTGATGGCGCGTGCCGAACCTCTGCAATCCGACGGGCCGTTCGCGGCCCCGTGGCCGCTCGAGAAATGGCCCGATGTTCCGACGCGATTTCTGCAAGGCGTCGACGATCGTTTCTTCCCGGTCGAGTTTCAGCGCAGGATCGTTGCCGCCAGGCTGGGGCTCGTCGTCGACGAGATGCCGGGCGGTCACCTGCTGGCGCTGTCGCAGCCGGTGGAGCTGGCGAACAGGCTGGAATCGTACGCGGCGGACCTCGCGGCAACCTGACATTTCGGACGCCGCGTCGGCAATTATTACGCCCTGTAGTTGGCGATATCGATAAACCTGGGACACTGGGGGTCGTGACTGTTTCCACCGGCGACGACGCCCCCGTTTCGGCCCAGCTTTTCGAGCGCGCGAGCGCAGTGATTCCGGGAGGAGTGAACTCCCCGGTTCGTGCCTTCCACTCGGTGGGTGGCACGCCTCGTTTCATCACCGAGGCCAGCGGCTACACGATGATCGACGCCGACGGAAACAAGTACGTCGACCTCATTTCGTCGTGGGGTCCGATGATCCACGGGCACGCGCATCCCACCGTCGTCGAGGCCGTGCAGAAGGCAGCGTCCACCGGATTGTCGTTCGGCGCCCCGACCGAGCGTGAGATCGCCCTCGCCGAGGAAATCGTCCGCCGCGTCGGTCCCGTCGACCAGGTTCGCCTTGTGAATTCCGGCACAGAGGCAACCATGAGCGCGGTTCGCCTTGCCCGCGGCTTCACCGGCCGCACCAAAATCCTCAAGTTCTCCGGCTGCTACCACGGCCACGTGGACGCACTTCTCGCCGACGCCGGATCGGGTCTGGCGACGTTCGGCCTTCCCACCTCGCCCGGTGTCACCGGCGCGCAGGCTGCGGACACCATCGTCGTCCCCTACAACGACCTCGCCGCCGTCGAAGCAGCCTTCGCCGAGAACCCCGGCCTGATCGCGTGCATCATCACCGAGGCCGCGGCAGGCAACATGGGCGCGATCCCGCCCGTCCCCGGCTTCAACGAGGGACTACGACGCCTCGCCACCGACAACGGCGCACTGCTGATCATGGACGAGGTGATGACGGGCTTCCGCGTCAGCGCTGCCGGTTGGTACGGCATCGACGGCGTCGCCGGTGACCTCTACACCTTCGGAAAAGTCATGAGCGGAGGGCTTCCAGCCGCGGCGTTCGGCGGCCGAGCCGACATCATGGCCTACCTCGCCCCCGCCGGACCCGTCTACCAGGCAGGCACGCTGTCGGGGAATCCGGTGGCAGTCGCCGCGGGCCTCGCCAGCCTGCAGTTGGCCGATGCGGCTGTGTACGAGAAGCTGCAGAAGAACTCCGAGCGTCTCGGAGGGCTGCTCGGCGACGCGTTGACGGAGGCAGGAGTTCGTCATCACGTGCAGTTCGCAGGCACTATGGTGAGCGTGTTCTTCTCCGATGGTCCCGTGATCGACTACGCGGGCGCCAAAGCAGCGGAGACCTGGCGTTATCCGGCGTTCTTCCACGGCTTGCTCTCGCGCGGGGTCTACCCGCCGCCGAGCGCCTTCGAAGCCTGGTTCGTCTCCGCTGCCCTCGACGACGATGCTTTCCAGATCATCGCCGATGCACTTCCCGAAGCGGCCCGTGCAGCGGCCCGAGCAGAAGCAGGTAGCTGAGCAGTGACAAGCCCCGATCCAACGGCCGACGCGCATCCGCACCAGAGAACGCGAACCATCGTCCACGTGCTCCGGCACGGCGAGGTTCACAACCCGAAGGGCATCCTCTACGGGCGCCTGCCCGGGTTCCGGTTGTCGGTGACCGGCCAGGCGCAGGCAACGGCCGTCGCGAATGCGCTTGCCGGACATGACATCACGCATGTGGTGGCATCGCCGCTGCAGCGGGCGCAGGAAACGGCTGCGCCCATCGCCGCAGCGCACGGACTCACCATCGGCGTCGACGAAAACCTCATCGAGGCGGGCAACGAGTTCGAGGGCCTGCGCGTTGCCGTCGGCGACGGTGCCCTTCGCAGGCCTCGGCACTGGTGGAAGCTTCGCAACCCGTTCACTCCGTCGTGGGGCGAGCCGTACCTGCAGATCGCGCACCGCATGCTCGCCGCCGTCAACGCCACCCGCGTCGCAGCCGTCGGGCACGAGGCAGTTCTCGTCAGCCATCAGTTGCCGGTCTGGACGCTTCGCCGATTCCTGCAGGGCGAACGACTGTGGCACGACCCGCGGAACCGTCAGTGCGGACTCGCCTCGCTGACCTCGCTCGTCTACGAGGGGGACACTCTCGTCGACATCATCTACTCCGAACCGGCGGGTGCAAGCGATCCCCGGGTGACCGGTGCGTAAATCCCTGGTAGCCGTTGCTGCTGTGGGCGCCCTCGCGCTGTCCGGATGCGCGACGGGTAAGGACGCTGTGTCGACGGGCGGAACGTTCGACTTCGTCTCACCCGGTGGCCAGACCCAGATCTTCTACGACCCCCCGTCGGATCGCGGCACCCTGGGCGAGCTGTCCGGGCCGGATCTGATGGAGGACGGAAAGACGACGTCGCTCGCGGACTACGACGGGAAAGCCGTCGTGCTCAACGTGTGGGGCCAGTGGTGCGGACCGTGCCGCGGTGAAGCCGACGACCTCGAAGAGGTCTTCGAGAACACCAAGGACCTTGGCGTTCAGTTCCTCGGTATCAACGTCCGCGACAACGCTCAGGACAAGGCGCAGGACTTCGTCATCGACAACAACGTGTCCTACCCCTCGATCTACGACCCGCCGATGCGCACACTCGCCGCGCTCGGCGGCATCCCCACATCGGTGGTTCCGACCACAATCGTTCTCGACAAGCAGCACCGCGTCGCCGCGGTGTTCCTGCGCGAACTGCTCACCGAGGATCTGCAGCCCGTCGTCGAGCGGATCGCGGGCGAGGAGACCGGCGACCAGTGAACACGATGTACCTGGCGGGTATCGGCGAGACTTTTCAGACGACGGCGTCGACGGGTCCGCTGGTTCTGGCGTTCGGTGTCTGCCTTCTCGCCGGGCTCGTCTCGTTCGCGTCTCCCTGCGTCGTACCGCTGGTGCCCGGCTACCTGTCCTACCTGGCAGGCGTCGTCGGAGCCGACGAGCCTGCCGTGACCGCCACCGAGGCTGCGACGACGAAGGTACGTGCGTCGAGTCGCGCCAGGGTGGCCGGTGCCGCCGGGTTGTTCGTTCTCGGATTCACCGTGGTGTTCGTGTTGGCGACGGCGACGGTGTTCGGTACCATCTCGGTGCTGTCGGTCAATCGCGAGCTTCTGATGCGGATCGGCGGCGTCGTCACCATCGCGATGGGCCTGGTGTTCATCGGCCTCGTTCCAGCGTTGCAGAAAGACGTGCGGTTCGAACCGAGGCGGATCGGCAGCCTCCTCGGGGCGCCGCTGCTCGGCGGCGTCTTCGCACTCGGATGGACTCCGTGCCTCGGCCCGACGCTGGCGGGCGTGATCTCGCTCGCCGCCGGTACCGAAGGTGCGACGGCTGCTCGCGGGGTCGCCTTGATCATCGCGTACTGCCTCGGACTCGGCTTGCCGTTCGTGATCCTCGCGTTCGGTTCGGTGAGCGCTCTACGCGGAGTCGGTTGGCTCCGCACCCATGCACGACAGATACAGGTGTTCGGCGGAATCATGTTGATAGCAGTTGGAATTGCACTCGTCACGGGTGCGTGGGACGTGTTCGTCGGCTGGGTCCGCGACGCTTTCGTGTCGGATGTGGTGCTTCCTATATGACCGACTTGGATACACGCCCCGATCAGCGGCCGCCTCGGCAGTCGGTCCTCGGCCGCGCTGTCGCGCTGGTGCGCAACACGTGGCGTTCGCTGACGAGCATGCGGACCGCGCTGGTTCTGCTCTTCCTGCTTGCCTTCGCCGCGATCCCCGGCGCGCTGGTGCCTCAGCGCAGCCTCAACGCAGGCAAGGTCGATCAGTACATCGCGGACAGGCCGACTCTCGGACCGCTGATGGACAAGCTGGAACTGTTCGACGTCTTCTCCAGCTTCTGGTTCACCGCGATCTACGCGCTGTTGTTCGTCTCGCTGATCGGCTGCATCGTCCCGCGCTGTATCGAGCACGCAAAGGCATTGCGCACCAAACCTGTTCCGACGCCGCGTAATCTCGCGCGCCTGCCGCATCACAAGAAGTACAGCGTCGACGAATCTCCCGAGCAGGCCGCCGAGAAGGTCAAGGCGCAGCTTCGGGGTTGGCGGGTTGCCACACGCGGATCGGGCGACGAGATCACGCTGTCGGCGGAGAAGGGCTACGTCCGCGAGTTCGGCAACCTGGTGTTCCACCTCTCGCTCGTCGGGCTTCTGGCCATGATCGCGCTGGGCAAGCTTCTCGGCTACGAGGGCAACGTCGTGGTCATCGCCAACGACGGACCTGGCTTCTGCAGCACTTCGCCCGCCGTCTACGACGGATTCCGCGCCGGCCAGCTGGTCGACGGAACCGACATGGAACCTCTGTGCGTCCGCGTCGAAGACTTCAAAGCCGACTATCTCGAGAACGGTCAGGCCGAGCAGTTCACCTCGAACATCCAGTACCAGGCCGGCGACGATCTGACGAACAACAACTGGCAGGACGACGTACTGCAGGTCAACCACCCGCTACGAGTCGCCGGTGACCGCGTCTACCTGCAGGGCCACGGTTACGCGCCGACGTTCACCGTCACGTTCCCGAACGGCGAGACGCGCACCGAGACCATCCAGTGGCAGCCGACGGACGCGACGACGTTCCTCTCGAGCGGCGTGTTGCGTATCGATCCGCCCGGTGGCCTCTACCCGGATCCGACCGAGCGTCGAAAGAACCAGATCGCGATCGAGGGACTCTTCGCGCCGACGGCGTTCTTCCACGGCAACCTGCTGTCGTCGAGCTACCCGGGGATGACCGACCCGGCGGTGGCCATCGACATCTACAAGGGCGATACCGGTCTCGACACCGGCTACCCGCAGTCGCTGTTCTCGCTGAATCAAGAAATGGTGAATCAGGGACGGCTCGTCAAGCAGGATCGGGTCAATCTGAAGCCGGGGGAGTCCTCGACGCTGTCCGACGGCACCAACGTCCGCTTCGACGGGGCCGAGGAGTTCGTCAACCTGCAGGTCTCGCACGACCCGGCGCAGACCTGGGTGCTGGTGTTCGCGCTGACGATGATGGGCGGACTGTTGGTCTCGTTGGTCATCAAACGCCGCCGAGTGTGGGTCCGACTCACCACCGATTCGGACACACGACGTACTGTAGTAGAACTCGGTGGACTCGCCCGTACCGATCAGGCGGGCTGGGGTGAAGAGTTCGACAGACTCTGCGCCAAGCTGATCGGTGACGTGAAGACCGTAGACCAGAACAATCAGGAGAACTGACCGATGCCGATCAACGAGACGATCTCGCAGTACAGCGACTGGTCTTTCGAATCCGCGTTCACGATCTATGTCCTGGCGTTCGTTCTGCTCATCGCGCAGTACGCGTCGGCGAAAGCCACCGCTACCCAGGCCAAGGAGCTGGTGGGAAGCGGCGCGCCCGTCGCGTCCGCGGGGGTCCCCGGGCGCGTCACCGAAGCACCGAAGCGCCCGCTGTCCGAGCGGCTCGCCGGAATGGGTTATGCCCTGCTGATCCTGGCGCTCGTACTGCACGTGAGCGCAGTGGTGCTTCGAGGCTTCGCGACGCATCGTTTCCCGCTCGGCAACATGTACGAGTTCGTCACCATGGCGACCGCTGCTGCCGCTCTGACGTCGATAGCGCTGCTGCGCAAGAAGTCGATGCGACCGATGATCGTCTTCGTTCTCGCGCCGATCCTCGTGCTGATGTTCCTCGCGGCCACCAAGCTCTACGCCGATGCCGCTCCGGTCGTCCCGGCACTGCGCTCCTACTGGCTCCCGATTCACGTCACCATCGTCAGCGTCGGCAGCGGCATCCTGCTCGTCTCGGGCGTCGCCAGCCTGCTGTTCCTGCTGCGCATCAAGCAGCCCGCGGGCGAGGAGAGCAGCAGCTTCTGGGGCAAGTTCGCGTCTAGGCTTCCTGACGCTCTGTCGCTCGATCGACTCGCCTACAAGACGACGATCATCGCGTTCCCGCTGTTCGGCGCAGGCGTCATCCTCGGCGCCATCTGGGCCGAAGCAGCGTGGGGCCGTTTCTGGGGATGGGATCCCAAGGAGACGATGTCGTTCATCACGTGGATCATCTACGCGGCCTACCTGCACGCCCGCGCGACGTCGGGGTGGCGGAACACCCGCGCAGCCTGGATCAACGTCGGTGGATTCACCGCCATGCTCTTCAACCTCTTCATCATCAACATGGTGGTCTCCGGTCTGCACTCCTATGCGGGTCTGAACTAACTGGTAACGTCCGCGCCGATAGCGGACGTGCGCTGGGGAGCGCACCGATGGGGGAAGTGTCGAATCGGTGGGGGGATCGGTCGTGGCCGATTGGCAGATGAATTCGTGGCAACCGGTTCGGCCGGCGGAGCCAGAAGAACAGAAGAGCGCGCCCGATGCAGTATCGGAACCCGAGGGGGAGCCGGCCGCGACGGTCGGTGATGTTGCGCCGACTGCCTCGGCCGTAGTCGACGACGATCTGGCGCCGTCCGACAGAACCGCCGCTCAGCCTGCGCCGCCGTTCCGGTCGACCCCGGTGAATATGCCTGCCGACCACGCACCGCGACCCCGTGAGTCGTCAGCGGCCCACACCCCGCCGAGTCACACTGCGGGCCCCCTGCTGCCGCCGGTCGCCGCGGCGTCCGCACTCGACCTCACCAATGCGCTATTGGTGCGGCCGGTAAGCCCGGCGCCGGCGTCGGGCTGGCGCAGATGGCTGCACACGGTCACCGGCGGCGGCGTGAACCTGGGAAACAGTGCACGCGACGAGCGTCTGCTCCGGTTGACCCAACAGGTGGATCGCCACCTTGTCGGCTGCTACCGAATCGCCGTACTCAGCCTCAAAGGAGGCGTCGGGAAAACGACGACGACGGCCACTCTCGGGTCGACGTTCGCCAACGTTCGAGGCGACCGAGTCATTGCTGTCGACGCCAATCCCGACCGAGGAACCCTGAGCCAGAAAGTGCCGTTGGAAACGCCGGCCACCGTACGAAACATGTTGCGAGACATCGACACTCTGACGCGATACAGCGACGTTCGTGCATACACGTCGCAGAACCAATTTCGGCTGGAGGTGCTGGCCTCCGACACCGACCCTGCCGTGTCCGAGGCCTTCAGCGGACAGGACTACGACAAGACCGTCGCGTTGTTGGAAAAGTTTTACAGCATCGTCCTCACCGACTGCGGAACCGGTCTGATGCACTCGGCGATGAGCAGCATCCTCGAAGGTTCCGATGCGCTGGTGGTGGTGAGTTCCAGCTCCGTCGACGGTGCGAGGAGCGCGTCGGCAACGTTGGACTGGCTCGACGCTCACGGACACCGTGATCTGGTGAGCTCCTCTGTCGCCGTCGTCAACGCGGTGCGCCCGCGTGCCGGGAAGGTCGACCTGGCAAAAGTGGTGGAGCACTTCGAGCAGCGCTGCAGGCAGGTGGTTCTAGTTCCGTTCGACCCACATCTCGAAGAAGGCGCCGAGATCGATCTCAACAGGTTGAAACGACGGACACGCGCGGCGTTGCTCGAGTTGGCGGCGGCAATGGCGTCGGGATTTCCCAGCAACCGGCCGGACGACATGCGTCGCGCACATGAACTGCGGACGGGCGCGCCAAAGTAGTTGTTATGAGTGCCTATTCGGGTGAATCCTGCTTGCCCGCGTCCGTGCCGTCGTTGCCTGATCGGCGAGCATCTCGATTCATCTTCCACAGAAATTCCGGATCGTCGTCAGGTCCGACCGTCCTACTGGCCGGCGCCTGCGTCGTCGGGCCGAACGCCTTCCAGAACAGGACGATCACTGCCACCAAACCGATCAACGCCAAAAGATAGATCACGACGCACCTCCTCTAACCAGCGTAGCCGCGTGGGGATGCAGTGTGCACCCCACGCGGCTCGCAGTTTCCTGAGAATTCAGTACGCGCTGGTCGATACGTCAGCGATGTGCTGCCTCGGTGGTGAGCGAGGAGAGTAGCTGCATGACCTCGGTCTCGCGGAACCGGCGGTGTCCGCCCGGTGTGCGAAGCGATCCGAGTCGGCCTGCGTGAGCCCACCGGGTCACGGTCTTCGGGTCGACATGGAAGAGCGCGGCTACCTGCCCCGGCGTGAGCAATGAATCCTGAGCTTTGTGCAGTGTTGGTGCGCTCATCTTGGTCGTGTCCTCCTGCGTGCGTGTTCGGTGGGACATCAGGGAGCTGGTGTTGCCGAACTGTGGATGTAGCAAACTTCGTGTTCGAGACCCATGGTGGCACTCGGACCCCTAGGTACTCGACTGATCTAACGTTGGTAAAGGGGAGGTAATAGACAAATCGGATAAGTCAGACTGTCCGAAAAGGGTGAATCAGACGCTGGGTGGTCGGTCGACGGAGGTCGTCGTCAGCCACTCCGCGAGGGCGGTAACCTGGGGTTCGTGAACGAACGCAACAAACCGCCCGTAGCCACCGCGACCAAGGGACAGTTGTTCCGGAACATGGCGCTCTACAGCGGTGCACGACTGTTGCTCGTCGTCGTCATCGCTGCCGTCATCATCGGAATCGGACTGATCGCGGGCGTCAAGGTGCCCGTACTCGTCGCTGCAGTGTTCGCGGTGCTGATCTCGCTGCCGCTGTCCCTCCTTCTGTTCAAGTCGCTCCGGATTCGTCTCAACGAATCGATTGCCGGTGTGGACGAGGGACGTCGACAGGCACGCGCCGATCTGCAGGCAAAACTTCGCGGCGAAGACGGCCGCTAGTGAGTCACGTCGTCGACCATTCCGCATCTCGTGAGTGGGTCGACAACGCGGTGCGGCTCATCGATGCCGACGCCCAGCGTTCTGCCGACACGCATCTGCTTCGGTATCCGCTGCCGGTTGCCTGGAATGTGCAGCTCTATCTCAAGGACGAGTCAACGCACATCACCGGGAGCCTGAAGCACCGGTTGGCGCGGTCGCTGTTTCTGTATGCGATCTGCAACGGCTGGGTCACCGAGAACACCACCGTCATCGAAGCGTCTTCGGGTTCCACGGCGGTCAGCGAAGCGTATTTCGCGCGCCTCCTCGGACTGCGGTTCGTCGCGGTCATGCCGCGCAGCACCAGTCCGGCAAAAGTTTCGCTGATCGAGTCGCACGGGGGGAGATGTCACTTCGTCGACGATCCGGCTTCGATGTACTCCGAAGCGCATCGCCTCGCGGCCGAACCGCATTCGCACTACATGGATCAGTTCACCCACGCCGAACGCGCAACCGACTGGCGCGGGAACAACAACATCGCCGAATCGATCTTCGATCAACTCACCCACGAAGAATCTCCGATCCCGACGTGGGTTGTGGTGGGTGCGGGCACGGGCGGAACCAGCGCCACCATCGGTCGATACATCCGATACCGACGACACTCGACGCGGTTGGCCGTCGTCGATCCCGAGAACTCTGCGTTCATCGGTGGTTACGAATCCGGAAGTGTCGATTATTCGACAGGGAAACCCTCACGTATCGAGGGCATCGGTAGGCCGCGCGTCGAACCGTCGTTCGTGGGTCAGGTCATCGATCGCATGATCGCGGTGCCCGACGCCTCGTCCGTCGCGGCGGCCAGGCATGCATCCGCGGTGCTCGGGCGTCGAGTCGGAGGCTCTACCGGCACCAACATTTGGGGCGCATTCGGCTTGATCGGCGAAATGATCGCCGCCGGGCGCAGCGGGAGTGTCGTTACTCTGCTGTGCGACGGCGGAGAGCGTTATGCCGGAACCTATTTCGATGACGATTGGGTCGCAGCGCAAGGTATGGACCTCGTCGGACCGACCGAAGCTCTCGAACAGTTCGCGCGGACCGGTGAGTTCGCGAACTGACCGGTCTGCATGAACTAGTTGCGAGTGAGGACGAGCGACGCTGCCGCAGTTGCTCCGGCGGCGACGCTGACGGCAGGCCAGGCTCCGATTTTCTTCGCCAGCGGGTGTGAAGCGCCGAAGCCCACAAGGTAGGTACCGAGAAGAGCGCCTGCGACTTTCGGCCCGGCCGTCTCGTTCCAGGACGCAGTGCAGGCGACGCCGACGGCTGCGAGCACGGCTCCGCCCAGTTGTCGGTTCTTGGTCTTCTGCGCGACGGCGAAACCGCCGAGTAGACCACCTGCGGCCAGTGCCGATGTGAGCAGTGTCTTGCGATCCATGTCGTCCACATTAGCGGGCGCCTCAGAAGGGTGGGGGTTCGGCGTTCCTGCGGAGTTTGCCGATGGTGCGGTGTTCGCGGAATCGGCGGCGTAGTAGCCGGATTCGGGTGCGTGCAGCATCGGTGGCGGCGGCTCGTTGATCGGCGGCCGTCGGTTCGGGGGTGCCCTCGGGCATGTGTTTTTCCCACCAGGTCGGCGTGTGGATGTCGGGTTCGGGGTCGGCGGTGCGGCGGCCGCGTCGGCGGGTCCGCGGTGGGGTGGGGCAGCCGAGTTCGGGGAGGCTGATCGAGCGGTTCCCGGATGGACTGGTCCACAGGATCGCGCCGCCGTGGAGGTAGGCGACGGTCCACAGTGTCGCTGTTTTGAGTTGGTGGTGCCCGGCACAGGCGGGATGCAGGTTGGTTTCGATGCTCCAGCCGCCTCGTGTGGGGTTGTCGTGGTCGAAGGCGACGATGTGGTCGAGTTGGCAGCGTGTGGAGGGGATCTCGCAGCCGGGGTGGGTGCAGGTGCGGTATGTCATTCGTACGCGGGCAGCGATCTCCGCGGTAGGGCGGTAGGTCAGTGCTCCGGCGGGTGGGGTCGAGTGTCCGCCGTGACCGTCGGGGTAGTACCCGTTCGCTGCGGCGGGGTCGCGTTCGATCGCAGCGAGCAGGGCAGCGATCGCCTGCGCCCGCGCGGCTTCACTGATGCTCCCGTGCTGCGGGGACGACGAGGCGCCCGGTGCCGCAGCCCCCGGTGTCTGTGTTGCTTGTGGTTTCGGTTGTGGTGGGACTGTTCCCGGTGGCCGGATCCGTCCCCGGTAGAGCAGGCGCGGTACTCGAATCCCTTCTCCCGCAGTGCCTGCTGGTTCGGTTCCTACTGGAGATTCCGAACGCTCCGCCGCCGTGGCGGGATCCGCCCCGTTCGATTCGGTACTGCTCGATTCGGTACTGCTCGATTGGGGACCGTTCGGCTCATCGGCGCGTGACCGAGCGCCGCTCGACGCAGGATTGCCCGACGCAGGATTGCTCGACTCATCGGTGCTCGAGGCTGCTGTCCCTGGGTCCTCGCCCGCCGTACTGGTATCGATGTCGCCGGTGTCGGTTGCCTCCGTCGAGGGTTTGTCGACATCGTCCGTCGGGGCAGCGTCCCTCGCCGAACTATCCGACCCGGAAGCCTCATCCGCTCGACGATGCTGCTCGGGGCGCGCCGGATTCGGTGTGCGCGTCGCACTGCTCGTCGGCGCACTACCTGACCGCTTACTGTCCGTTGGTGTGCTCGTGCTCTCGGTACCGGTCGTCGTAGCGGTGGCCGTATCCGCGCCGCCGTCGTTCTCACCGGCAGTGCGAGCATCGAGAGCCTCCACCAACTCCATCAACAACCCCTGCCACCGCGCATCCTCCGCGATCACCCGCGCCAGGCCCGCATCGATCGGCGTCCCATCAGCCAACCGCGCCGGCGTCGAGGTCAACCCCAACAACGTCTTCACATCGATCAAAATCTGCAACACCGGCCCACGCCGACCATCCACCCCATCCGCCACCCCGAACTGCGGACACTGCTCCCCCAAATCACACCGACACTCCAACGCATGCTCACCATGCAACAACGCCAACAACCCATCCGCCCGCAACACCCGCCCCGACCGAG